>JBDRON010000057.1:0-4321 GCA_043810025.1 Elusimicrobiota bacterium
CCCTGAACTGCGGACCATCTTTGGCCCAAGATGATTCCACAATTTTGAATTTCAAAGAGCAAAGAATGGCCAGATCTTCCGCAATCCACTTTCTCCAGCTGATAGCATCGCGGAAGACTATTTTGGCGATTGGCCAAACATTTCGCCAGTCTCTTGGTTTACCCGTCCCCTTCCATCCCTTACCTTGCTCCCAACTAAAAACACCGGCCCGAAACCATTTTGGCAATCTATCCAGCCAGAAAAATAAGTGGTGAAAAAAAGAAGGTTTCAGATAAAAGATAAAATCGTAGTCTTCAATCGGCAGAGTCGCTTTTTTTGGAATCGGTCCGTGAATATCCTCAATCACATAAGCCACGCTGTCCGAAAAAACTTCGGGCCTTTCTTTCAAACAATCAATATCCGCCGGATGACGTAATTCCTGAAAACAGTCCGCGTCAAAATGCTCAACAACTAGACCCATGGTGCGCAACTGCTTGACCAACTTCCGGCGAAATGTGCTTTTACCGGTGATGCCCGTCCCCGTCACCAAAATCTTCAATTTTCTCACCTCCTCTTTTTACGTGATGTTAAAAAACCAACCAGAGTCTTAATAAACAAGATTAACACAGAAAATAATATCTGTCAATATTTGCTCCCAAAGATAAAAGGGATGATAAATTAATTATCTCCCTTTTTTTGTTGCCTAACAGCAACTGTGGCAAGATGAACACTGTCTGCAAATCGCCTGGCCGGTCTGCGATTGGATAATCCTCAAAGGAAAATCCATTTTTTTCATTTTCTCAATAATCGGCTTCTCGTATAGCTTCTCGCTTTTCATCTTCCTCAACCCCCTTTTTTTAAAATAAAGAGTTAATGTCTTGTTTTAAAATTCGTAAACATGTAGGTCCCTTCCCAGCAATTCTTTGGACCGATGCAAGTCAATCCGACTGATTGGCTCTTTGCGACTGAAACGGAAACTGCAAGAAATAACTCTAGTGCCGGGCCGCAATTCTTTTTCAAATTTAAGCAACAACTGATCCATTACTTCCGGAAATAGATATAAAAAAATATGAGTGGCATCGGATAGGTCGCGTTTTAAAAAATTCTGCCGGATGATTTTTATGTCTTTATTCTGGCGCAAGCGCCACTTGGCCAACCAAAAAGGTAGCCAGTCTTTTTCCAGTCCCGCGTATTTAATTTGTGGCTGCTTCCTCCAACAAGCCTCTAACACTCGTCCGTCGCCGCAACCCAAATCGTAAACTGTGCTCCCCTCTTTAAGCTCCAGCGCCTGAACAATAGCCGGTAAAATTTCTCTGGGCGCAGGTATAAAAGGTGCCCGGGTAGTTAAGGTGCTCCAAAAAAACAACATCATAACAACCGCTATCAGCAGAAGCAACAAAATTAAAAAAATTATAACAATTATTTCCATAAGCTAATCTGGGCACTGGGAACCTTTTGCCAATATTTCATCTAACAGCTTATCTTCGCTAGAAGCTAGTTCACACAAAGCGATAGCCATGTCCTCGCCAAGTCTTAATGGCTGTCTGTTTTTGACAGCCAACGCCACGGCCGTCGCCCGATGATGGCCTTCCACGCAAACAATTTTCTTATTATCTGACCTAACAAGTCCAATAAACCGTGTTCCAATCGGAAAGTTTTTTATCATGCTTAATATTTTATCATTTTTACTCAATGATTCATAATTTTCTGGAATTTCTAGCATCGTCGCAAACGATAAAACATTTTTCTCGGGCAAGCGATTTTGCCAACTAGCATATGGTCCAACCAACATTTCTGATACAACTTTACTCGGATTGGCTATCCGATAAATTTTCCACTCCCGTTTTTCGGCCCCAAATTGCGCCGCGGTATAGTTGCGCCAACTGGCCCAATCCGGCCATCCTTTGATATTCACGGCACAGTTAATCCAGCCTGGATCATTTGCTTCCCGGCTTCGCCAACCCTCAAAAACCTCCAACCAGGTCGTATTTTTTATAAAAATTAAATTATCCATAATCTAGTTGGGCCGCGGGGATTTTCACCCTGTTAAACGCGAAGCCTGTTTAACGGGGCAGGCCCCGAGTAAATCCCTGCCCCGTAGTGAGCTATGCTCTACTACTGGGGCTCCCGCCCCGCACCAAAACTTTACTGTCGGGCCTTTGCCACGACGAAGCGTGGCTTCGGCCTCGCGAAGTCGGGGCACTGGGAATTGAACCCAGTCTACATCCTCCCGAAGGATGCGTACTACCGGTATACGATGCCCCGGTGAGTTTGGTGCGGGGTAAAAAGGACTCGCGCCTGTCCCGTTGTCGCCGCAGACGACTTTACGGGATGCTACCATTACACTACGGCCCGTTAGAAACGCTACTTCTACGCAAAGCTTAAACGCGAATTTACGCCAATTAGCGTTTATTCTGGCGTGTATTTATTGGCGTCTTTTTGCTTCTACACATCTATTTCATCATATTTTCGCTAAAAAATCAAATAAAAAAACCCACGCCTATCTTTGACGCGGGTCGAGTATCCGGAAAAATTCCTTAAAGCTGAATGAACTGGAATCTCAGCCTAAAGGTTTCCAATTTGGGAAGCAAATATTTAAGGCAAGAGATCAAAGTGATTTTATTCATATAGATCCTGAGAGAAACTTCGCCTATCTCGTGTTTGCGAGGTTTTTCTTCCTTGCAAATTCCCAGGGTAATTTTATCTCCCCCAATCTTTCCGCCTTGTTGGTCGATAAAAGCGCTGATTAAAACTTCTGTTTCCCTGAGCGTTTTTTCTTCATATCCACGAATCTCAATATGCATTTTCCCCTCCCCTTCTGCGTTATTTTGGGATCGTAATCCTATCCGCTCACTGGAAACTTTAAGCTGATCTCGTCAGCATGAAAGTAGGCGCAGACAGCAAACCACTCAATTTCCACTTTATCAGCAAACGAAGTTAAATAAGGAACAATAAGATAGGGTGAGTCAACATCTCGGCCAATAGATTTCCAGGCCACGGACTCCCAAAGCATGTATTTTTTTCTTTCCTCGAAATATTTCCGGAAGAAATCAATGCCTCTCTTCTTGATTTCTTCTCCGTCACGGATATTAAGACACCGTTCTAACTCGCCAGTCCCTTTAAAAAGGAGATGAATATCTGTCCCGGAAATGCTCTTGGGTTGCCCGTTAATGATTTTATCCAAATCGGGGTGCAACCAAAACTCCAATTTTTCCACATTAAATTCAGCGGGACCTGTACATTGCAACGCGGGATGTTTCCATCTGCCCACACAACCATAGACGGGAAAAATCTTGCGGTCAACGCGGATAATCGGGTCCATGCCATCTTCGAACACTTTTTTCTCAACTGGCACAATTTTGCTTCGCCCATCAAGCACATCCAGAACTCCACCAAGAGCTTCTGTGTCTGTGGAAAGTTTTTTGATGGCTTCATTGGTCCAGATAGATCCGTTGCTTCCCCGAGCACGCCGAAACCCAAACTTTAATTCCGCTGCCTGGCTAACATCGAGCATCAAATCGTTACTTATAGTTAACTCCTTTCTTGGTTGTGCAACAATGTTCAAATTGAACGCGTTGCTGGTTTATACTGCTTTTCTGTCTTTTGTCTTGTAAAATAACTACCCTAAACTGATTTGATATTATATGATTCTATGGTATTTTTGTCAATTTTTCCAAATAAAAAAAGCTTGCCACTACCGGCAAGCCATTTTTAATATCGTATTTTAAGTTTACGAAAACTCAATTTGCTTAATCGGTTCCATCAAATTTTTTATTAGACCTATGGCCGGAGTCATATTCAAATTCATCACAAATTTTAATTAGATCTTCTGTTAATTGCCCTAGACGATTCTCCTCAAGTTCAGCGCTATTTTTTACCGTTGGCCCCAGCTCAATAAAAATATCGTCCATCAACCTAGCTGCAGTTCTCGCCTTAACAAACTCCCCCTTCTCCATCAAAAATTTGTCTATTTTTTCAGCCCTCCATGCGGCATCAGCCGCTAATTTAGCTACGGTTAGATTCTCCTTCTCATTTTGATTTTGTTCAATTTTTTCGTTCATATTTTTTATTTATTGGTTAAAGAATCATCGCATTATAATAATAGCTCCTCCTCGACAGAATTACAATATCTCTCAACTTCGCAAATCGGGAAATGAAGCTAAATCTCTATTTTAATCGGACAGTGATCCGAACCCAGAACATCCGTCAAAATTTCCGCCCGCTTTAATTTGAGTGCGAACTTTTTAGAAACAAAAGCATAATCAATCCGCCAGCCAAGATCGCGAGCTCGGGCGTTGGCAAAGTACGGCCACCAAGTATATTTTTTATCGCTGGGATGAAG
>JBDRON010000058.1:0-2029 GCA_043810025.1 Elusimicrobiota bacterium
AAATACTACTGCAGTAAGTCCTGCTGGAAAACGCACAGCAAAAAAGCCCAAGAAAAGGCTGCCGAGGCAGCCTAAAAAGAGGGGAGTATTTTGCGGTGGTAAATTATCATCCGGAGCGTAGAAGCAGCCCCAGGATAGAGAGGGGACTACCTCTGAAGATAAGCTGCGGGGAATTTGACCTGGTTACTGAGACCAAAAATATCAGCGCTGTGGGCGCCTACTGTATTGTAGATAGGTATTTAGCGCCCATGACCAAGCTGGCTATCCTTTTGCTCCTGCCTTTTTCAAACGGCGACAAGGTAATTAATAAAAAGGTAAACTGCGAAGGGATAGTGGTCAGGGTTGATGAGCCCCGTGAGGGCGATGATAAATACCGCATAGCCATTTATTTTAACGAAATCAACCCAAGAGACAAAAAAACCCTAACCGAATTTCTCAGCTTTTTTCCTACCAAATAGATTTGCCTTGGCAAAAACCCATCCCCCAGTAAAACTTATTATTGGTTTTATTTCAGGCAGGAAAGATTGTTTTTTGCAGGCCCAAAAATTACTGGTCCGTAAATTTGGCGAGATGGATTTTCAAAGCGATCTTATAGCATTTGACTTTACAGAATATTACGCTGCGGAAATGGGAAAAGATTTGCAGCGGAAGTTTGTTAGTTTCCGCAGATTGATTAAGCCCGAAGACTTAAGTGGCATCAAGATTTTTACCAACAAGGCGGAAAAGATGCTTTCCAGCTATAACCGGCGCCAGATAAATATCGACCCCGGCTATTTAACCGAAGCCAAACTAATTTTGGCCACTACGAAAGATTTCTCCCACCGCATTTTCCTGAAAAATGATATTTTTGCCGAGGTGACCATGTTTTACAGCCATAGCAGCGGTTATGAGCCGTTTCCCTGGACCTACCCCGATTATCATTCACCTAAATATAAAAAATTATTTAAAGAGATCAGGGAAATCTATACATGTCAGATAAAAAAATGTTCAAAAGATTAATTCTAATTTTCTTGCCGGTTATATTTCTCTGCGGTTGCGCCATGATTTATAATCCGGCTACCGAAAAGAGAGACATTGTGTTTATTGATACCCAGAATGAAGTATCCCTGGGCAAAATGATTAACAGCAACATCAGCAAGGACTTCAAGATTTCTCAGGACAAAACACTTAATCAGCGGGTAAAAGAAATCGGAGAAAAGATTGTAGTGGTCTGCGACCGTCAGGATTTGGATTATCAATTCGGCGTGGTTGAAGACGAGGAATTAAACGCCTTTTCCTTACCGGGCGGCTTCATCTATGCCAACTCCGGCCTTTTGAAAGCGGCTAATGACGACGAATTGGCCGGGGTCATGGCTCATGAGATCGGCCATGTGGTGGCCCGTCACTCCATAAAACACCTTCAGACGGCTTTAGGCTTCAATATTGTTATGGCCATTGCCTTTAATCAATCCAGCGCAGTGGATGTTTATAACGCGGTGAATGTGGTTTATAATCTGATGTCTTTGGGGTACAGCAGGGAGGATGAGCGTCAGGCAGATAAGTTGGCGGTGATTTACGCATTCAAGGCCGAGTATAACCCCCGAGGGATTCTGACTTTTTTTGCCAAATTAAAGGAAGAGGAGAAGAAGGACGGCGGAGTAAATGTCCCGGTTTTTATGCGTTCCCACCCGGCAATTGAAGAGAGGATAAAGAATATCGAAAAGGAAATTAAGGCAGTAGAGCATCCGCAACCTAAATCAGCGCCACCAGTAGCTAACAGCTCGCAAAAGCCGCCCCCGCCAGCCGGCCGCTACTGGCGCCACCAAAAGCAGCCCCGCACAGGTCAATTTTGCTCAAAATCAAAGCGGTAAACAGGATGCCAGTATAACCCGCAAAATGTGCCCGCTTTGTAAAAGGGTGTTTTCCGGACAAGATAGCTACTGCCCTTTTGACGGGACCGGGTTGGTTTTTTGAATATTCGGTAATTATGTTTGTTGACAGCCGCTGCTTATTATGTTAGTATTTTTTTAAAGAAAGGATTTTGATGAAG
>JBDRON010000059.1:0-16240 GCA_043810025.1 Elusimicrobiota bacterium
TTTATCAAAACCCTCGTCTCTCCACACTACTGAAATATAACATTTACTCTTATACCCAATCATTCGTATGTATTTATAATTGCTTATTTCCGCTACCGGGTATCTTTTAATTACTTTACCGGTCTTTATATCTATCTCATTAATATTTAAGGTCGCTGGGAAAAGCCCTTTCTTCAACGAAAATAATTTCGCACCTAAATAAAAGAAATACAACTTGCCATCCATATATACCGGTGAGGATGTCCCGGCACTTTGTCGCTCTTTTTTCCAAATCACTTTTAAGGGAAGCTTTAAAGATACTTCTTTACGGTCATTCTGGGGGTTCTCCAACTCTAAAGTCCAGTCCTTAGCAAAAACCGGATTAGTTAGTAAAAATATAAAAGGTAAAAAGAAACTAAGTAAAATTTTGATTTTTCAATCCCTCCTTTTGTAGATTAATTCATCTAACATAACTTTAAAACGATTTTCAATATTCTCTCTGACTGTATCTAACACTATCTGGTTTATTTTTTTATCCTCAAAGAAAATGAAATGATTTTTACTGATATTCAGCATTTCTTTGGAATTACTCGGATTAGTAAAATATTTCATTGTCATATTTTGAGGAAATTTATCTACAGCATATAATTCTCCTACAAAGCTGGAGACAAATCTGGTATACTGAAATATTCCGGATATGTTTTGTTTAGCTGTGGGACCGTCTAAGCTGATTATTGAAGCTTTATTCCCAAAATAACTGCCTACTTCTACACTGGGATCGGCTCCACCGGAAAAACCAATAAGTAAGAGGAAAGGTGCAACACCAAGTTTGCCATTAGATTTCAAATTATTTGTCCGCTCTCTTATCTTTTCTATTATTATATTCCTCTGCACGGAAAAAGGTGAAATCATCTCTCCACCATCAAGAATGATACTATCCCGAATTATATTCTGAAGGATAAACATCACCGGCTCAGGGGTATGAATCTTGGCTAATAAATTAAATACTGGACCACGGGTATAAAGGGGCGGGGCAACAGTGTTGGGAAGTTTTGAACCTTTTTCACCCTTTATATCATCTACAAGCTTTTGCATATCAGGAGAAGTTTCTCTTGTGTTGGGATTCCCGACGCCGTTACTGGCCGCAACAATTGTATTTTGCTTAACTATTTTCTGAAAATCTTCCGGTGTATTCAACATATTTATTTTGGCTTCGGTTAAGGCTTTTCCCATTTCTTCAGTAATTGGTTTCGTATTTGACGGAATTATCGCTACCGGACGGTTGTCGTTAGATAAAATAAATTTATGTTCGCCCGGAGATTTATTGAATAGTTCCCCAACTATGGCATAAGACTGGTTCAGCTTGGAATTATACCTGTCGTGCAAATTTATCGTCAGGTTACCGTCTTTTGCTCGATAAGTTTCGCTCAACGATTTATCCGTAGTATAATTAATGATAAAGTTCTTAAAATCGGATCCAATATCATCCTTAACCAGGGCGTATTCCTTACTGTAATATTCCCAACCGGAAAATTGTTTAAGCGTTGGATAAATGAGTAAAGACAAAGAGGGATTTTGACTAACGGTTAGACTACCGATAATTCCACCGACAATACCACTGCTCATACCCTTAAATATTCCTTGACTAATCGTCTTTGCCGAATTATAAGTGAGTTCCGTTGCTTTTTCCTTGACCTCGCCAATTATCTTATCCTCAACTTGTTTAACAGCCTCACCGGTACTAATAATTTTTTCTTCCGCCCACTCTTTTATTTCTATTTTTATTTTTTCTGCTTTATTGAAAATTTGATTTACTGCTTGGCTTATTGTTTTCTGAGTATAGTTAGCGACACCGATAACTGTTTCGATATTCACTACTCGACTAATCGTCTGTATTGTTGGGCCAAAGAAAGGTGGGACGCTATTGGGTTGTTTAAATTTTGTATCATCCTTGACCATTATTGACTGCGGCAGGTTATTGATCACTTCGACTTTTGGCGAGGTTAGTTTTTGAATTTCTCCAGTGTTTTTAGTATATACTCCGCTGATCGCTTTTAGTTCGCCGTTTTCGATGGCGAAGGTGGGATTAGTAATTATTCCTTCGCTAATCTCCGCATTGGCAGTCAACTTAGTCTCACTGACAATTTGATTGTCCACAAACTTTAATTTTAATTTATCCGCCGGCGCTAAGGTTAATTGCCAATCATTCTTTATTTCGGGCGTTTTTTGGCATCGAGATAATTCATGCTGAATGGCGCTTACCACCGTCTCTTGAAGTTGAGTCAACGATCCCTTGTCCAGAGTTTTTATCGGTTGATCAGCGATTATTTTTCGGACAATTGCGGGGGCAGTCTGCTCAAGCTTAGCCAGGTTGGTTTTAATTTCGTTCTCAATGTTTTTTTTGTCGGTAATGCCATAATCAATTTGGAACTTTTTTGGTCCGCCATCCAGTATTCCTTCATCCGTATAAGTTTTGGTTAAAAAAACCAACTTCGCATCGCCCAGTTGGATTTTGTTTGAGCCTAAAATCTCCAGTGGGTTTATCCCTAGCTTCAGTTTGTCCATGAATTCTTGGGTAGTGATATCTTCATTGAGGGCATAATTAGCGGTTACCTTATTTTCGGTGATGGCTGCTTTTATTTTGTCGCCGGAAGTATTTACTTGAATAATTGTATCACCCTCACCCGGCCATCTCCCCTCAAGGGAGAGGGAAACTTTGAAACCGGCGATCGTATTCTTGCTCCAGGTAATCTCCGAAAAATCAATGTTGGTTATCTTCCCAGCCGGATCTATTGCTTCTAAACGGAAAGCGCTGACTAGATAATGCGGCGGCGCAGCTTGATCCTTGAGGCTCAGATATAAATTGTCAAACCCATACATCCCCTCTTGTTTAGACTTTGCCAAGGAAAATCCGGTTAAATCCTGCAATCGGGATTGGTCGGCCGCCCGGCCGTAGAAAATATTGCTAATCTCCTGAATAAAGGTATTGCCGGCTAAATCACTAGTAGTAAGCGTAAGTTTATTGGGCAGGGAATTTGCGCCGTAAGAGATATTTTCCACTTTCTCTTTTACTTTCCAGCCGTTGCGCAGGCTGGCAACTTCAAAACTTTTGTAGTTCCCGCCTTCTTTAATCACCTGGGAATAGTTTTGAGTTTCGTAATTTCGGGAAAGATTGGAGTAATTCTGCCAACTTAGATTCTCGGCAATTTTATAGCCGGCATAATCAGTAATGTTGATATTCGGAGCAACCCTGGTCGTTAAAAAATTATTTAAGCCGTTATCCCGCCGGGCTAAACTAACTAACGGGGCATAATCTCGATTGCTCAGAAACTCCGACCGGGAATTAATCCAAAAGCTATCCGAGCCGGAATAATTATAGGCCGTCTGATAATCAAACCGGCGATCGGTATTTATATTGTAATCCCGCCGGTCATCATAAGAAGCAGCGAATAAAATTGTTTCCGTAAACATGAGTAACAAAGAAAATACTATTTTCATAAAATTTCCATTCATCTCTCTTATGCGAACTAGGGGACGGAGTTAGGTAATTAGGTTAACGCCAATGCACATATTGACACATTACCTCTTTTTTACCTTCCCCTGTCCACCCGAACGCTGCGCCTTATGACTTCGTTAATTGAATGTTTAGTTATTCCAAAATACTTTCCAAACTCTTGTGTTTTGGTATATCGTAATTTTACAACTTTCTTATTTCTTTTTCAGCTAACCTAATTACCTAACTCCGTCCCCTAGTCTGCGATCGACTACTATGGCCATTGAGGAAAACTCTTTGAAGAACTTTTCGAAAACCACCCGTTCTTCTTCTTTAAATTTCATTAAAATTACTCCATAACAATTTTCATTTTTTTCTTTCACCCAGCGGTTCCAAACCACTTTGCCTCTGGCCAAAACTTGCGGGTAGGCCGGCGATACATCCATAGCCAGTTCAACCACCGTCTCTGGACGAATCATTTGTTCGGTGACTAAAGATACCCCGGTTTTACCGACATTAACCACCTTGGCATAACCCCTGGTTTCTTCCTTGGAAAAATCATCCAGATAAGCAACACTAGCGGCAAAATCGGAAACACGGCGAGGTTCGACACGCCGGGCGTTACCAGACCTTTTCAACTTTTCCATTTTTTCTGCCATCGCACACCTCCCTTTTAAGGATTAGATCCAACGTTTAATTTCTTTAACCAGGCCGTCTACTTCACCGGTATAAAAGGAAGTACGGTTGTCCGGTAGAAATTTTGGTTCTGATTTCTCAGCGGTAATGATAATTACCGGCAGCAATTTCAGGTCTTTATCTTCGCGAATAAATTTTAAAACTTTTGTCCCCGGAATTTTCGGCAGGTTTAAATCCAAAACTACCAATTTTATTTTCTCTTTTTGCTTTTGCAATTCTTCCAAAGCTTTCTCTCCGTCGGCGGCCGTAAACACATTGAAATTTTCTTTTTCCAGACGGCCGACTACGCTGTTTAAAGAACCGGTGTTATCTTCCACAACCAGTATTGACTTCTTTGCTTCAGCCGCAGCTCCGGTCCGTTTACCCAAGATATCGTTAACCACCCTCACCAGCTGCAAGGAAATGTTTTCATCAAAGGTTATCTCGATCGGTTTTAAAATCGGGCGCCCCGCCACCCCGCATAAATTACGGGAATTGATCCGCATCATTTTTACATTGTGTTTCTGCCCGCCTGTTTCGCCGGTCATCTGGGAACTGTAAACAACTATCTCCAGATCTTTCGGTAAGACCATCCGCCGGAGTTTCTGCAGAACTTCTTCCCCGCGCATCCGCGGCATTTTCAAATCCAAAATCATCAAATCCAAAGGTTCTTTAACCAATACCTCCAAGGCCTCGATCCCATCGAAAACCGCGCTGGTCTCATAACCCTGTGCCTGCAATAACTTGCCGATCGCCTGAGAGGTTTGAGGATTATCTTCAGCAATTAAAATTTTGAACACAAGTTAGTCCTCACTGCGCTCGGAATTTTACCTATCTGCTGGGCATTTTTTCTCCTTCTTTTATAAAGAGGGGTAGGGGAGATTTAGACATGCTTTTTAATTTCAAAATCCCCCTTCATCCCCCTTTCAAAAGGGGGAACACTTCAACAACTTCCAATTTTCTATACGACAAGTTATCAAAAAGGCCTAAAATTTCACTCGTGTCCAAATTACGACAATTGTTATCGTCGAAAGAATGTTTTTGAGATAACAACAGCGTGTCATTGCGAGGAGCGAAGCGACGAAGCAATCTTTCGACAATAAGATTGCTTCGCTTCGCTCGCAATGACACTAATTTGGACAGCAATGCTAAAATTTATAATTAAAATTCAGAGCGTAGGAACTGTTCGAAACCAGATATTTGCCGTTAACCGGATTAATTTGTGTCCCAGTGCTAGGATCGATATAGGCTCCTACAGTGTTTTCCACTGTCCGCCGGGTAAAATATAAAAATTGGTAACCGAAATCAATGGAGAAATCATCCCAGGGATAACCAAAACCTAAAGCCAAACCGTGCACATCGGAGTCGGGCGTGGAAGGCTCAAAGGTTTTGGTCGGCACCGGTGTATCCCAGAATGAATATCCGCTGCGCAAAGCCAGATTATTGGCCAGAATATATTCCGTGCCCAAAGCCGCGCTGAACACATTCTTCCATTCCTTCGGCGTGGGGTTGCCGGAATTGAGAATCGCCAGACGGTAAGGATCGGTTTCCGCATAATTAATTTGCATTTCCTGGAAAGCCGCCCAGCCGGTCCATTCCACATCCAACTCCCAAAGCCAACTGTCACTGGCTTTGATCGCATAACCGAGGGTGGCTACCGCCGGATAAGTAAACTCGGAGCTAACTTTATCCGAATAATCTTTTCCGCCAAAAATCTCACGGGAACTGTAACCGGTCATATCGGTACCAGTTGGGCCGGAATAACCCAAGCCGGACATTTTTACATCGCCTTCGTATTTCACTTTTACCGGACTGCGGAAGGTTAGACCTAAACTATGACTTTCACAGGTTCTATAAAGTAAACCTAAATTGTATCCCCAGCCATCGCCCCGCCCGATCAGACTGGATTGACCTTTCGCGATATTGTGGAGATCAGCAAGATCGCCGCTAATTGCATAATTCAGCAGGCCAACACTTAACTGCTTCTCCATTCTGATCCGGTAGGAATTAAAATAATCTACACCGACTCCAACCGAGAGATCGGAATTAATCTGATAAGCGAAATTCGGATTAATATTGACCAAATTCAGATCGGAGCGGGTAGCCACATACCGTAAAGGGCTGGTATCCCGCCACTCCGTGCCTAAACCGAAAGGCGAAGTAACCCCTAAGCCGACCACCCATTTTTGTTGTCCCGGTTTAAGCGCCAAATAAAAATTCGGGATGGTAAAAGATAAATTTTTAGCGCGATCTTTTTCGCCGGCCGTTGTTTGATAACTGATAAACGGTGTTTGCAGGGTTAAGCCCAGAGAAAGTTCGTTGGCGTTTAACTGAGTCAACCCGGCCGGGTTGAATGTGGAAGCGGAAGCATCGTCAGAACGCGCGGCAAAAGCGTTACCCTGGCCAAAAGCTTTTGCTCCGGCTGCCTGGTTGGTGTAACCGCCGGAACCGACAGCAAAAACTTGCTGGCCAAGCAAACCAATACCCACCAAACCTACCAACAAACTTTTAGTCATTCTGCCCATTTTTTACCCCCATGGAACTTAGCGCACCTTCGGTGCGAGATTTTTTATCCCTCTTTTATTAAAATCCCCCTCAGTCCCCCTTTCAAAAGGGGGAAAACATAAAATAAAAAAACCCCTCTTTACCAAACTTAAGGGGTTTTACTGCGCAAATATAAAATAGCTTATCACAAGCGAATTAAACAAAAAAAATCTGCTTTTGTCAACAGATTTTTTAGTCTTTTATTAGTTTGCCTCCGGATAAATCGATATAGTGTTTGGCTTGCTTATTCTGGGGGTCGGCTTGCAGTACTTTAATCAAATAGTCAATGGCTTGAGCATAACTGCCCTGCCGGTAAAAAATCAGCCCCTGATAGATGTTTTCATTGATCTGCCGGCGCGCCTCTTTTATTTTCTCGATCTTTTGATTGCAGTTACTGATATTTTTTTGCAAAGATTGCCGATAACCGGAATTTTCTTTGGAATCCTCAGCGATGGCCAGCGCGCAGCTAAACTCCTGCAAAGCTTTATGATAATTTGCCCGGCTAAAATATTTTTTTCCTGCTTCGTCATGTTCGGTTATTTGCCGTTTTTCCAAACCATTCAACATCTTTTTCACCGGCAAATTATTCGGATCCCCGGTGAGGAAAAATTTGTATTCTTCAATAGCCGCGCCGGCTAACCCCACAGAAAGATATTTATTAGCCAGCAATAAATGTTTTTCCAGCGAAATACCGACCTTCTGCTCGCCCCCATCCATTTTAATTGGCAAACCCGGATAAGAACTTTCCTTTAAGAAAGAGAAAGATTCTTTTATCTTTACCTCCACTAAAGACACCGTTTGTCCATCCAGGCATAGCTCGGCATTAAAACTATTTTTATTCAAAACCAATAGTCCGGAAAAATAATCGGTGATAAAAGTTAAAATCCGATCACCCTCGATTAAATCCGGATAATACAACTGAAGATTAATCGGAGAATCTAAATTTTGCCTGATTGCCGTCAGCAATAATTTGAAATTTTCCGATTCCTCCAACATCTTCAATTCCGGCTCTTTAGCCAGTATACTAGCCAACGACAAACCGATAAGTTTTTCACCTTTGTCCAAGCGAATTAAACAATCCAAGCGGATAGATTTTTCTTCAAAATAAACTTTTCCTTGATTATCTTTACCCTGATAAACAAGTGAATAAACATCTCCTACTTTGGCAATCAGTTCATCATCCTTAAACCCGTCCCAGGTGAACAATTTAGGAAAAATCCCTTTGTCCTGATCCCGGACAACAATCTTGCCCTGACTATCGATAATCTTGATATTCCAGGAATCAAGGTTTTCGATTGTTGGATAAACATAACTAAGCGCCGGCGAAGGGAAACTTATCTCCGGCAAAGCCGTTACTGCCGGCGGGTAATAAATTTTCTCCGGCATTTTTTTGCTTTCCTCTAAATTCTGAATCGAAAACTCCGGAAAAGTTACAAAAGAACTTAAATCCAAACCCTTCGGCTGATTTATTTTTTCCACAACAATGTCATCCTGATAGGTGCCTTTGATCACCATCTTTAAGGAAGAATCGTTGCTGCTTCCCACAGCAGAACCGTCAGCGGGAACAGCCTCTTCGCCAAAAACAACGCCGGCTGTTCCCAGCAGCAGCAGGGCAGCCACAAAAAAATTCATTAAGTTCTTTTTCATTATAACCTCCAAATTAAGCGTAAAACTCAAAGCGCAAAACGCAAAGTTTAAAAACTTTTAAAAACTCGATTCTCTTGACTCTATGTTTTACGTTTTGCGCTTTGCGTTTTACACTAATTACTTACTTCCTAAGCGGAAAATAAAGGTGACTACACCCTGTTCTTCTTCCTTTTTATCCAGCGCGGCGAAGCGCCATTTTTTTACGGCTTGGATCGCCGCTTGATCAATCACGGCGCAGCCCGAAGTCTTATCAATCATAATTTTTTCTTTTACTTCACCGTTTGGTAAAACTGTGATCAATAAGCTGACTATCCCTTCGATTCCCCGCATCTCCGCCCAAACCGGATAATCGGGCATCGACGAACTGAGAATCTTGCGCGTCGAGATTTTTCCATAAGTGCGGATACTCACCCCGGAACCGGACTTACGCGCGCTATCCACAATTGTTGGCGGTAAATTGTATTTGCTTCCTTTGTCCAATTGGCTGATTCTCCCCACCCCGGTCGAAACGCCGGAAAAATTTGACTTAGCTAAAACATTGCCCCGGTTACCGCCGGTTGACAATTCCGCCCCTTTAGAAATCGAAGCCGTCGTAATCTTAGTCGAAGCTAAAGAACCTTTCCCGCTGATCGGCAGCCCGCCGCCAAGTTCGGCTAAACCTCTGGAGCGGTTTGGGGCAGACATTTGTTTATTGGCCTTAAGCGCCGGGCCGGGTATTCTTACCGCATCAACCAACTCTCCTTTAGCCGGAGCCGCATCAACTTTAAAAGCGCTTTGGGAAGAAACACCCGAATAAACCTTGTCTTCCAAATTGGGCCTCGCTATCTGCTTGCCGGCCGCATTCGGCACAATTTGCCGGCGATAAGCTTTATCGACAATTTTCGCTGCTTGATTGCTATTTTCGCCTAAACCCGGAGAAGCCGGCGGGGCAACATACTTTTTATCCTGGATAAGATTATTCTTCGGCGCCGGCAGATTATTCTTAAGCGCCGGCGGAGTAAAACTTTTCATTTCCACAATTTTATTTTTTTTCGATTCTTGCGGCGGCAGGATCTTCTTAACTAGTTTTTCCGGCAAGGGAACTTTTTTGGGTTCAACTTTTTTTACTTCTTTCTTCACTACCGGAGCCTGCTCTTTTTTTTGTTCCTGCATTTTCTTTCTTGATTTGAGAAACTCGGCGATTTTTTTTTCCTGGGTAAGATCTTGGACCTTGTCTTCTCTCAAATAGGCGAATTCGGCAATCTTGTCTCTTAAATTCCCGGAAGCGGCATTCCTGGCGGTTAGATACAGCGCGCCAAACAAGCAAGAATGAACCACTAGTGAACTTAAAAAAGACACTGAAATATTTTTTTCCATTTACTTTTTATTCTCCGTCGCCAGGGCGATTCGATTTGCTCCGCTTTCCTTCACCACATCCAGCAAATGTTCCATTTTTGCATACTCCAGATCACGGTCCACTTTGATTAAGACGATACTGCTCGGATCAATTTGCAGACGCTGGGAAAGAAATTTAGGCAAATTTTCCCAACTGATTCTCTTTTCATCCACCGACAACTCCTGGTTGCTGTTTAAAATAACGCTAATCTGCTGTTCTTCTTTCGACTCGCTGGTTTGAGCCTTCGGTAAATCCATCTTCACTTTGGAAACATTTAAAAAAGGAGCGATAATCATTAGAATCAATACAACAACAAAAGAAACATCAATTACCGGAATAATATTAATCTGAGTTTTTAGAATAAGCCGGTTTTTCATAAAGGTATATTTTTTCCCCTCAGGGGGAACACACATTAACATCACTATGCTTTCTTTAATAAGGCCAATTTTAGCGCGCCGGCTAACTTGGCTGAATCAAACGCTTCGACCACCTGTTGAACCGAAACATCCCCGTCCGGTAGAATGATCACGGTTTTTTCCTCCAGATTTGCCAGTTTCATTCTAATTTTTTCCACCAAATCCGCCAAAGCCGTTAATTCACCGTTAAGGTAGAAGCCGCCTTTCGTTACACTTAAGGAAACAATCTGCGGTTCTTTCGGCTCCGCCGCCACAGGAGGAGGACTACTGTTGTCCGCTACCGCCCGGGTGGCATTTATTTTTATCCCCGACCAAAATACCGCCGGCATCGTGATAATAAAAACGATGAGCAAAACCATCGCGGCATCGCAGATCGGCGTTAAATTTGGTTCAGTGATCGGCGCCGCCCGCACCGCTCGATGTGATCGTAATGATTTTCTCATATGTTTAGGTAAGGAACGGCCGCGGCCGTTCCCTACAACTCTTATTTAAAGGAACCGGATAGCTCATCATGTTTTCTTAGCCAGACTAACAATTCCTGGCGGATAACTTCCAGCTGGGTGAGCACGATTGCCACGCGCCGGGAAAAATAGTTGTAAAAAATAGTCGCAACGACAGCAATTAAAATACCAAACGCCGTGGCCACTAAGGCTTCGGAGACGCCGATGGCAATTACCGAAGAGCCGCCCGAACCGGTCATCCCGATATCCCGGAAAGCGCGGATAATCCCGCTAATCGTTCCAAATAAACCCAGCATCGGAGCGATATTGCTGATTGTTCCCAAAACTCCTAAATTTTTTTCTAACCCCAGCTGTTCTTTGGAAATTTGACCGGTAATCAATTCATAAATTTCTTCCCGGGCATACTGAAAATTCTTTAACCCGACCTCCACTACCCGGCAAAGCGGATGATTAACCTGCCGGCAATCTTTTATCGCCAAATCAATTGACCCTTTTTGGATATGATCTTTAATCTTTCTCATAAAATCATCATGTTCCAGATGTTTTAAACGAGAAAAATGCAGCCAGCGTTCAATAAAAAAAGTTAAACTGATAATTGATGTGATAATCAGAATCCACATCGAAAAACTGCGCAAAGCCATTTGCCACATCGCCATATCGCCCATTATTTACTCCCTCCTTAAAATTAACCTAATCTCCATTAAGTCATGGGTTATGAGTCATGAGTCTTGGGCTTAAAAGACTCGATTCCTTTAAGCTCACAACCCATAACCCCTGGCTCATGACCTCTATACTTTGCCTAATGACTCTTAGGCTGCCGTTAATTGCCTTTAGGCTGTTTGTTCAGCTCGTCCTTCTTGGCCACGAATGTTTGTTTAAGACTTTTATCCTGCACCTTATTAATCAGTTCGTCGTAAACTTCGACGGCTTGGGGAATTTTTTTCTGCTGCTCATAAATTTCCGCCAGCTGGATTAAACCGTTGAGCCAAAAATAATCGTTACCGTCTCCGACCTGGCGCAGGCGCTGATAGCATTCTATCGCTTTATCCATCTGCCCAAGATTTTTATAGCAGGCGCTTAAATGAAATTCTATTTCCGAGGCAGCAATTTCCGGTCCGGGTTTAACTTTCTGGTAATACATTATTGCCTGCGGATAATCCTCGAGCATTTCGGAAATTTTAGCAATTTGGTTGAAAACAAAATTACTCTTTTCATCGCTGGAATAAACGGCTTCAAAAGTTAGATACGACTCCAAAGCCTCCTTGTTTTTTCCCAAACTCTCATAGACAAAAGCCAGATTAATCAGAGAATTTTTCGCATAATCGCTTTTCGGATACATCTCCACAATTTCCTTGTAAATTTCTAAACATTCCGGCAGCTGGTTCAGCTGAAAATGGGCATTAGCCTGGTGAAATTTCACCGCCACCCCAAACTCATCATCCAGAAAACTGTTCAGAAAATTTTTGTAGGCAATAATCGCTCGTTTGTAATCGTTCTTCAAATAATAACATTCTCCCAGATAAAACGCGGCTTGTTTTGCTGACGGTGTATTGGAATAATTGGAAACCACCTCTTCGAAATAGATAATCGCCTTGGGATAATCTTTGACTTCGTAAGTCATCGCCCCGATATGCCAATACAACTCTCCGGCGAACTTGCTCCCTTTATATTTTTTGGCATAACGCTCCAACTCCTCCAAGTTCTTGCCTTCCCCAATCTGCAAATAACTCGTCCTGATGCCCTCTTTAGCGTCGTTGACCTGGGGATGCTGCGCAAACTTATCCAAAAACTCCTGATAACCGACTATCGCCTGCTCGTAATTCTTATTGTTGTAATAACTTTGGGCAATACGCAAATAAGCCTCGGGAATAAACGAGGAATTCGGATAAGCGGCGATCAATTCCCGGCTCAATTCATTAGTCTTATTGTAATCGCCTAAAGAAAAGGCGGTGATCGCCGCCCGGTTCAAAGAATCAGGAGCCAAATTGGAGGCCGGGAATCCAGTGTAGACATCTTTCCATGTTTTTACCGCCTCGCTGTAATAACCCAGCCGGCTCAAACTTACCCCCACCTGGTAAAGCGCCTTCTCCACCCGCGGATCTTTCGGATAAAGTTCCGTAAAACTATTATAATACCCAATCGCCTTCTCCCAGTTCTTCCGGTTAAAATAAAGGTTGGCCATCTCCAAATCGCTGGTCGTCAGCGCCTCACTGCTTAACCGCATTTTATAAACTTCTTTCAGCAAGGTTAGTTTTTTCATCGCCGCATCAAACTCGCCTTTCTGAGCAAAACTTGCTTCCAAGCCGCCTAAAGCCAGCGCGGCTAACTCCGGCGTGACCTTCCGGTCAAAAACCTGCTGGTACAACCTCTCCCCCTCCGGATAATAACTCAGATGATAATAACCGTCAGCGATGTAAAGCAGGGATCTTTCTAACCAAATTTTTTCCTCATCGGAAGGATCCAGTTTATCATACAAAAGATTAAATACATTTTGATAGTAAGCAACCAACTGCGGGTAATCGCCCTCTTCGTAATAGCTTTTGGCCAGCAGAAACAAGACAAGGGAAAGCGCTTTTTCATTTTTATTCTTCTCAATTAAAGAACGGTATTGTTCTCTGGCCTGGGGATACTTTTTTTGTTTTTGATAGCAGATACCCTTCAAAACCAGGAACCGGTCCTGGGCAAAGGAGCCTTGATCGCATAATTGAATCGCCTGACCGTAATCGCCTCTCAAAGCGTAGATGGAACAAAACCGGTAATAAGCATCGGAGGCGATGCCTTCCTTTTTATAGATCTCAACAATCCGGCGGTAAAGGCCGACTGCTTCCTCTACCTTGCCGCTCCGATATAAACTCTCCGCCCAAAAATAATGAGCCAGCGAGGTTAAATTTTCATTTCCGTAATCATTAACAATTATCTGAAAATGGCTAATCGCCTGAGCAAAATCCTCCTTCTGAAAATAGCACAGACCTAACAAACAACGGGCATAACTGCGAAAACTGCTTTTCGGATAATTATTTAAAAATTTATCCAGCTTCTCCGCGGCTACACTATACTGTTCCATCTGATAGAAAGTCTGCGCTATCCCGCGCTCGGCCAACTCTAAAATATATTTATTGCCCGAACCGGCAATTTCCTGATCGTAATCATCCAGCAGCTCTTTATACTTGGCAATCGCCATCATCCCCTGGCCGCGCAAACTTAAACACTGCGCCGTATAAATCATCGCTTCCTTATCTTTTATACCGCCGAAACAACTTAAGGCCTTCGAAAAATCTTCTTGACGATAAGCGATTAAACCTAAATTAAATTTGATCAGATCTAATTCTTTATATTGGGGGTTGTCCCGAACTAAAGCCTTAAAGATGTTTTCGGCCTTCTCCATCTCCTCTTGCCGAATGTAGCCTAAACCCAGAGCAAGCATAAGATCATTTTCCAAATAGTTCCGGGGGAATTTTGCCAGAATTTTAAAAAATGCTTCTTCCGCTTCCGTATATTTCTTCTGATTATACAGCTCCCTGGCCTCGGTAAAAAGTTTTTCTAAATTGGGACCGCTCTCCGCTATTTTTTCGCAAAACCCCTTACTAAAACCTAAAGTTAGCCCCAAAAAGACGGCTAGAGCCAATCGGACAATTTTTCTTTTCATTATTTTTTCTCCTGTTTTATCTGAAAAACAAAGGGGACAGATAGCTTAACTGCCCCCGGACGAACTTTATATATTATAGCTGTTTTCCCTAAATTTTCAATAGATAAATTAGTCCGAGCTTCACCCGGAGCTTTATCTACAGTGAAAGACATCTCCTCTCCCTTGAGGGGAGAGGATTAAGGTGAGGGTGTTAAAGTTTCAATTCTTTATTGCCCCTCCTCTCCCACAAGGGGAGAGGGAACTTAATCGTTAACAAACTTTCATTCCCTATGCATCAAATTCGGCTAATTTTGCAGTTGTTTACTGGCCTGCTCCATTTTTTCTAAGGTATCTTTGTAAAGCGGGTCGATTTTTAAGATTTTGTTAAATTCTAAGATTGCCCGGGCCTGCTCACCGGTTTGCAGGTATTTTATTCCCTTGCGGTAATATTGGGCCAACATCCTTCTTTTCAATTCCTCGACTGTAGAAAATTCCCGCCCAAAACGCATGGAAAAATTGAACCGGTGGGAAAGTCCTAAATCATCCAAACCTTTTATTGCATTGTGATAACCGAGGGCATAGTCAAACTGAAAATCTTTCCATTTTAAGCCCACTCCGCCGCCCAGCTCGTTTTCGTTGATTCCCAGCCGCAAGGCCAGAAATTCGTTGAGCAAATATTCCGTTCCGTAACGGCAAGATAAGGAGCGGCCGGCAATTTTTTCCCAATCAACAGCTAGAGTCAACGCATCGTTAAACAGCTTGTAAGCCAGCCCGCCGTTTAAATCCAGGGGATAAACATCCCGCTCATCCTTCAAATTTATCTGGGGAGCGATGACATTGCGCAGATTCAAACCGGCGCTCAAACCCTGCAAAAATTTATTTTTATAGATCTCGCCAAACTTGTATAAGACCCCGATATCCAAACCGGTATCGTTATCGGAATAAGACCCGATTTTTTGTTGAATGAATTTAAGGGTCAGCCCGCCGTAAAACCCGATCTTTACCGGATAAGACATCGAAACCAAGAGCGCCGTCTCGCTCAAGGAAGTGCGGCCGGTGACATAACCAAGACGATCGGTTTCTTCGAAATTTGTCGAATGGAGATTAACCAGGCTAAACCCAAAACTGATCAGTTTGTCGGTAGGATGCCCGTAACTGATAAAACTGTAACCGGTATTCTCCCAAAGCGAGGCATAGAGGCTGGTAATTTCTTTGCGGCGCAGCTGCGTTAACCCCGCCGGATTCCAATAAGGCGCCGAAGCATCGTCAGCCAAAGCCACAAACGCCCGTCCCATCCCCAGCGACCGCGCTCCCGCTCCCCAACTAAGGAAAGCCCCCGCCTGCCCCCCATCATCGCGGGCATACCCAAGATCAAGGGCAGAAGCAAAGACAGAGGGAGAAATAAAGCTAATCAGTAAGATACTGAGAATTAATTTTTTCATGATTATTTTATTATCAATTTAGTCCGAACTTTACATATCTGCTGGGCATTTTTTTCCCTCTTTAAAAAGAGGGGTAGGGGAGATTTAAACAATATTTCTTATTTTCCAAATCCCCCTTCATCCCCCTTTTTAAAGGGGGAAATTTAAAAAAAGCTACTTCACCACCAAAATTTTCCTGATCTTCGTCCTGCCGCCATTGACTTCTACCCGGCAGATATAGCCCCCGTTAGCAACAACGGCGCCTTGACCGTTGCGGCCATCCCATTTTACCGGATTTATTCCTTTTCTTCCACCGGCATTTTCACCGGCGGCAAAATGCCACCTTTTCACCGGGTTGCCCAATAAATCATAGATTACCAGATTAGTCTCGGCATCTTCCTTCAGGTAATACTGGATTACCGTCTCCTCGGCGCCGGCGGAGAAGGGATTGGGATAATTGGTTAAACACCGATTTTCACAGGATGGTCTGTCGCCACAATAAAACCCTATAGATTTTAATTTTAGGCATAGGTAGTTTGGATTTTTTTTGGAGAATTAGTAAAGCTGGACGACAACTGCGAAGAAAATATTACAAGCAGACATT
>JBDRON010000060.1:0-19684 GCA_043810025.1 Elusimicrobiota bacterium
CCTGAGCAAATTTATCGACAGATAAGACATTGGTGATCGCCGCGGTCAATGTTGTTTTGCCGTGGTCGACATGCCCGATTGTCCCGATGTTTAAATGCGGTTTAGTCCTCTCAAATTTTGCCTTAGCCATTTCTTCCCTCCTTAATTATAATCTAGCCTTTAACCTTTTCGATAATCGTATCGGAAATATTTTTCGGTATCTCTTGATAATGAGACGGCTCCATCGTATAAGTAGCCCTTCCCTGCGTTAGCGAGCGTAAGGTGGTGGCATAACCAAACATCTCCGATAACGGGGAAAAACCGCGCACGATTTGTGAAGAAGCCTTCTTCTCCATTCCCAGAATTTGTCCGCGGCGGGAATTGAAATCTCCGATCACATCACCCATATATTCTTCCGGGGTAGCCACCTCGATTTTCATTACCGGCTCTAAGATAATCGGTTTCGCCACTCTCATCGCGTTCTTTAGCCCTATCGAAGCGGCAATCTTAAAGGCCATTTCCGAAGAATCAACCTCGTGGAAAGAACCATCCAGCAAAGTTACTTTTATATCAATAATCGGATAGCCGGCCAAAATACCGTTTTCCAGCGCCTCAATTAACCCTTTCTCCACCGCTGGTATATACTCCCGAGGAATCCGTCCACCCTTAACTTTATCAACAAACTCAAACCCTTTTCCCGCCGGCTGCGGCTCCACCAGTAAAACCACATGCCCATACTGCCCGCGCCCGCCGGTTTGCCGAATAAATTTTCCTTCCGCTTCGGCCGACCCGCGAATTGTTTCTTTGTAGGCTACCCGCGGCCGTCCGACATTGGCTTGAACATTAAATTCTCTTTTCATCCGGTCAACAATAATTTCCAAATGCAGTTCGCCCATCCCGGCCAAAATCGTCTGCCCGGTTTCCGTATCAGTTTTAATCCGCAAAGTAGGATCTTCTTCCGCCAAACGATTTAAGGCTATGCCCATTTTTTCATCATCGGTCTTGCTTTTTGGTTCAATCGACACCGAAATCACCGGGTCGGGAAAATTTATTGATTCTAAAACAATCGGATACTCTTCGTCGCAAAGCGTGTCTCCGGTAGAGGTTTTCTTAAACCCGACCGAAGCAACGATATCGCCAGCGTAAGCTTCGTTGACATCTTCCCGGTGATTAGCATGCATCCGCAAAATCCGGCCAATTCTCTCCCGATATTGTTCGGAAGCGTTATAAATAAATGAACCGGCTTCCAGCTGCCCGGAATAGATCCGATAATAGATCAATCTACCGACAAACGGATCAGACATCACTTTAAAAGCCAGCGCACACAAAGGTTCTTTTTCATCGGCCTTCCGCACTTCTTCCAGTCCAGTATGAGGATTCGTCCCTTCCACTGGAGGGATGTCTACCGGCGAAGGCAAATAATCTACCACCGCATCTAACAACGGCTGAACACCTTTATTCTTAAACGAACTTCCGCAAAAAACCGGGACCACCTTGCCGGCGATCACCGATTTGCGCAAAGCCGCCTTGATTTCCATAATCGATATTTCCTTACCTTCCAAATAGTTGGACATTAAACGATCGTCCATCTCACTGGCCGATTCCAAGAGCATCTCCCGGTGCTGCTTAGCCGATTCTAAAAGTTCTGCCGGGATCTCTTCAATTTCATAGTCCTTGCCGCGGACTTCACTTTGATAAACCTTGGCTCTCATTTCCACCAAATCTACCACTCCGCGGAAATTATCTTCCGCTCCGATCGGTAATTGGAAAGGCACCGCTTTCGCCCCCAACCGCGATTTCATTTGTCCCACAACTCCCAGGAAATCAGCGCCCACCCGGTCCATTTTATTTATAAAAGTTATTCTCGGAACATTATAGCGATCCGCCTGCCGCCAAACGGTCTCCGATTGCGATTCCACCCCGCCCACACCACAAAAAACCACTACCGCGCCGTCGAGTACACGCAAGGAACGCTCTACCTCAACAGTAAAGTCTACATGCCCCGGGGTATCAATAATATTAATCTGACAATCCCGCCAATGACAGGTGGTAGCCGCCGAAGTAATGGTGATTCCCCGTTCCTGCTCCTGCTCCATCCAATCCATCGTCGCTGTCCCTTCATGAACCTCGCCGATCTTGTAGATTTTTCCCGTATAATACAACAACCGTTCGGTAGTCGTAGTTTTTCCGGCATCGATATGGGCAATAACCCCCATATTGCGGATAAACGGCATCGTCACTTTTCGTTCAATTTTTTGTTTTTCCATCTTAATTCTCTCTTCTCTCGAAACTTTACTTACCTGCTGGGCATTTTTTCTCCCTCTTTTACAAAGAGGGGTAGGGGAGATTTTGACAATGCTATTTTCTAAATCCCCCTTAATCCCCCTTTTTAAAGGGGGAACACTTCATCTTTTACCACCGGTAATGCGCAAAGGCTTTGTTGGATTCAGCCATCTTATGCGTATCTTCTTTTTTCTTCATCGCTGACCCTTCTCTACGAGAGGCTTCCAAAATTTCCTGGGTCAATCGCTCATGCATCGGTTTACCTTTTCTTTGTTTAGCAAACATCGACAACCAACGGATCGCCAAAATAGTACCCCGAGCCGGATTCACTTCAATCGGCACCTGGTATGTCGCCCCGCCAACCCGGCGCGGCTTTACTTCTAAAAGCGGCCGCACATTTTCCACCGCTTTCGTGATCACTTCCAAAGGTTCCTGTTTGGTTTTTTCCTTGAGACTGTCCATCGTTTGATATAAAATCCTCTCGGCAATACTCCGTTTACCCTCACGCATCAACGTAACGATAAATCTCGCTATTAACAAACTGTCATATTTGTAATCGGCAAAAACTTCTCTTTTTTTAATTTTTCGTTGTCTACGTGACACAATATCCTCCCGTGAAAGATTTAGAAAGTTTTGAAAGTTACGAGGTTTAGAAGGTTAAAAACTCAACGAATTTTCAAACTTTCCAAATCTTCTAAACTTTCTAAACCTTCAATCTACTTTGCTGCTGCTCCAGTCTTAGGTTTCTTTGCTCCGTATTTGGACCTGCCTTGTTTCCGATCAACGACCCCGCCGGTATCTAAAACACCCCGGATGATATGATAGCGCACACCCGGCAAATCTTTCACCCTTCCCCCGCGAATCATCACAATCGAGTGTTCCTGCAGATTATGCCCGACACCCGGAATATAAGATGTAACCTCAACCCCGGAAGTCAACTTTACCCGGGCTACTTTCCGTAAAGCTGAATTTGGTTTTTTGGGCGTTGTCGTGTAAACACGAGTGCAAACCCCGCGCTTCTGAGGCGCGCCTTTTAAAGCCGGTGTCTTCGTTTTTCGATCAAAAGTGCTTCGTCCATATTTTACTAATTGGTTAATTGTCGGCATTCTTCAGTTCGCTCCCTCTTCAATTCGTATCACTATTAAATTAACAATTTCTCTCTGTTGCTTTTGTAGGGCAGGGCTTTAGCCCTGCGGTTTAGGCAAGCCTAAAGGCTTGCCCTACATTTATCCTGTCCTTTATCCTACTTTATCCGATATCTGCCGATAAGTTTTGAATCCCGTTCCTGCCGGGATCAAATGGCCGATAATTACATTCTCCTTTAATCCTCTTAACCGATCGATGCTTCCCGTAATACTCGCTTCGGTGAGGACCCGCGTTGTTTCCTGGAAAGAAGCCGCCGAAATAAACGAATCGCTGGACAACGAGGCCTTGGTAATCCCCAGCAAAATCGACTGTGCTTCCGCAGCGGCGCCGCCGGCAGCGACAACTGAATTGTTCTCAGCATCAAACCGCAGTTTATTAACCACCTCTCCCACCAGAACTTTAGTGTCGCCGGATTTGGTAATCCGCACATTGGAAAGCATTTGCCGAACTATAATTTCAATATGTTTATCATTAATCGTCACACCTTGCAGGCGATAAACCTCTTGTATTTCATTTACCAAATGTTCCTGAACTTCTTTTGGTCCTCTTACTTTTAAGATGTCATGCGGATTTGTCGAACCATCAGTCAGCTGTTCGCCCACCCCCACCCGATCGCTTTCGTAAACGACCAGATGTTTCCCTTGCGGAATAATATACTCCCGCGCTAAAGCCGTATCCTCATTTTCTACGGTTACCTTCAACAACCCTTTGACGGTAGTTCCCAGGCGGACCACCCCGTCGATCTCGGAAATCACCGCGGCATTTTTCGGTTTACGCGCCTCAAAAAGCTCCGCCACTCTCGGTAATCCGCCGGTGATATCTTTACTCTTAGTTACTTCCTGGGGAATCTTCGCCAACACATCGCCGATATTAACTGTTTCCTTATTTTTCACCACCAGGTTTGTATCCACCGGCAGCGGATAGGAAGCCGTTTTTTTGCCGGCTTTATCTAAAATAACCATCTGCGGATGCAGTTTTTCCGCCCGGTGTTCAATTATTACCCGTTCTACCAGGCCGGTAATTTTATTTTTTTCTTCATGCATCGTTGTTCCATCGATCACATCGACAAATTTAATCGCACCTTCGCACTCCGTGATAATCGGCAAAGAGTAGGGATCCCACTCCGCCAAAACCACGCCTTTCGCTACTTTTTTAGTTTCACTAACTTTTAACCGCGCCCCGTAAGGAACTTTATAATTGCCGCGATCCTGACTGCCTTCCTTAGTCGATATTTCGCCGTTACGGCTAACAACAATCAACTCACCGCGTTTATTTTTAATCGTTCGGATATTATGAAATCTGACCAAGCCGTCACGCTCAGCAACAATTGAGGATTGCCGAACGACCCGGCTGGCTGTGCCGCCGATATGGAAAGTACGCAAAGTTAACTGCGTGCCCGGCTCACCGATGGATTGAGCCGCCACAATTCCCACCGCTTCGCCCACCTCAACCATTTTATTGGTCGCCAGGTTCACCCCGTAGCATTTTGCGCAAACCCCAAAACGGGCATCACAGGTAAGCACCGACCGAATTCGAATTCGTTCGATGCCGGCTTCGGCAATCTTCCGGGCTACCGGTTTGGCAACCATCTCTCCGGCCTGCACCAGCACTTCCTCTTTATAGCCGCCTTTATTGTCAGGCAAAAGCCCGACCACATTGTCCAAAACTACCCGGCCAATAATCCGCTCTTCCAAGGATTCAATTAACTCGTCACCGCTTTTCAACGGTCCAATCCGCACACCATTGATCGTGCCGCAGTCTGGAACATTAACCACAACGTCATGCGCCACATCAACTAAGCGCCGGGTTAAATACCCGGCATCGGCAGTTTTCAAAGCCGTATCCGCCAACCCCTTGCGGCCGCCGTGTGTGGAAATAAAATACTCCAGCACCGTTAGCCCCTCACGGAAATTGGAAATAATCGGCGACTCAATAATTTCTCCGACCTGCCCGGTAATATTCTTCTGCGGTTTAGCCATCAAGCCCCGCATCCCGGCCAACTGCCGAACCTGCTGACGAGATCCCCGCGCGCCGGAATCGGCCATCATATAGATAGAATTAAATTTATCTTCACCTGCTTTATAAGTCAAAAACTCTTGTTTTCTCATTTCCTCAAACATCACGTCAGCCACCTGATCGGTAACATGGGTCCACAAGTCAATAATCTTATTATACCGCTCGGAGTCGGTAATCACTCCGGATTTGGCCTGATGTTCAATCTCTTTAATTAAGGTCTGGGTTTTTTTCACCAGATCCCCTTTTAGTTTCGGCACTTTCATATCGGCCACACAAATCGACAAGCCAGCCACAGTCACATAATGGTATCCTAAACCTTTGATATCATCCAAGAGAGCAACAGTCCGGTACTGCCCTAACTTAGCATGGCATAGCTCGACTAACTCGGAAAGATCTTTCTTGGAAAGAGTTTTATTCACAAAACCCAGCTCTTTGGGAACAACCTGATTAAAGATTACTCGTCCAACGGTAGTATAATCCTGCCACTTTACCGAATCCCTGAATTCCTTAACGGCAAGCTGAGGTTCGCGAAGCTGATTAATTCCGTTAACTTTAATTTTGGCGTTGATGTCTACTTCCTCTAACTGAACAGCCACTATTACCTCTTCCGGAGAGCAAAAAATTTTCCCTGAACCTTTTACCCCATCTTTCGGTTTGGTCAGATAGCAACAGCCCAGGACCATGTCCTGCGTCGGGGTGACAATCGGCCGGCCGGAAGCCGGAGACAACAGATTATTATGCGCCTGCATCAACAGCTTAGCTTCCAACTGCGACTCAGCAGAAAGCGGTAAATGCACCGCCATCTGATCACCGTCGAAATCGGCGTTGAAAGCCGCACAGGTTAAAGGATGCAATTGGATAGACTTGCCTTCGATTAAGACCGGTTCAAAAGCCTGAATTCCTAAACGGTGCAACGTCGGAGCCCGGTTGAGCATGATCGGATGTTTGCGGGTAATAGTTTCTAAAATATCCCAAACCTCCGATTTTACTCTTTCCAACATCCGTTTTGCGGCCTTTAAGGTAACATTTTGCCGGCGCATTAACTCATGGATGATAAACGGTTTGAATAATTCCAAAGCCATCTCTTTAGGCAGCCCGCATTGATGCAATTTCAAAGTTGGTCCAACCACCACCACGGATCTTCCTGAATAGTCCACACGCTTCCCTAACAAATTTTGCCGGAAACGGCCCTGCTTGCCCTTAAGTATATCGGAAAGCGATTTTAGCGGGCGATTACCGGCCCCGACCACAATCTTGCCCCGGGCGCCGTTTTCCAAAAGCACATCCACCGCTTCTTGCAATAAGCGTTTTTCGTTATGCACCATTACTTCGGGAGCTTTCAGACTTTCAATATGTTTTAGCCGATTATTGCGGTTAATAATTCTTCGATACAAATCATTCAAATCCGAAGTGGCAAACCGACCGCCTTCCAGAGGAACTAACGGCCGCAAATCGGGAGGAATAACCGGCAGCACGGTTAGAATCATCCACTCCGGCCGGGTATTGCTTTGCAAAAATCCATCAATAACCCGCAGCCGTTTGATCAACCGGCCCCGTTCCGCTTCTGAGCCCGATTGGCGGATATCCAGCCTTAACTGTTTTACTTCCTTTTCGCATTCAATTGCGGCAAGCAATTCGCGGATTGCTCCGGCCCCGATACCCACTTTAAAACGACTGCCATATTCCGCTCTAAACTTTTGATATTCTTCCTCAGTCAGCAGCTGTTTATGCGCTAACCCGGTATTACCGGTATTGATCACAACATAGCGGGCGTAATAAATAACCCTCTCTACATCAGTCAAACGCATATTGAGAACCACGCCAATCCGGGAAGGAGTTTTGCGTAAGTACCAGACATGGGCCACCGGCACCGCTAAATCAATGTGCCCCATTCTTTCCCGGCGCACCTTCGATTCCGTAACTTCCACTCCGCAGCGATCGCAAATCACACCTTTATGTTTAACCCATTTATATTTACCGCAGTTACATTCCCAGTCCCGAACCGGACCAAAAATCCGCTCGCAAAAAAGACCATCGCGCTCCGGTTTAAAAGACCGGTAGTTAATCGTCTCCGGCTTTTTCACCTCTCCGTAAGACCAATTCTTGATCTGTTCCGGTGAAGCCAAAGCGATCCGGATGGCGTCAAAATCAGAGAAGTTCAAAGTAGGAGCGACGAATCTTTTCTGTATATATGTCTTAGATTTTTCTCTTAAATCAATGCCCATTTTTACTTTCACTCCTACATGTACAGACGCATAATTATGCGTCTCTACGCTTTTTTGCTTGTCTGCTTGAGCAGCTCGACATTCAAACAAAGCGCCTGCAGCTCTTTCACTAAAACCTTAAAGGACTCCGGTATGCCAAAATCGGAAATTAGTTCACCTTTAATAATCGATTCGTACATCTTTGTCCGGCCGAGCACATCATCGCTTTTTACGGTCAAAAATTCTTGTAAGATATGTGCAGCGCCGTAGCCTTCAATCGCCCAAACTTCCATTTCTCCAAACCGTTGTCCGCCAAATTGGGCCTTGCCGCCCAAAGGCTGACGGGTGATCAAGGAATAGGGACCGGTAGAACGGGCGTGAATTTTATCTTCCACTAAATGCGCCAGTTTCAAAACATAGATGTAACCGATAGTTACTTTTTCTTGAAAAGATTGCCCGGTCCGTCCATCATAAAGGGTGATTTTGCCGTCGTCATTAGGCAAATATTCTTCCGGTTGACCTTTCTTCATTAGTTTTTCTCTGGCTTCCCGAAGCTTAAGTAATATATCTTCCTCGGTAGCGCCATCAAAAACCGGCGTAAGCATCTGGACCCCTAAAACGCTTGCCGACCAACCTAAAGTTGTCTCTAAAAGCTGTCCAACATTCATTCGGGAAGGAACAGAAAGCGGAGAAAGCACAATGTCTACCGGCGTGCCATCGGGAAGATAAGGCATATCTTCTTGGGGAAGAATTTTTGCCACGACACCTTTATTTCCATGCCGTCCAGCCAGTTTGTCGCCAACCTGGACCTTCCGTTGAGAAATAATAAAAACTTTAACCACTTTATTAACGGTAATCGGCAGCTCGTCGCCGGTCTTTAAATTTTCTTTTTCTTTAGCCAGCTTCTGCTTTAGTTCCTGATCTTTTTGAATAATCATCAACCGCACACGTTCTCTGGCCGCTTCCCATTCGGCTTTATTCAATTTTTTTTCTTTATATTTTTGCTCAAGATCTAACATTTTCACTTTGCGTTCATTACGAATATCTTCCACAAACTGAGCAAATCTTTTTTCTAAATCTTTGACTCGTTTGTTTTCTTCTTTTTTAGAGACTTTCTCCCTGCGGACCAACACCTGGGTAGCCAAAATTTTACCGGTTACACCGGGTGGAACCCTCAACGAGGCATCCTGAACATCCTCGGCTTTTTTTCCAAAAATTACTTTTAAAAGTCTTTCCTCCGGCGTGGTCTGCTGTTCACCTTTCGGAGTAACCTTTCCTACCAGTATATCGCCGGGATGAACCTCGACACCGACACTGATAATCCCGGACTCATCAAGACTGACCAAAGCATCGGCGGAAACATTCGGGATATCCCGGGTAATTTCCTCCGGTCCCATTTTCGTATCCCGCGATTCAATACGGAACTCAGAAACATGGAGAGAGGTAAACACATCTTCCCGGACCAGACGCTCACTAAGCAAAATGGCGTCCTCAAAATTATAGCCTTCCCAGCACATGAAGGCCACCAGAAGATTTTTTCCCAAAGAAAGCTCGCCGTTTAAAGTACAAGGACCGTCAGCGATTACTTCGCCTTTTTTTACTTTCTGCCCTTTTGTCACCGCCGGAACTTGATTTATACAAGTGTCCTGGTTAGAGCGGGTAAATTTTCGCAACTGATACGAATCTAACCCCGCCTCGCCCTCCTCGCTCCAAATCATAATCTTGCCTGCATCAACACCAACCACCTCGCCGCCTCTTCTGGCAATCGCCACAGAACCGGAATCGCGGGCCACCTGGTCTTCAACCCCTGTTCCGACCAAAGGCGGCTCACTAAGCAAAAGCGGCACGGCTTGTCTTTGCATGTTTGAACCCATTAGAGCACGGTTGGCATCGTCATGCTCCAAGAAGGGGATTAAAGCGGTAGAAACAGAAATAACCTGCATCGGGGAAATATCCATATAGTCCACCTGGTGCGGTTCAACCAGAGGGAAATCACCTCGATGCCGGCAAGCCACCCGATCCGTGGAAAACTTTTCGTTTTTATCCAACGGAGAGTTGGCCTGAGCAACTACATATTCGTCTTCTTTATCTGCGGTTAAATATTCTATTTGGCGGGTTACCCGGCCTTTTTCCACTTTTCGGTAAGGAGATTCAATCAAGCCATACTCATTAACGCGAGCGTAGCTGGCCAAGGAGGTGATTAAGCCGATGTTCGGGCCTTCCGGTGTCTCAATCGGACAAATCCGGCCATAATGGGTATGATGAACATCGCGCACTTCAAACCCGGCGCGTTTGCGGTGCAAACCGCCCGGACCCAAGGCGCTAAGACGACGCTTATGGGTAAGTTCGGCCAGCGGATTAGTTTGATCCATAAATTGAGACAACTGGCTGGTCCCAAAAAACTTGCGAATGATTCCAATAACCGGGGCGCTATTAACCACTGAACGGGGGGTAATCGTCCGGCGATCCTGCATATTCATTTTATCCCGAACCAGCCGGGCCATCTGCGACAACCCCATCCTCACCTGGTTTTCCAACAACTCGCCAACTGCTCTCACCCGCCGATTACCGAGATGGTCGATATCATCGACTTCCCCGCCGATTCCGTTATTTAAATCTACAAGATATTTGATTGTCGCAATAATGTCTTCGGGAGTTAAATTACGTTTTCTTTCCGATGAAGAATGAAAATCAAAACCCGGCATTTTCTCCAGCTTAGCAAAATAATCAGCCAATTTTTTATTGATTTTATATCTACCTACAGCCGTCAAATCATAACGCCGAATTCCCTTAAAGATAAGGTTATCCAAATAACTTTCAGCCTGCTCCGGAGCGATAAACTCCTGAGCGCGCATCTTCCGATATATCTCGTAGAGAGCTTCCTTCTTGGTTTTGATCGTATCACGGGATAAAGTCAGCCGGATCGCCACATTATTGATTGTCGGATCAAGTTGCAGCAATTTTATCTTTTTAATTTTGTTTTCAAATTTAGCTAAAGCTTCCTTGGTCAGTTCTTTGTTTGCTTCCCACAAAACCTCACCGGTCTCCTGGTCAATGACATCCTCCGCGAGCACCCGGCCTGCCAACTCCTCCCGAGGGCCATGGGCCAAACTTTTTTCTTCGATTTCATAAAACAAGGCAAGAATAGCGCTGTCTTTTTCAATACCCATCGCCCGCAATAAAAGGGTGGCGGGAAATTTTCGTTTTTTATCGATCCGCACATACAAAATATTGTTTAAGTCAAACTCAAATTCCACCCAGGCCCCGCGATACGGGATCATCCGGGCAAAAAACAACGGTTTGCCGTAAGAAGAAATCTTCTTCTCCTCATCTTCTTCGAAAATCACCCCAGGTGATCGATGCAGCTGGCTAACTACGATCCGCTCAGCGCCGTTAATAATGAATGTGGCATTTTCCGACATTAAGGGCATATCCGCCATATAAACTTCTTGTTCGGAAATTTCCTTAATTTTCCCGCCTTCTTCTTTGGCCAGGAGCCTTAACTTAGCTTTTACCGGGGCGGCATAAGTAATATCTTTAGTCTTGCATTCTTCCGGAGAATATCTAGGAGTATCCAACAGGTAAGAAACGAACTCCAAGCTTAAGGTTTCATCACCGTTTGGTATCGGGAAAACATCCATAAAAGCCGCCTGCAGACCTTGGATCTTTCTTTTCTCAGGCGCGGTTTTCTCCTGCAGAAATTCCAAGAAAGACCTCTTCTGCAATTCGATCAGATTAGGCTGTTCGGCGATAGTGGTGATTCGGGAAAAATCAACTTTTTTCACTCTTGATCCCTTGCTTTTAATTTTTTCCTAGAGACATTTTCCGTCTGAAAACAAGCAAAAATTATTCAGATAAAGATATGATGATACAACAAAACAGGCTTGCTGTCAAGAAAAATCTTTTAAAAATCTTTTAAAAAGGGGCGGTTTGGAACCACCCCCTACAAATCAAACTACTTTATTTCTACCGTTGCTCCAACCTCAGTCAACTTGGCTTTTATTTCCTCAGCCTGAACTTTGGGGATATTTTCCTTCACTGGTTTCGGCGCGCCTTCGACTAGATCCTTAGCTTCTTTCAAACCTAAACCGGTAATCTCCCGGACCACCTTGATCACCGGAATCTTGTTTGCTCCCGCCACTGTTAAGACGACGGAAAATTCCGTTTGTTCTTCCGCCGGCGCCGCCGCGCCCGCCGCTTGTCCAACCGCTGGCGCTGCGGCAAACCCGGCCGGAGCTTGAGCCTTGACCCCAAACTTATCTTCAATTGCTTTCACCAACTCCGACAACTCCAAAACTGTCATCTTCTCAATTGCTTCCAAAACTGTGTCTTTCGTGCTCATTTGCTACCTCCGTTTTTATTGCGGAATTCGGAATTCGGATTGCGGAATTTAAAGGCGCAATACTCAAATCCTTGAACCGCGATTTTTATTATCGACAATTATTGTTTCTTACCCTCTACCGCTTTTAGCGCATAGGCTAAATTTTGTATCGGCGCCTGCAAAACATAAGCCAAATTCAACAGGGGTCCCTGAATCACATTGGCCAAAGTGCCCAACAAAACTTTCCGATTCGGCAGTTTGGAAAGCGCCAATACCTGTTTGTCATTGATCGTTTTGCCGGCCAACAGCCCCAGTTTAATCTTCAGCTTCTCATGATCCTGAGCAAACTTAATAATCACTTTCGCCGTCTCCGCCGGATCACCCTTACCGACGACAAAAGCGTTGGCTCCACTCATTGAAGTCTCAATACCCTCTTTATAACCCAATTTATCCAAAGCGCGCATGGCCATGGTATTCTTAATCACCGTATATTCACAACGGACCGCCCGCAGTTTATCCCGCAGCTCATTAAGCTCAGGAATATTTAATCCTTTGTATTCCGTAATAAAAATACTTTCTTTCCCCTGCAGCTTCTCCGTCAACTGCTGAACAAAATCCTCTTTCTCCGTCTTCGTCGCCATTTATCTTCACCGCCTTTCTGTGGAAAAATCAATAAAAATATCGTTACTACTGTTTCCTGATTCTAATTCCATCTTGCGTAATAACCGCAAAACTATGCATAAGCTGATCAGCGTATTTAACAATTGCTTTCAGTACTATCTCAGCTTTCTCGATCAGCGGCAACCCGCTCAACCGAACCAAGACTACACCATAAACAACCCGCCCCATTCTAAACACCAATTCGCCAAAATCCTTATCCGCAGTTATTAACACTGCCGACTCCCGATTCACCAACCTGATTACCTCATCGTCAGAAATGTTTGGTAAAACTTCTGCCACATAAATAACCTCGTGACCTTCTTTTCTAATCCGATCAACGATAGGTTTATCCACATTTTCATCGGCAATAAACTTCACCTCATTTCTCCCGTCAATGGATATATAACCTCGTCATGCACCATCTCCGCGGCAAAGGCCAGTGTCGATTGAATCGCCTCACGAGTTAAACGAGGATGCGCTTCCATGATTTGCTCAACAGTTTCGCCAGCCGCAAGCTTTTCTAAAATAAGCTCCACCGTAACCCGCGTCCCAACAATCACCGGCTTCCCCATCATAACCGCCGGATCCCACTGAATAATCCCTTTATAAACCATCTTATCCTCCTAAAACCGACTTTTATTACTGCTCATAAAACCAAAAAAAAATTTACAAAGAACGAATTATTTCCAAAAAACTTTTAATATCTTTCAATCTTTTTTTCAATTTCCGTCCGCGAACATTTTTTATATCTTTCTAAGATCTTAAGATATTTTTCCACGGAACTGATTTTATTTTCAATCACCGACAAGTTAGTCATAAATTTAGCCGGCCTTGGTTAAACCGTGCCGTAAAGACAAACTATGAAAATCAAAATACTCATTGAGTATCCTCGGCTCAATTAAAACCCTAAACGGCTCTACTTCGTAAATTAATTTGCCATCTTTGATAATATTGTACTTTAATTCCGGGCTCTCCGCTAAATTTAAAATCACTAGATCAACTTTATCGGTTTTCAACTGCCGGCTAATTTTATCCGCTAAAACAAACTTCAGATCAAACAACTTAATCTTATCCCTTTCCTCCAAATAAACCGCAAAATCATAATCGCTTAACGGCCCTTCTTTCCCCACCGCCTTTGACCCAAAAAAATAAACTAATTTGATCTTCGGTTGAGAAGCAAAAATGGATTTTAGATTTTTTAAATTATCGATATTCATAAGTGTAGATTGAATAGCCTCATGGATTAGAGGCAATATTTTCCTGCTTAATTACAACATACTCCGCACTAGCCCTCGATTTGGGAACAGCCAAATGATCCTCAATTAACCCCTGTATATGCATTTCCATCGCTTCGTACATATTCTTTTCAACTTTTTCCAACGTCTCGCCAGTAGCCACACAACCGGGCAGATCCGGAGAGTAGGCCGAATAATTTTTATTTATCTTCTCGATTACAATAAGGAAGCGATACATTATTCACTCACCTCTCTTTTTTAAATTGTGCTTGCTTAAAAACACTGTTCAATGTTCCGGGTGCTAAATCATGACTGGGATGACCAGCAATCGTTACACGGCCGGGTTTAACAGAATGTTTGTATTGCCGATGACTACCCTTAGTGGCAACAAGATACCAACCGTCAGCCTCGATTATTTTAATCACATCCCGCACTTTCATGCTATTTTTTTTCCACCGCTTTCGAGCCGAAAAAATTTAAAAATAGCTTTCAATTTTTCTAAATATTTTATCCCCATAAGTTTCACAAATGCTTTAATCCGAAGTGTAAATTCGTTTATATTGCCCATTTTCCCACATGAATATCCCTCCAGAACTTCTCCATGATTCCCAATAAATAGTTTCTGTCGTCTAACTGGCATTTTTTAAAAATATTTGGCAAATTCTGTTTAAAAAAAAATAAAAAATAAATACAAACACTAATATCACAAGAGCTATTCTATTCATCATGTTCCCTTATAAAAACAAAAAAAACTTCTCCCGAAACAAAAAAGGAAAAGTTTTCATAAAAAACTTATTCATTTTCAGTCTCGGCAGGGCACCCTCTTTTCAGAGGATAATTAAGCCTTTTTAAAAGGCCCCGACAGTCTGTGACCATATTTAAATTTTTAAAAAAAATTCCCGGCAGCGTCCTACTCTTCCATACCGTCACCAGTATAGTACCATCGGGGCTGGAGGGCTTAACTTCCGTGTTCGGAATGGGAACGGGTGTGGCCCCTCCGTCATCACCACCAGGAATTCATTTTAGAAATTAGAAATTTTAAGTAAGGTAAGGAACGGATATATGCGTTCCCTACAACTCTTTCAATGTTTATTTTAATTAAATAGGTAGAACAGCTTCAGGTGAGAGTAACGGTCGCGAGAAAAAAGTTTTGATTTTCTTTACCTCTACCTTTACCTCTGCCTGTCTTTAAAAAAGTAGGACCAGAAGATATGGCCAAGTCGCACGGCTTATTAGTATTCCTTAGCTCAAACCCTTACGGGCCTTACACACGGAACCTATCAACCCAGTAGTCTACTGGGAGCCTTTAGGCCCGGCTCTCGCCGGGCTGGGAAACATTATCTTGAGGCAAGTTTCACACTTATATGCTTTCAGCGTTTATCTTAACCGTACATAGCTACCCAGCTTTTGCTCCTGGCGGAACAACTGGTACACCAGAGGTACGTCCATCCCGGTCCTCTCGTACTAGGGACAGGCCCTCTCAAGTTTCCTTCGCCCGCAACAGATAGGGACCGTACTGTCTCACGACGTACTGAACCCAGCTCACGTACCACTTTAATTGGCGAACAGCCAAACCCTTCCCACCTGCTCCAGCAGGAGGATGTGATGAGCCGACATCGAGGTGCCAAACCTGGTCGTCGATATGGACTCTTGGACCAGATAAGCCTGTTATCCCCGGGGTAGCTTTTATCCGTTGAGCGACGGCAATTCCACTTTCAAACCGCCGGATCACTAGGCCCTACTTTCGTATCTGCTCGGATTGTCGTCCTCGCAGTTAAGCTTCCTTCTGCCCTTACACTCGATGCACGATTTCTATTCGTGCTGAGGAAACCTTTGGACGCCTCCGTTACATTTTGGGAGGCAACCGCCCCAGTTAAACTGCCCACCTAAGTATGTTCCTCCTCCCGATTCAGGAATTAGAGGTTAGAACCACAGAATAATCAGGGTGGTATTTCAACGATGGCTCCACCCTAACTAGCGTTAGGGCTTCAAAGCCTCCCACCTATCCTACACAGATCACACCGTAATTCAAACTTAAGATACAGTAAAGCTCCACGGGGTCTTTCCGTCCCGTTGCGGGTAGTAAGCGTCTTCACTTACATCACAATTTCGCCGAGCCCCTCGTTGAGACACTGTTCTGATCGTTACGCCATTCGTGCAGGTCGGAACTTACCCGACAAGGAATTTCGCTACCTTAGGACCGTTCGTTTATGTTAACTTACGATTTCTCGTAAGACCGGACTATATCATCTTCTGAATTACTACTTTCAAAAGTCTGGCGTATAGTCTCTGAGGATTCCTGATAACGACTTAAAATCTCCTTTTCACTATATCTTCGCTTGCCACCGTCGTTCATCTCTCTTCTTATTTCCAATATCCGCCTAATTCCCTCTTCTGTAAGATGTTGCTCGCTTTTTATTATTTCCGCAATTTGACAAAACTTTGAAAAATCTCGTTTCTTCTTCGCGGATAAAAAACGGTATTTCTTAAAAAAAGGTATTATCTTCTCCCAGATTGGAACAAAGTTATTCACTTCATAATACCAAACACCATCTGGTCTGCTTCTTAAAGTACCACAACCCAGACAACGTTTGAATAAAGCAAGAATAACTTCGTCTTTCTGAGAAATATTGAAACAGAGAGAAACTTTCCACGGCTGTCGATAGTCTTGCCTTTTTCTAAAGGATAGATTAAAGCTTCCTTCACCATCGGCAAAACCAGCTAAATAATAGCCTAACTCCACTCTCAAGGAGACCTCCTATCAGGCCTTTCCTGCTGATTGTCCCTACCTAACAGATTGTCACAATTCCGGAAATTCCGGAATGTACCGTTAGTCTAACAGGATTTTCCAGCATATAGCCAGATTTTACAACTACTGTGCGCCCATTTACACGGGTGGTCCAGACAATAGTTACGGCCGCCGTTTACTGGGGCTTAGATTCAGGGCTTCTCTACCTTACGGTAAATGACTCCTCCTCTTGACCTTCCAGCACCGGGCAGGCGTCAGACCCTATACCTCCTCTTTAGGAGTTCGCAGAGTCCTGTGTTTTTGTTAAACAGTCGCCAGATCCCCTTTACTGAGCCCTTGTTGCCTGTAGAAGACGAACTCCTACAACTTCCAAGGGACCCCTTCTTCCGAAGTTACGGGGCTAAATTGCCTAGTTCCTTAACGAGGGTTCTCTCGAGCGCCTTAGCATTTTCAGCCCGTCTACCTGTGTTGGTTTGCGGTACGGTCACCAATAGCACTCCCTACGAGGCTTTTCTGGGCAGCGTGGTTGAATCAATTCCCCGCCTTGCGGCGGGTACCCATCACCCTTTGAGGTTAACGGCTACCCGGATTTACCTGGATAACCCCTCTCCGGGATTAGACCCCGAAAACCAACTCGGGGATGATCTACCCTCCTGCGTCACCCCTTAGGTAATAACGCACTACTAGTGGTAGCCGAATATTAACGGCATCTCCGTCGACTACGCCTTTCAGCCTCGCCTTAGGACCGACTAACCCTAAGCAGATTAACTTTACTCAGGAAACCTTAGACTTTCGGCGATTCTGTTTCTCGCAGAATTTATCGCTACTTATTCCGACATCCTCACTTCTGCCTCGTCCAGCATTCCTAACGGTATGCCTTCATCCTAACGCAGAACGCTCCCCTACCCCGTTACTAAATAAATTTAGTAACAGCCATAGCTTCGGTACTAAGCTTGAGCCCCGAATATTTTCGGCGCAAGATCTCTTGACCAGTGAGCTGTTACGCACTCTTTAAAGGATGGCTGCTTCTGAGCCAACCTCCTGGCTGTCTATGAAACCTCACATCCTTTCACACTTAGCTTAGATTTAAGGACCTTAGCTGATGGTCTGGGCTGTTTCCCTCTTGAAAACGAAGCTTATCCCTCGCTTTCTGACTCCTGGCAGGAACACATAGGCATTCGGAGTTTGATTAGATTGGGTAACCTGGTTAAGGCACCTACTCTATCCAGTTTCTCTACCACCTATGCTTATCTGCCAAGGCTAGCCCTAAAGCTATTTCGGGGAGAACCAGCTATCACCAAGTTCGATTGACCTTTCGCCCCTATCCCCAGCTCATCTAGAAACTTTTCAACGTTCAACAGTTCGGGCCTCCATCTCGTGTTACCGAGACTTCACCCTGGCCAGGGATGGATCACTTGGCTTCGGGTCTATTAAAAGCAACTTTCACCCCAGGCTCCATTGGAACCTGGGATATCGCCCTATTCAGACTCGCTTTCGCTGCGGCTCCTCCGTGTTAGCGGATTAACCTCGCTGCTCCCAATAACTCGCCGGATCATTCTTCAACAGGCACGCGGTCAGACTTTGACCGGAAGGGATTGCTCCCTCCACATGTCCATAGTCCTCCCACTGCTTGTAGGCACACAGTTTCAGGTACTATTTCACTCCCCGTCAGGGGGACTTTTCACCTTTCCCTCGCGGTACTATCCGCTATCGGTCGAAAGCTTGTATTTAGCCTTACCACGTGGTCGTGGCAGATTCCCACCGAATTCCTCGTGCTCGGCGGTACTTAGGATAAAATCCAGAAAGGCTATTATCTTTCACTTACAGGGCTTTCACCTTCTTTGGCCGGCCGTCCCAGGACCGTTCAATTAGACAATAGCTTTGTAACTTTCCGGTCTTGCTGGCGCAAAACCACAACTTCATCCTGCAACCCCCAACTAGCAACGCCGCCAGGCTTGACACTAGTCAGGTTTAGGCTGTTCCCCGTTCGCTCGCCACTACTAGGGGAATCTCTAAATTGATTTATTTTCCTCCAGGTACTGAGATGTTTCACTTCCCTGGGTTTGCTTCCTAGCCCTATTTATTCAGACCAGGATTTCTGCTAAAAAACAGAAGGGTTACCCCATTCGGAATCCCCCGGATCAAAGGATGTTTGCTCCTCCCCGAGGATTATCGCAGCTTACCACGTCCTTCATCGCCAGCTTTCGCCAAGGCATCCACTATGCGCCCTTAATAACTTGGCCATATCATCTTGTGCTGCTTTTTTGTTCAGACGCTATTCTACCTATTTAATTGTCAAAGAACGATATATTATACAAACTGATTACTGCAGGAAAAATTCACCTGACAGAAATCAAGTGTTTTCTATTTTTTATCCTTATAAAAACTGATTAGGCGGAAAAACACAATCAAACTGAAAAACACAATCACAAACAACGATATATTTGCCACCGATGCTCTAAACATCGAAAACAAATCCATTAAATATTCATTAAAACCATAACTATATCGATAGGAAACAACCAACCTGCTACCCGCTAGCCTTTGCAAATCCAACGCCTGCAAAGCCCCAACAACGCTTAGCAAATAAACCAACGGTTTGACCAAAGCAAGTAAATACCGGGCATTGACTTCCGCCAAAATATCTTCCAGTGATTCTTTTCCTACTCGATAAAAAAATTTGAGCGCCAGGAAAGCAACTAACCAACCAATCGCCGCTACACTTAACAAATAAACGATTAATTTCAAGCTAAACCAAATTGGATTCATCTTCAATTCCTCCCTCTTGCTTTATTTTTTGGAGAATGCGGGAGTTGAACCCGCGACCTTCTGGTTGCAAACCAGACGCTCTCCCAACTGAGCTAATTCCCCCGCTTTCGATTGCGGATTGCAGATTTCGGATTGCGGAATTAAAAAAAACTCAATTATAATTGCCTAATCGCTCATTTAGCTGCATTTATTTACATTCCGCATTCCGAAATCCGCACTCTTTTTGGTGGGCCTATGAGGAATCGCACCTCACACCTCACGCTTATCAGGCGTGCGCTCTAACTAACTGAGCTATAGGCCCGAAAAATCAAATATCAAATAT
>JBDRON010000061.1:0-27938 GCA_043810025.1 Elusimicrobiota bacterium
CCTGAGCAAATTTATCGACAGATAAGACATTGGTGATCGCCGCGGTCAATGTTGTTTTGCCGTGGTCGACATGCCCGATTGTCCCGATGTTTAAATGCGGTTTAGTCCTCTCAAATTTTGCCTTAGCCATTTCTTCCCTCCCCCTTTCGATTTCGGAATGCGGATTCCAGATTTCGGAATTAAAAGAACTCGAATCTCTAAGTTTTTCATTCCGCAATCCGCAATCGCCAATCCGCAATTAAAAAAGCTGGGAAGCGGGATTGAACCGCTGACCTCATCCTTACCAAGGATGTGCTCTACCAACTGAGCTATCCCAGCATATTCGTAAATACAACAAATCTTTTATCAGCCGACGAGAGGACTCGAACCTCCGACCCGCTGATTACAAATCAGCTGCTCTACCAGCTGAGCTACGTCGGCAAACTTTAAAAAACCTTGTCTTGGGTCATGAGTTTTGAGCATTAAGCTTAAAAGAATCGATACCTTTAAACCCATAGCCCATGACCCACAACTCATGACCGGTGTTGTATTAGCGGGCGATGGGAATCGAACCCACGTAGCCAGCTTGGAAGGCTGGCACTCTACCATTGAGCTACGCCCGCGCATCCCGCTTCGCTCAATTGCCCAAACACATCTTCATATAACATTGGGCAGGGGGGGATTCGAACCTCCGTAGGGCAAAGCCCGGCAGATTTACAGTCTGCTGCCATTAGCCGCTCGGCCACCTGCCCAGCTAAAATAAAAAAACTCCTCCCGAACTCACTCAACATTGATCCTGAGTTAATCGAAGGATTGGATTTGGAAAAAAGTAGAACCTGTTAATGGCAGAGTAAGCTAATCAGAAAAACAGCGTAATTATATGATGATAATGGATTTTTTAAGATTTGTCAATAATAATTTGCATAATAATTTGCAGCCCAAGAACCGCGATTGATTTTATTCCCTGGGCAAAAACAGCTTTAGAACTGAAAAAAATGTCCGATAAGCGCTTCCGAATAACCCGTCGAGACAGCGCGCAGCCTAATTCTCCGGATTTTCCTACACCACAGGCAAAAATCCGGATTTTTGGGCGCAACCATTCCTCAGGCCATCTTAAAACCTTACTGCCTTCGCCGCGAAATTTCCCGACGGCATATACTCCGGATTAAACCCGGGTTTAATCTCTTTATTATAATTTTCTGAATTGCTTCGCGCGTTGTGCCGGCTAATTATTTCTTCACTGCTTTTTTCTTCTATGGAAAAATTTGTGGCTATCCCGTGATAACAATATTCACTCCTCTTCTCAAATAAATCCTGATCCGGATTTGGCCATCTCTGCGCCACTATCCGAAACGAATGATCAGTTTTATTCATGCTATGCACAGATTCCCCATATTCTCGTCCTGTAGCCCGGGCATCTTTATCCTGCAAAACTTTCCATTCCTTAATCAGCTTAATAACTTCCTTTACCGCGCTGTCCTTCGCCCCTTCAGGGCTTAAATTGTTTTTGACGATCTTAGCGGGGATTTCATCCCCGCCTATATTCCAAAATCCCTTCGGGATAAATTTATAAAAACAGCAATCACCGCTATGGCAACAGGTTAACTTCCAGTAGTGTAGCAACTCCATCCCCCTCAATGGGGGAGAGGGGAAAAGACTTTAAATTATTTCTGAGAGCTAATCTGTTGTCCGCTATGCCAATTGTTTTCACCCAATAGGTGAAGACTTTTACCTGCCGTTATCGTTATAAAATCAAAAATCAATCGCGGTTCTTAGGTTCAAAAATGTAATTTATTCGCTTCTCGGCTTATTGTTCCCGGTTGATTAAATTGGCGATTATTCCGGCGCCGAAACCGTTGTCAATGTTGACCACACTGACATTGGAGGCGCAGGAATTAAGCATGGTTAACAACGCGGAAACCCCTTGGAAAGCTGCTCCATAGCCGACTGAAGTGGGGACCGCGACCACCGGCACACTGACTAAGCCGCCGACCACACTGGCTAAAGCTCCTTCCATTCCGGCGCAAACCACAACCACCGCCGCTTTTTGGAGTATTTCCTGATGGCGGAAAAGCCGGTGAATTCCGGCTACCCCAACATCGTAAAGCCGGCTAACTTTGTTTCCTAAAACTTCCGCGGTTAGCGCAGCTTCTTCTCCTACCGGTATGTCCGCGGTACCGGCGGTAATTACCAGAATGTATCGGGAAGAGGTTTTTTTCAAAACAAATTTTTTCCCTTTGATGACAATCAACCGGGCTGCTTGGCTATACTGAGCTTGCGGAAAAATTTTCTTCAGTCGGAGATAAACTTTTTTGTCGGCCCGGGTGGCCAGGACTAAACGGTTAGCGGAAAATAATTCCTCAACGATTTTTATAATCTGGCCGATTGTTTTCCCGGGACAATAAACAGCTTCCGGGAACCCTTGTCTTTGCAACCGCCCGGTATCGACACAGGCAAATTTATTCTTGGTCACTTTAGTTACTCCTTTAATGAACCCCTCACCCTACCCTCTCCCACAAGGGGAGAGGAGAACATTTATTTGTAATTTCCTCTCCCTTGAGGGGAGAGGATTAAGGTGAGGGTGAACATGTTTTAATTTTTTAGCAGTCCGTTTATTTCCAATCCTGTAAAGGTAGATTGGGGTCAATTTTTATTGCCGGCAGTTTTTTGGATTTTTTAAGTTTATAGTATCCGGCGCAAGCGATCATCGCCGCGTTGTCCGTGCATAGTTCTAAGGGCGGGAAAAATATTTTCATTTTATCTTTTTCCGCCAGCCTGGCGAATTCCCGGCGCAGAAATCCGTTAGCGCTTACCCCGCCGCCGATAACAATATTTTTTACACCGAGATGTTTAGCCGCCTTCAAAGTTTTTTCGGTTACCACCTCCACAACCGCTTGCTGAAAGGAAGCCACGATATCGGCGGGAGTTATTTTTTCGCGCGGAACGGTTGTTTTAAATGTCGAGCGGCCGGTAGAGAAATTAATCAGAGCGGTTTTTAAACCGGAAAAAGAAAAATCCCAACTGCCCGGTAAGCGGGGACGAGGAAAAGTTATTGCCTGGGGATTGCCTTTTTTGGCCAATTTCTCGATGATTGGTCCGCCCGGATAACCAAGATTCAAAAATTTCGCTGTTTTGTCTAAAGCTTCCCCGACCGCATCGTCGCGGGTTTCGCCCAGTATTCTGTATTTGCCCAAACCGGGTAAATAGACAAGCTGGGTATGCCCGCCGGAAATAATTAGACCGAGAAAAGGAAAAGCAGGTTTTTTTTCTAATAAAAAATTGGCCAGCAGATGCCCTTCGAGATGGTTTACGCCAATCAAGGGTAAATGAAAACTGTAACTGATCGATTTAGCGGCCATTACCCCGGTTAACAGTGAGCCGATTAATCCCGGACCGGCGGTTACAGCTACCCCGTCAAGGCCGCTAAAATTAATTTTGGCGTTTTTTAAAACCAAATCAATTAGCGGATTAATCTTTTCCAAATGTTTTCGGGCGGCAATTTCAGGGACAATGCCCTGGTATACTCGATGGAGAGCAATTTGCGAACTAATTAAACTGCTGACTATTTTTTTGCCGTTTTCGACAACAGCGACCGCTGTTTCGTCGCAAGAGGTTTCGATTCCAAGAATTAACATAGGGTAAAATTAGGCGTCTGAATTCCCCTCTTTAGTAAAGAGGGGCTAGGGGAGTTCGAAAGACAGAACCTAACTCCCTTAATCCCCCCTTTATCAAAGGGGGAAACTCGATGATTAAATTATTTTCTAAATCCGGTTCTTTGGTTTGGCTAACTGGGAAACAAAAACAAATTTTATTCCTCGTTTAGTGAAAGGCTCAATCATTTTTTTGATCGCCAGAGCGGTAAATTTTCTCTGGACATGTCCAATTGCAATGGCTTGCCCCTTGGTCAAGACCAGCTTTTCCAACTTCTTTAATTGACCAATAATTATATTAAGTTCGTCCTGATTATCCAGAAACACATCATTTCGCAAAGTGTTCATCAGCAATTTTGCGGCCACAGCTTTGGTGACGGAACGCGGAGTAGTATAAGAGTCGATAAAGAGCAATTTTTTTTTCTTAACAATCGTCAGCAAATTCATCATTTGAGCAAAATCTTCGGTGAATCGCGAACCCATGTGGTTGTTAATCCCGACAAGGTAAGGAACATTTTGAAGATTGTTTTCCAATTGCCGGACAATTTGCGCCTTATTCATCGAGACAAAGAGCGCCTCTTTTCCGGGATTTTGCTGCGGATAATCTTTCGGCTCCAGAGGCAGATGGAGGATAATCTCCCCTCCCCGTTGGTGAATTTTTTCTGCAGCCAATTTTGTGTTACTTTCAAAGGGAAGGATTGCGTAAGTAATGGGGATGTCCAGCAAAAGAAACTGGTCGATGTTTTTGCCGGAACCGCCAATATCATCGATAATCAAGGCTATTTCTCCGGCCGGCGCTTCAACGGTTAATTTTTTCGTTTGCCAGAAAACAATCTTCTGCAGGACGCGTTTTTTTTTGCCGATCGCCAAAATATACTTCTTCTTTTCCACCCAGCGATCTTCAATGATTTCAATGTTTAAAGAACCGAGCCCGGTAACGATATTTTTTCTTAAACTGTCAAAATCAACTTTTGGCGGAAGGCAGATTTCCCTATAGACCTCAATCCAGGATGTTTTCCCTTCCTCTTTTTCTAAACGGTACTGAGAAATAATGTCGGAGTCTTTGAAATCGAACTTTACCAGTGTCTGGTTAATGTTTTGTTCAATTTGCGAAGACAACGGCGCCAGGTTGACCGGGATTCGGGAAACAAAATAACTGCGGCCGATTAACCAGCCAATGAGCAGAATGAAAATTAATCCTGCCAGCCGGCTGCTTTTTTTTCCTTTTCTTCTGGTCATTATTTTGCCTGTAAAATATCCTGAATTTTAAAGATCTCGATACTGCGATTTAAAACGACATCTTCGACTGCCGGCTGTGTTTCGGCTTTTTTTGGTTTTTCACCTTTTGCATAAACTTCTTCTTCCTGCATCATTATTTTTGCCTCGTTTTCCGGCAGAACGGCCACCTGGATGTCGGGTTGAATACCTTTTTCATGGATTACCTTCCCGCTGGGCGTATAATATTTGGCCGTGGTCAGCCGAAGACCGGAGCCGTCGGTGAGGGGGATTACGCTTTGGACCGAGGCCTTGCCAAAAGTTGTCGAACCGATAATCACGCCGCGTTTATTATCCTGGATTGAGCCGGCAACAATTTCCGAACCGGAGGCCGACCCCTTGTTGACCAAGATCACTAAAGGAATATCTTCGAAAGCCCCTTTAGGGCCGGCCCTAAACTCCTGTTTCTGGCCGGCGTTTCTTCCCTGAGTGTAGACAATTAATTTGTTGCCTCCCAAAAATTCCCGGCAAACATCTACAGCAATGGTGAGCAAGCCGCCGGGGTTGTTTCTTAAGTCCAGTACTAATTTCTTCATCCCTTTGCTTTTCAACTCAGTTAAGGCGGCATCCAAATCCTGGTTGGTTTTGGCCGTAAACTCGACGATCCGGACATAGCCGATTTCTTCGGTCAACATTTTGCTTTTGATCGATTCGATCTTGATTAGTTCCCGGATAATAGTAAAATCCCGCGGTTCTTTTTCGCTTTCCCGAAAAACGGTCACGGTTACTTTTGTGCCAGGGGCGCCGCGCATTTTTTTCACTGCGTCGTTGATCGTAATGCCTTTCGTCGATACCCCCTCAATTTTTATTATTTTATCACCAGGCAAAATTCCCACTCGATAAGCCGGTGTGCCGGGCAGAGGGGTGATGACGGTGAGCATGTCGTCGCGAAGCGATATTCTGATTCCCAGACCGCCGAAAACACCGTCGGTTTCGGTTTTCATTTCTTTATGAAGGTCGGGCGGCATAAACTGCGAAAAAGGATCCAGGGTTTGGACCATCCCGCTGGCCGCGCCGTAAATAAGTTTTTTTGTTTCTACGGGTTCGACATAATGTTCTTCAATTAAATTCATCACATCAATTAAAAGTTTGATTTCCTGATAAACACTTTCTCCGGTTTTGGTTTGAGCAAAAAAAATACCGGTTATTCCCAGAGTAAAAGAAAAAAATAAACCACCCAAAACAATTCTTTGCCCCCACTTTCTCATACTGCCCCCTCCCCTTTTAGTTAGATATATTTACCTCTGTGACGTTTTTTTCCCTCTTTGTAAAGAGGGGTAGGGGAGATTTAAAAACGGTTTTTAAAATCCCCCTTAATCCCCCTTTTTAAAGGGGGAACACTTCAACAAACTTTTAATTTACTTTCTTTATCTCGTCAACCACTTCAACGGGTTTTCCGGCTTGTTTTTATACCGGATCTCAAAATAAATTTCCGCTTCTTTTTTACTGCCGCTGACCCGTCCAAGGATAGCGCCTTTTTTTATGGTTTTGCCTACCTGCCCGATAATTTCGCCCAGCTGGCCGTAAATGGTTACCAGTTCCTTTCGGTGTTCAATAATTACCATCTTCCCGTAACCTTGCAGTTTTTTGGCGTAAACTATTTTGCCCTTATCGACGGCAATTACCGGTTCGCTTGGGGCAGCACGAATTTTTATCCCATTGCTAATGTAATTGGCATCTAAATCGTCTAATTTCTGCTTGCCGAAACTGGTTACCACTTCACCTTTAACCGGCCAGGAAAACCGGCCTTTTTTATTGATCTTTGAAGAATAGATGTTTTTCTCCAGTTGTTTTTTTACTGTAGGTTTCTTTTCTGGCTGCTCGATTTTCTGGGTTAAATTTTGGATTAGTTTCTCTAAATCGCTAATCTCTTTTTCTAAGTTAATTTTTTGTTTCTCTACTTCGCCGGCAAGTTCAATTTTTTTTACATTGAGTTTTTGGCAGTATTTCTCCAGTTTAGCGATTTTGTGCGATTCTTTCCAATAGACATACAATTCTTTATCTTGCTCTCTTTTAAGTTGATCAATGGAATTATTGTCTAAAAAATTCTTCTGGCCGGTACTGTCCGTTTGCAAAATATCTAATTTTGATTTAATTTGAGTCAGATTTTTTCGGCTTAGTTCAAGAAGAACGCGGGAGTCGTCAGATTCTGTTTGCAGCTTGGAAACTTTTTGTTCTATTTTTTCGATTTTTCTGCGAAGAGCTGTTTCCCTAACGATCATTCTTTTTTGGCCGATCTTTTTTGCTTGAAAATCCTTTCGGGCTATTTTCAACTGGTTACGCGCTTCTTCCACCCCGTCATCATATTTGAAATTTGGCTGTCCATAGCCCCCCCAACCTTCGGGAACGATTAAAAAAAAAAGCAGCAGAATAAAAATCTTTTTCATAGGCTAATACTGTAGTATAGCAGAAATTAAATTTTTCGTCACTAAAAATTTTCATGCGTCTTCATGCGTCTCCAAATTGAGATTGCTCAAAAAATAGCTACACTGTCATTGCGAGCGACCGCAGGGAGCGAAGCAATGACATCACCAAAATCCAGACTTTTTGAGTAATCTCAATTTGGAGAGCAATGAAAAAGTTGTTGACTTGGTTTGGCGAAAAATATAGAATGAAAATACAAAATATTGTTGAAGATCTGGAGCCGGAAGGTTGAAGGGAATTTAAGACTGCCAGGATTATCTGTCGTCTTGTTTGGCTGATTAAAGGAGAAATTGTTGATTTATAGTCCAGATAAGCTGATCTATCTAGGAATTGATGTTTAGAACCATCCCTTGTTTTAATGATATCGGGATGGTTTTTTAATTTAAATGATAATTTGCAGCTGGATAGCCTCTGTTTCAGCCGTAGCCGGCCTAGCCGTAGCCGCGTTTGTTTTATTCGATAATTTTCATCGGGCAGCCAACCGGATATTTTTCTTTCTTGGCGTTGCTTTAGCTGTCTGGAGTATTGGTTTTTTAGGGCTAAGTATTGCCACCGAACAAACTGATATTGATTTTTGGACAAAAGTATTTTATCTCGGATTAAGTTTCGTCCCCGCGCTTTATTACCATTTTATCGCGGTCAGCACTGAAAATCAGAAAAATCGAATTCGATTTTTCATTTTTGGCGGATATTTTTTAAGCGGTCTGCTTATCTTCCTTTTGTTTTTAGGTTATTTCACCCGGGGAACGCCCTCTTTCCATCAATTTTACTTGCCCAACGTCGGCCGAGGTTATACTTTATTTGTTTTTTATTATCTGTTTTATAGTGTTTTCGGCGCTTATTTATTGTTGGAAAAATACCGTTACTCCGCTTCGATCGCGGAGAGAAAACAGCTGTTTTATCTGTTGGTCGGCCTAATTCTTGCGATTATCGGCAGTATCAGTAATTCTTTAGTGATTATCGGAATAAAATTTATCCCGATTGCGTATTTAGCAATCGCTTCCCTCTTGGTTTTGGCATCCTATACTCTTGTTGGTTATCGTTTAATTGATGTCCGGGCAATTTTGCGAAAAGGGGTATCCTATTCATTGTTTACAGGATTGCTTACTGCGGTATTCGTGGTTTGCATTTTGATTTTTGAGAAAATTTTCCGCAATTTTACCGGCCACAATTCGACATTTTTAGTGATAGTTTCAGCCTTTTTGATCACTTTGCTTTTTCAGCCTTTACGAAACAAAATTCAGGAATTTATCGATCTGGCTTTTTTCCGCCGGAGACATCGTCAAGAACAGGAGTTGAAACGATTTAGCCGGGAAGTAATTTCAATTTTGGATAAAGACACCCTGCTCTTTTCCACATTAAATACAATCGCCCAGTCACTTTATATCAAACGGGGCGGTATTTTGCTTTGGGACAAAGATGAAAAAAAATATTTGCTTAAAGCTGCCGTTGGGTGGAGCCCGGAGAAAGATTTTTTCTTAGCTCAAAATAATATTCTTGTCGATTGTTTGGAAAGAAATCGGAGGGAAATTTTTATTCATCAGCTGGAAGAATCCGCTCATCTTAGCTGGGTTTCGTCTTCTATCTGCCGCCAACTGAAATCAATGGATATGATTGTCTCCATTCCGATGGTTGCTAAAAACAAGCTTTTAGGCATCCTTCTGCTCGGAGAAAGGAATTTAGGGGTGCCCTATTCCAGTGATGATCTGGATCTTCTCACGGTATTGGTTGACGAGGCCTCCATCGCTTTAGAAAATGCCAACCTTTACGAAGACACCAAACAGCATTTTTTTAGGACAATCCAATCGCTGGTTGCGGCTGTAGAGGCGAAGGATGCTTACACCCGGGGTCATTGCGAACGTGTTGCTCATTATGCGGTGGCGATTGCCAGGAACCTGGGTATGCCTTCGAGCAGTATTGAGGCTTTAAGGATTGGAGCATTTTTGCATGACATCGGCAAAATCGGGATTAGTGAACGGATTTTATTAAAATCTACCCAGCTAACGGATGATGAGTATAAAATTATTCAAGAGCATCCTTTGATCGGGACAAAAATTCTAGAGCCAATTTTTTTTGGCAAAGAAATTATTGATATTGTTAAATACCATCATGAAAAAATTGACGGCAGCGGTTATCCGGAGGGGTTAAAAAAGGACTTAATTCCTTTGCCGGCAAGGATTTTGGCGGTCGCCGATGTGTTTGAGGCCTTGACTTCCAATCGGGCCTACCGAAAATCCCTTACCCCGGAAGACGCGTTACATATTATCCAGTTGGGCGCGGGGAAGCATTTTGATGATCGGGTTGTTAGTGTGTTTATGCAATTGATCAATGAGGGATTTAGTTTTGACAAGTGTGAACTTCCCTTAAAAGATGTCTACCTTAACACTCCCGGTATTGGTCTGCCTGAAAGACAGATCTAATCGGGGCTGGTTTCGGGGCCGGGGTCTCGGTTTTGGCGGGAAACAAACACAAAAAAATAAGCAATGCTGATTAGAAAATTACATCCTTGGACCATTACACCTAAAGAGGCTAGCCAACTTCAGAATAAACTTAGCCGGCAGATCAGCCTGAACGGTAGTTTCCGCTCCTTAACAGAAATTAAGACCGTAGCCGGCTGCGATGTGCATTTTTCTAAAGATGAATTTGCGGCTAAGGCTGCGGTAGTCGTCTTAAGTTATCCGGATTTAAAACTGCTCGCGCAGTTGGAGGTCGTCCGGGATATTGAATGGTCTTTCCCCTACATCCCCGGTCTTCTTTCTTTCCGGGAAATACCTCCTTTACTGGAGGTTTTTAAGCAGCTTTCGGTTGAGCCGGATGTCGTAATTTGTGACGGGCAAGGTATTGCTCATCCCCGGCGCTTAGGTCTCGCCAGCCATTTAGGGCTGGTTTTAGACCGGCCAACAATCGGCAGCGCGAAAAGTTTGCTTTACGGTGAATACGAAGAACCGCCTCCCGGAATAAAGGGCGCTTACACCTATCTTAAAGATGTAAATGGTGAATATATTGGAGTGGCCTTAAGGACCAGATCCCGGGTTAAACCGGTTTTTGTTTCAGTTGGTCACAAAATGGATTTGGAAATGGCCGCAGATTTAGTTCTTTCTTGCTGCCGTCGTTACCGTTTACCGGAACCGGTCCGGTTGGCTCATCTGCTGGCCGGTAAATAAAATGGATACTTTAAAGAAACCATTAAATCGTTTTCCGAAAATACTGATTGTGGATGATGATGAAGTAACTTGTAATTATATACTTAAAATTTTAAAAAAGATTAATCCGGATTGGACTGTCTTGCTTGCAAAAAACGGAACGGAGGCCTTGGAAAAAATTAAGACAGACCCTTATCAGTTGGTAATTTTAGATCTGCAGCTGCCCGATTACCATGGGTTGGATATTTGTCGGGAAATTCGCAAGTGGTACCCAAACGAACAAACCCGGATTTTGATTCTCAGCGGATTTCTTACTCCGCAGACCGAAAAGGCTGTTTTTGGTGCTGGCGCTGACGAATATCTTTCCAAAATATTTACTTTAACCGAGTTAGTTGATAAAATAAATAAATATTTTTAGAAAATTCTTGATTTTATCAGAAAAATGTTTTACTCTATAGCTGAGGGCAAGAAATGAGAAAATGCCAATTATGCGGCGTGCCGTTAAGCGGATGGCTTAGTGTGTTACCCAGGCTTTTATTCAGAATAAAATCATCGGTTAAGAATCCGCAGATTTGCAATAAATGTGGAAAAAAATTTAGGTAAATGGAGGCAAAAATGGATTTAGTAGAAGAGCGTGTCAGCGTGAAAAAAAAGGTTAGCCGGAAGAAAAAAACTGTGGCCAAGACTTCAAAAGCATTGAAGACACCAAGGACACCAAAAGAGGCGGTTCCGTTCTCAATTGATTTTCCAGTCAAGGGGAAGGTAATCACTTCCCCGGATTATTGTATTCGGTTAAGCGCCGTACCCGGAAACAGGGTGGAAATTTCTGTCGATGGCGGGCAGTGGAACCTCTGCCGGGAATCAGCCGGTTTTTGGTGGTTTGAGTGGGCGGACTACGCTGTTGGCAATCACACCCTCAGCGCTCAAATAGTTACTTGGGACGGCAAGGTAATCGCCAAAATCAAAAGCAATTGCGCTTACCGGCCTAGTCTGATAGCATAGAAAGTTCCTTTTTGAGATCAATGTGATAGTGACGTTATGTGTATTCCCCCTTTTAGAAAGGGGGATAAGGGGGATTTAGAAAATAATTACTAAATCTCCCCTAACCCCTCTTTATAAAAGAGGGGAATAAAGGTTCATATAGTTGGAAATTTTGTCAGACCGTTACTATTTTATCTTGGGCAGGCTGGTTTTTATACCGGAAGTTAGGATGATGGCTTCGGAGATTTCGCGCATGGATTTTCTTTGATCCATGCTATATTTTTGGATGGTGCGGAAGGCCTCTTCTTCGCTAAACCTATGTTCTTTCATTAAAATACCTTTCGCCCGCTCAATAGTTTTTCTGGCTTCCAGTTCCTCCTGAATAACCTTGGTTTTGACCATCAACTCAGTGTTTTCAATGGCGATGGCCGCCGAATTGGTTACAGTCGTCAAGGTAGCGATTTCCGTATCGGTAAATTGGTGGGAGACCGTGGTGTAACAATTCAGCACACCGATCACTTTCCCTTTTACCGCCATTGGCACGCTGAGCAAAGAACACAGTTTTTCCTTATAGGCAATTTCCCGATTTACATAATTGGGATCAGCCTTTACATCAAGAATACTGATTGGGCGGTTTTCCAAAGCGGCGCGGCCGGAAATCCCCTCACCCAACTTAACATTTGGTTTTTTATTATAGGCCTCGCTTACCGACTGGGTAGCTCTAATCACCAACTCTTTTTTCCCTTCATCCAAAAGCATTAAAGAACAAATCTTTGATTTCATTACCTGGGCGGTAACCGTGACAATCAACTTAAGCAGATCCTCCAGATAAAGATCGGAAGTGATCGCTTTACTGATTTTGGAAAGGGCATTAATCTGTTCACCCGTACTGGAAATGCTTCTTTTTTTAACCATGATATTTTTATCATTATACAAGATCTGGCCGCTTAGTCAATACATAAACATAGGGGACGGAGTTAGGTAATTAGGTTAGCTGAAAATAAAAAAGAAGACGAACTCGCGCTAGGTCGAGATAAAAGAGTTTGGAAAATATTTCGGAATAACTAAACATTCAGTTAACGAAGTCGTAAGGCGCAGTGCTCGGGTGGTCAGGGAAAGGTAAAAAAGAGGTAAGGTACCATACATGTGTATTAGTGTTAACCTAATTACCTAACTCCGTCCCCTAATTTACATAAGTTTAACATAATCTTAACATAATCTTAACATGGGAATTGTAGAATATGATATGGTAGAGTGAAAATTTCATTAAAACCTAAAAGGAAAACTATGACTAGATTAAAATCATTATCCGTACCCGTTACTAAAATTATCGCTTTAGTTTTTGGCAGTCTCTGTTTTTTTGCTCCCGCCTTGTATGCTGATTTGGGAACCGGGGCACAGGCTACCGGCTATTATTGGTTGGACGGGACAGCGCAAGCGAATTATAGCTGGGTGGAAATTTCTACAAACACCGATGTGAAGAAATGGACAAGAACTCCTGATGATGATGATGACACTAATATTACAGGGATTTTGCTCGGTTTTGATTTTTCTTTTTTTGGTGTTACAAAATCTTCTGTTTGTATTAGCAACAATGGCGGGATAAGTTTTGATACAACAGCACTTGGTCATAATAATAATAATAACCCTATCCCCACTTCTGTTCATTCTACAATTGTTGCTCCATTCTGGGACGATTTATATACAGGTGGAACTGTTTATTATCAGACTGTGGGTGAAAGCCCTTATCGAGAATTTATTGTCGAATATAAGGACATTAATCATTATAAGTTAAGAGCTGAGGCCCCCCAAAACCCCATTACCTTTGAAATAATTCTTTACGAAACAACCAATGAGATTAAGTTCCAATATTTTGATGTAGATTTTAGTAGTCCACCATTCAACAATGGAAATAGCGCAACGGTTGGAATCCAGAAAAACAGTACTTACGGTCTTCAATATTCCTCTAACACCCCTTCATTGTCATCGGGGACAGCGATCTTGTTTGCCAAACCGGTAACAAAAATAACCACTCCGGCTAACAGTGGGTGGTACGGGCCAAATACGCTCCCCACCATTTCAGGCACGTCAAACTTTGGGGAAGCAAAAAATTGGACTGTCGAAGTCAGTATCAGTAGTGGGACACTGTATTGGAAAAGCGGGGATGTATGGGATGTTGGTGAAGCTTGGCATGCCGCTGCGGGGACAACTGATTGGTCGTATGCAAATCCCGGCTGGTCAACAAATGGGGCAAATTACCATGTTCGTTCGCGGGTGAAGATTGGCACACAGCCGATGGGTGTTTCTTATTCTACCCAGACTTTTTTCTACGATAGCGCGCCTCCAACGGGGCTTGCGCTTACTACGCCGGGCAATGGTGACATTCTTGATTATAATCAACCGACATTTACTTGGGTAACTGCTACGGATAGCGGTGGTTCAGGCCTAAAAGAGTATTATCTAAAAATCTCGACCAGCGCCGATTTTAATACTCTGGCCATCAACACCAAACCGGTAACCAACTCATACATACCGGCTCCCTTACCCGATGCTACCTACTATTGGAAAGTAGGGGCGCTCGACAATGTCGGAAATGAAAGCTGGACTAATTATTATACACTAACTATTGATACGACAGCGCCGTCCGCGCCCAACCTTACGGAGCCGGAAGGCAATTTTGTTACCAACCTGACCACCCCCACATTTCGCTGGCAGGCTGGAACACCGGCCGATTTTTCCGGGATCGCCGGTTACCGGCTGCAGGTAGATACCGAACAAAGTTTCACCGCGCCATTCACCATCGATCTGAGCGTCAAGACTACTTATTACATTGTTCCTTACGGCGTTTTAACCGAGGCTACCTACTACTGGCAGGTAAACGCCACCGACAACGCCGGTAACCCGCCTTCGCCTTGGTCTGGCGTCCGGCAATTGATCATCGACACTACGTCTCCGGAAAAACCGACGCTGACGGAAAAGCCCGATTCGCCGACTAATAAAAAGACGGCGAAATTTGTTTATAGCTCCGCCAGCCCGGACTGTGAAACATACCGCCACCGGCTGCTGCTGGGCACAACCACCGTCGAAAACCGGACCGGCTGGCTGACCGCGACTACCACCACTTATTTCTTATCCGCCGACGGAGTTTATACCTTTTACGTCCAGGCCAAAGATAAAGCCGGCAATGTCAGCGTGGAAACTTCCTATCCCTGGAAAATCGATTCGACTATACCCAACGGCCCGGATTTAATCAGCCCGATCAATAATGAACAGTTAATTGATGGTCAGCCGCTTTTTGATTGGGCGGATAGCGTTGATCCAACTTACGGGGTAGCCGGCTACGAAATCGCCGTATCTACTAAACCGGACTTTAGCCGCCTGCTCTTCCATGGTAGTTGTCTGTCGACGGAATCTTTTTATCGGACACCATCCACTTTTACTTTCACCTACGGAACCTACTATTGGCGGGTAAGATATTTCCGTTACATTAATACCGTCAAAAATTTCAGCGACTGGAGCAAGGGACAGTTCCGCCGTAACACCCCTCCGCAACTCGTCAACAGCGGCAACCCTGGATTTGTTACCGATGGAGTGGAACCTAATTTGGGCGACTATAAAACCAATTTTGTCTACCAGATAAAATATTACGATGAAGACGGTAATCCGCCGGCCTATGTAAAAATCTATATTGATACCAATGGCGACGGAAGCCCAAACGGCGGCGATGTTTGGGGTGTGGAGATGTTGGCTATCGGAGGGAATCAGATTTATCAATTTAATTTTAACGGTTTTCTGGACGGTGATTATCCGAAATACCGGTTTGCCGCCTCTGACGGGTGGGCGGAGTCGATTACCGACTGGCAGAACGGCCCGCAGGTCAGCCAGAACAAACCACCGGTGATTACCTGGGTTGACGGCAGTTATAGCGGGTTAAACATCAACGTTGGCACAGGGTATGAAAATTATCGGATTGCGCCCAAATATATCATTAACCGCGAGGTTTCCTTCACCTACCAGGTTAAATATTTCGATCCGGAGAATCAAGCCCCTGGCGTAATTCAGATTTCGATTGATAAAAATAACGACGGTATTTTTGAAATAAGCGGAGCCGCTATGACACCGCTGGATGGGTCAACCAATTACATCGCCGGAGTGGTTTATCAATATACCTGTTCCGGCTTAAAGTATGGAGATACGCCGGTAATAAAAATTATGGCCCAAGACAGCCAGGGCGGCCAAGCTTTGGAGATAGCCGGCGGCGCCGGGCTGGCCGGTCCGATTATTGTTCCGCAAGCGATAAATTTTACTGATGTTTCTTCACTCACCGCTGAGCAGCAGACGACCAATGTTACTTGTCAAATAACCGCTGCAGCCGTTAGTGTTAAAATCAGCACGGCAACCATCGAATACCAAATATCCAATGTTGACCCCGCGGTGGAAGATCCCGCCAAATGGCGGAGCGGAGCAGCCTTAGTTGACGGTAGTACTGAGACGCGGGCAATATTTAAAGTGAGTCTGCCGAACGGGACGGATAAATTTGAGGAAGGCAGCAATAATTTTATAAAATGGCGGGTAAGAGGGGCCGATGATTCCTTAAACTGGTCTGATTGGAAAATTGTTCGGATCAAATACAACACCCCGCCGGCAGTAATAATTTTGGAGCCGCGCAATAACGGCGGAGCCGGTACCAAGCCGACCATCAAAGCCCGGATTACCGATGCCGAACAGGGGGTAGCTGCTAATTCGATCAACCTGAAAATTACCAAATCCGGCCAAACAATTTTAAATAAAGCAGCGGGATCGTCGTCTTTCCAGTCGGATCTGTTGACTTATGTTTGGGACGGGGAGCCGTTAGCCGAAGGGGAATACCAGCTCGAAGTTAGCGCCAAGGATCTCGGATATGCTGTCCCCAAAGAAGGGGCAGGAACGATAAGTTTTAGAGTTAAATCCGCCAGTATTGTCGATCTGGTCAATTATCCCAGCCCCTTCGATCCCCCAGCCCGCTCGTTAAATATTGAATATGTCTTGTCCCAGGACAGCCAGGTAACGATTAATCTTTACGATATGGCCAAACAACTGATCAAGACCGTAGTCGACGATTCCCGCCGCAGTTCCGGCACCAATACCGATTATTGGGACGGCCGGATGTACAACAGCGAAATGGCCGCTAACGGCATCTACTTCGTTGAACTGGTGATCAAAGACAACGTTGGCGAACACCGCCAATATAAGCCGGTCGCGGTTTTGGGAAAATGATTTAAAGATAGGTTTTTTTAGATGTAAGATGTAAGGTGTAGTCGGATAGTTTAGGATGAAAATATATTTTCATACTTTTGGGTGCAAAGTTAATCAATATGAGACGGAACTGCTGCGGGAGGAGTTTGATCGTAAAGGGTGGGTTTTTACGGGGAATTTTGCCGAGGCGGATGTTTGTCTGATTAATAGCTGCGCGGTCACTACGGAGGCCGAACAGAAATGCCGGCAGTTTATTCGCCGGTTAAGGCGGCGGAATCCGCAGGCAAAAATTATCCTTACCGGCTGTTATCCTCAACTCCAGGCGGAAAAATTGAAAACCATTTTTCCCGCCATCGAAATTTTTCCCCAGCAGAAAAAAAATAAAATTGTGGACACAATCTCCGGGTATACGGGAAAAAACTTCCCTTTACCGGCAGTTAACAATGCAAATAATTCAGAGACGATTTCCCGGTTTGCCGGGCATGAACGGGCTTTTGTCAAAATTCAGGACGGCTGTCAGACAAAATGCAGTTACTGTGTTGTTCCCTACGCTCGTCCCAATTTCTGGTTTCAGAAATTAGAAAAAGTCCTTGAAGAAGTAAAAAAGTTGGTGGAAAACGGCTATAAAGAAATCGTTTTAACCGGTATTCGTTTAGGCATCTACCCGGATTTACTGCCGCTCTTAGAACAGTTGGAGTTAGTCCCCGGTTTACAACGAATCCGGCTGAGCTCGCTGGAAATTACGGAAGTGAGCGAGGGATTAATCGATTTGCTGGCCGGGACAAAAAAGCTGGCCCGGCATCTGCATCTGCCTTTACAGTCCGGTGATCGGGACATTTTAAAAGCGATGAAACGTTGGTATACGCCGGAAGATTTTCTCCGGATAGTGGAAAAACTTCGCCGGAAGATTCCGGATATCGGGATTACCAGCGATCTGATTGTCGGTTTTCCCTGCGAAGCGGAAGAAAATTTTCGGCGAACTGTCCAGCTGGTTAAAATCCTGGCTTTTAGCGGCCTGCACATCTTCAGTTTTTCTCCTCGTCCCGGGACGATTGCCGCTGGTCTGCCCGGACAAATCAGCGGTGAGGTGAAAAAAGAGCGGTATCGCCGGTTAAAAACGCTGGATAATCTTCTTCGCCAGCAGTTTATTCAAGAATTCATTGGTAAAAAAGTGGAAGTCTTGGTGGAGAGCAAAGAAATCAATAATTTTTGCAGTGGTTTTTCCCCGCAATATTTCCGCGTCTGCTTCCCGGCCGTTCCCGGATTGAAAAACAAAGTAGTCTCCGTTCAAATCGAATCCACAGAAAAAAACCTCGCTTACGGTCGGATTTAAAAAAGCATCTTAGGTGTAAACTGGTAACATAGTTTACATTTTAGACCGGGCAGGCTGAAATTTTGTTAGGCATTTAACCGGAATTATTGTAAAATCCACCGCATAATGCTGTAACGGTTCTTTTATCCCAGCCCCTTGAAACGCAGTGTTTTGCATTTTTAGAAGCGCATTGACATTTTACCATGTTTATGGTAATAATATACCATAAACATGGTAAGTAGGTTTATGGAGAAATAATGATTTTTAATTCGCGTTCAAAAATTTCCAGTAAAATTCTGAATTATTTTTTTCTTAATGAAAAAGTCAGGATTTATGTTAACGAACTGGCTAGAAAATTAGAGGAAGAACCGAAAAATGTTTATCGAATTCTTCTCAGTCTAGAGGAGTCTGGTATTCTGACCAGTGAGTTCTCCGGGAGGGAAAGGTATTTCTTTCTCAACCGGAAAAACCGCCTGCTCAAGGAATATAAAACTATTTTTTTTAAAACTGCCGGCCTTGAGGCCATATTAAAGAAGGCTGTCGCGAAAATACCGGATGTCAAAGAAGCTTATATTTATGGTTCGTATGCTAATAAAAGATACAAATCCGGCAGTGACATTGACTTGTTGCTTATCGGTAATCACAAGAGAATGGATGCGCAGAAAATAATTTATGAAATTCAACAATCTCTAAATACCGAAATCAACATCTTGAATTTGACTGAAGAAAATTTTCGGAAAAGGAAAGAAGAAAAGGACCAGCTTATTACCTCTGTCTTTGGTGGGAAGGTAATTAAAATCTTATGAATTTTGATAAAAACTTCTTTACTATCCAAAAATTCACCTCCAGTGAACTGGAAAAAATAAAAATGTCCGTAAAACGGAACTTGGAATTAGCTGGATCGAGCAATGAGCCGGAAATAATTTTCCAGTTTTCCTATATGGCTTTAATTAAAATCGGAATATATTACATCGCTAAAGAAGGATACAGGGTTAAAAGCCAGCCTGGCCATCATATCAAGATTATTGAATCTCTGAGCAAGATATTGGGCTCTAAAGACATTTTGATCTTTGGGGATAAGATGCGTAAAGACCGGAATCTGGATTTATACAGCGGAGATAATGTAATTGAATCAGAAGAAACAAAAGAGTACTTGAAATTGATTGAAAGCATTTTTCAGAAAATGGAATAGATAGTTAGCTAAAATTTTTGTAAAATAAATGCTAAGCTGTTCTTTTTATCCTAGTAGTTGGGGGACAACAAACGGATATGGTTAGCCTAAAATTTTATTAGTCATTTGCCCAAAATTATTGTAAAATCAGCCTTGCAGCGATTGTTTTACCCTGGACCCCTTGATCCCGCGACCCCTATATTTAAACTATGACTAAAACTAAAATAATTTGCACTTTAGGGCCGGCCAGCAGTGAAGTTGACGTGATCCGCCGGATGATGCTGGCCGGGATGGATGTTGTCCGGCTGAATTTTTCCCACGGCTCGCATCCCGCTCATCAGCGGCGGATAAAAACTGTCCGGGCGCTGAACAAAAAATACCGGCGGGCGATAAAAATTTTGCAGGATTTGGAAGGTCACCGGATCCGGATCGGAGAATTAAAAAATCATCAGCCGATTGAACTGATAAAAAAACAAATTGTCTTGTTGACCAGCCAAAATATTCTGGGTGAAGGAGGGACCATCCCCTTCGATTACACCGCCCCGCTGACCGATCTAAAAAAAGAGCAGGAAATCTATATCGATGACGGTAATATTCTGCTTAAAATAGAAAAAGTGGAGAAAAACAGCCTTAGAACGGTGGTGCTGATCGGCGGGACGCTGAAAGAACATAAAGGGATCAATATCCCGGGGGCGCGGCTGAATTTCGATGGGATCACGCCGAAGGATAAAAAAGATATTCAGTTTGGGGTGGAAAACCAGGTGGACTACATCGCCCAATCCTTCGTTCAAACCGCCGAAGATATCTTAGCGGTAAGAAAGGAACTGTCCGGCCGCCTGCCTGATTGTTTAATTATCGCCAAAATCGAAAACCGGCTGGGCATAAAAAATTTAGATAAAATTATCGCTGTCTCCGACGGGATCATGGTTGCCCGGGGCGATTTAGGGGTTTCCGTGCCGATCTACGAAATCCCGATGATTCAAAAGCAGATTATTCAGAAATGTAACCAGAGAAAAAAGTTTGTGATCACCGCCACCCAGATGCTGGAAAGCATGGTCGCCAACCACCGCCCAACCCGGGCCGAAGTCACCGATGTCGCCAACGCCATCCTCGACGGCACCGATTTTGTCATGCTCTCCGCCGAAACCGCCGCCGGCGAACACCCGGTGGAAACAGTAAAAATTATGAACCAAATCATCAAATTTACCGAGCAACATTCGGGGAAAATATAAATAATTGTAATAGTTTAGCCCACCCTCCCCCCTCAAGGGGGAGGGAGTTACTGTACTACTGGAAGCTAACCTGTTACAAATAATTAAACATATTTGAGTGGGGAGGTGGGCGATGAAAAGTTTAACCGAGTATCTTCGTTTTCAAACGAAGAAGAAAATTGAGTTTTTAAACATTACCGGGGAAGTGGAAGATCTGGTGAGGAAAAGCGGGGTGCAAGAAGGGTTGTGCTTAGTCAATGCGATGCATATTACCGCTTCGGTTTTCATCAACGATGATGAGGATGGGTTGAAGAAAGATTTCAGTAAATGGCTGGAGTGGCTGGCGCCGCCGGATGTGGAAAAATATCAGCATAATTTAACCGGCGAAGACAACGCCCATGCTCATTTAAAACGGACAATAATGGGCCGGGAAACAGTGGTGGCGATTACCAACGGAAAACTGGATTTTGGTCCCTGGGAAAAAATATTTTATGGCGAGTTTGACGGCCAGCGCCCAAAGAGAGTCCTGGTAAAAATTATCGGGGAGTAGAGGGCAGGGCTTCGACTTCATTTTGGGTGCGAAAATATTAATGTAGGGGCATAAAATTTTTTGCCCCTGCCGATCTCGGTTTCAGCAATCAATCTTAGTTCTTGAGGATCTATTTAATTTTTGACCTAAAAGATAAAATATAGTAGAATAAAGTTTTAATATTTTATGCTAATGCAGGGAACGCATATATGCGTTCCCTGCCAATACCGCAACGGGTACGAACCCCGAGACCCGGCAATTAAGAGGAAAATATGATCAGCTGGATCTATAATAAGATATTTGGGACGAAGAACGAACGGGATTTAAAGGCGCTCTATCCGCTGGTTGAGCAGATTAATTCCCTGGAACCGGAAATAAAAAAACTTTCCGACGAGCAGTTAGCGGCAAAAACCGGGGAGTTTAAACAGCGTCTGGCCCAGGGGGCTGCCCTCGATGATTTGCTGCCCGAGGCTTTTGCCGTGGTCCGCGAGGTTGCCTGGCGCACGATCGGTTTGCGTCCGTTTGATGTGCAGTTAATGGGCGGTCTGATTTTGCATCAGGGGAAGATTGCCGAGATGAAAACCGGAGAAGGTAAAACCCTGGTGGCCACCATGCCGGTGTATTTAAACGCTTTGACCGGAAAAGGCGTGCATCTGGTAACGGTTAACGATTATCTGGCCAAACGCGATGCGGAATGGATGGGTCCGGTCTATAAGTTTTTGGGACTCACCTTTGGGTTTATCCAGCACAGTATGGAAGGCAGTCAACTGCATCGGCAGGCCTACCACTGCGATGTTACCTACGTGACCAACAACGAGCTGGGGTTCGATTATCTGCGCGACAACATGGTCAACCGCCAGGAAGACCGGGTGCTGCGCGGGTTTAATTATGCGATTGTCGACGAAGTCGATTCTATCCTGATTGATGAAGCCCGCACGCCGCTGATTATCTCCGGTCCGGCCGAGGAATCGACCGATAAATATTATATCATTAACCGGATTGTTCCTCTCCTTAAAGGGCTGTTTGTCACCGAAAATGAGGAAATCGAAGCGAAACATAAAGGTATTGATTTAACCAAAGGCTACGATTTTATTATCGATGAAAAAGCCCATAGCGCTACCTTGACCGCTCAATGCGTTACCAAATGCGAAAACCTGTTAGGGGTAAAAAATCTTTACGATGACATCCAGTCGGAATGGGTGCATCATATTACGCAGGCGTTGCGGGCGCATAACCTTTACCATCGGGATGTTGATTATGTGGTCAAAGACGGCGAGGTAATTATTGTTGATGAGTTTACCGGCCGGCTGATGCCTGGCCGGCGCTGGTCGGAAGGTCTGCATCAGGCGGTGGAAGCAAAAGAAGGTTTGCGGATTGCTGAAGAAAATCAAACGCTGGCTACGATCACTTTCCAAAACTTTTTCCGGATCTATAAAAAATTGGGCGGGATGACCGGTACGGCGGTCACCGAAGCCCCGGAATTTTGGCAAATTTATAAGCTGGATGTGGCGGAGATGCCGACCAACCGTCCGATGATTAGAACGGATTATCCCGATGTTATTTATCGCACCGAGAAAGAAAAATTTCAGGCGGTGGTCAAGGAAATTGAAGAGCTTTGGCGGAAGGGCCAGCCGGTCTTGGTCGGCACCCGTTCCATTGAACGCAGTGAACATCTTTCGGCGCTGCTGCGGCGGAAAGGTATTCCTCATAATGTGCTGAATGCCAAGTATCACGAAACCGAAGCCCAGATTATCGCCCAAGCCGGCCACAAGGGAGCGGTCACGATTGCCACCAATATGGCCGGCCGCGGCACGGATATCGTTTTAGGCGGCAGCCCGGTCAATCCGGAGGAAGCGGAATACGTAAAAAATGCCGGCGGGCTGCATGTTTTAGGGACAGAGCGGCACGAGTCCCGGCGGATTGACAATCAGCTGCGCGGCCGGACCGGCCGGCAAGGGGATCTGGGGTCTTCCCGATTTTATATTTCCCTGGAAGACGAGTTGATGCGCTTGTTTGGTTCGGAACGGATTTCCGGTTTGATGGCCAAACTGGGGATGCAGGACGGCGAAAATATTCAGCATCCCTGGATCAGCCGGGCGATTGAGAATGCCCAGCGCAAAGTGGAAGCGATGAATTTTGATATTCGCAAACAACTGCTCGATTACGATAATGTGATGAACAAACAGCGGGAAGTAATCTATAACCTGCGCGGTAATATTTTAGAAGGTGAAGACATTTCGGAAAACGTGCAGGGGATGATCGAAGAATCGGTCAATGAAAAAATAGAGTTGTATGCGCCGAAAAATGTTTATCCGGAAAATTGGGATTTGGAAAGCCTTCGGGCCTGGATGGAAAAAACTTTTGCCCTCCGTTTGGAAATTAACCCGGAAGAGTTATTGAGTTTAAAACAAGAGGATCTGGCGGGGCTGCTCAAGGAAAAAATAACGACGCTTTATCATCAGCGGGAGGAAAAAGTTTCCCCCTCTTTAATGCGGGAGATGGAACGGATGATTATGCTCCAGGTGATCGATGTCTCCTGGAAAGACAACCTTTATGATTTGGACCAGACCCGCAAGGGGATCGGTCTAAGAGCTTACGGCCAAAAAGATCCCTTAATTGAATATCAGCACGAAGCTTATAAAATGTTTATGAATCTGATGCACCGCATCCAGGAAGAAGTTTTAGAGTATCTCTTCCGGATTCAACTGCCGGAATCCGAATCCGGTTACACGCAATATGCCCGCCGGTCTCCAGCGGCAGGGACTCCGACCCGGCAGGCGGCGGTAAATTTCATTCGTCAGCCGTTAGAGACAGCCGGTCAACCAGCCAAAGGTCGTCAGGAGCAACCCTCAAATAAATTGGGCAAGGTCGGACGAAACGATCCCTGTCCCTGCGGCAGCGGCAAAAAATATAAAAAATGCTGCGGGAAGTGAAGATCGTGATTGGGTGAAAGTTGCAGTTTTCCCCCTTTAAAAAGGGGGATTAAGGGGGATTTTGAAAATTAGAAATATTGTCTAAATCTCCCCTACCCCTCTTTATAAAAGAGGGAAAAATATGCCGTGTATGAAATTATTCATTAAATGGGTCCTCCCTCTTTTATCCGGAGTTTTATTAATCCTCATTTTTCCCAAATTTAATCTTTCTTTTCTTGCCTGGGTATGTTTACTGCCGCTGTTCCGGGTTTGCCGGAATCAACAAAAAATTGGTTCGTTTCTGGCCGGTTTCTTCTGCGGGTTAATCGCTTATTGCGGCATCCTTTACTGGATTGTTCCGACTTGTCTGGCCGCTGAGCAAACCTGGTTTTTAGCCGGCGGTTGTCTGGCGCTTTTAGCCGCCTATCTCGCCGTTTATCTCGGGGTATTTAGTTTGGGCTGTCATTTTTTTTTCCGCCAAAACAGAAATTATTTTTTTGCCTGTTTGATGCCGGCGGTTTTATGGGTAAGTTTGGAGTATCTGCGCTCGCATCTTTTTACCGGTTTTCCCTGGATGTTAATCGGTTATTCCCAGTGGGCTAATTTGCCGGTGATTCAATTCAGTGAATACACCGGTGTTTACGGCGTATCTTTTTTGGTTGTTTTAATCAATGCGACCATTTTTCGTCTATTCCGCAATCCGCAATCCGCAATCCGCAATTGTATTGTGCCGGCAATAATTTTTTCCCTCTCGTTCTTAATTTATCAAAGTAGAAACGAGTATTTTAATTCCGCAATCCGCAATCCGCAATCCGCAATCCTTAAGGTTGCTCTGCTGCAAGGCAATATTGATCAATACAAAAAATGGAGTAAAACTTATGAAAAAGATATTCTCCGGACTTATGAAAAATTGGCTGCTTTAGCCAGCCGGTATCAGCCGGTTTTAATTATTTGGCCGGAGACTGCTCTGCCCGGTGATCTGGCCGCTGATGCCGGGATGTACAATTGGGTCCGGCAGTTGGCGCAGAATTCCGGAACCAGCCATTTGATCGGCAGTATCCACCAAAAGCAGAGGCGGTATTTTAACTCGGCCTTTTTAGTTAATTCCCGCGGAGAAATTGTTGGCGAATATGATAAAATCCATCTGGTGCCTTTTGGCGAATATGTGCCTTTCTCCGCTCTCTTGTCCCGCTGCATAAAAGTATTGAATGAGCTGGGGGGGTTTCAGAGCGAGAAAAAATATCAGACCTTGGCTTCGCCGGCCGGTAATTTAGCGGTAAATATCTGTTTTGAAGCGATTTTTCCTAACCTGGTGCGAAAGCTGGTGAAGGCGGAGGGAGAGATTATTGTCAATTTAACTAACGATGCATGGTTTTTGTCCACCGCCGCCCCCTACCAGCATTTTATCATGAATATTTTTCGGGCGGTGGAGAACCGCCGGCCGCTGCTGCGCTGTGATAATACCGGTATTTCCGGTTATATTGATCCGCTGGGCCGGATCAAGAACCAAACCAAAATTTTTCAAACTACCGTGGAGATGGTTGATTTAACTTTACCGGTGAAAAAGCCAAAAACATTTTACACCCGTTTCGGCAACGTTTTTGCCCAAACCTGCCTGTTAGTCTTATTGACGGTAATCACCGGTTATTTTTTAAGAAAGAAATCCAAAGAAGCGGCAAAATGGTTAGAGGAATGGCTAAACTAATTTATTCCGAAAAGTATCAGGTAGATATTGGAGCGCATGTTTTTCCGACCCGGAAATATAAATTGATCAAGGAACGGCTGATTAAAGAGGGTCCGGTGAAGGAAAAAGATTTTACTGCCCCGCAGCCAGCCGGTGACGAGGATATTCTTCTGGTGCATACCCCGGATTATCTGCGGAAATTAAAAACCGGTAATTTGAATGCGCAGGAAATCTTGAAGTTAGAACTCCCTTATTCACCGTGGCTGGTGGAGGCCTCTCTGATTTGTGTTGGCGGCTCGATTCTGGCGGCCGCAGCGGCTCTGACCGATGGCGTGGGTATGCATATCGGCGGCGGGTTCCATCATGCTTTCCCTGATCACGGCGAAGGGTTCTGTGTGCTTAACGATATTGCCGTAGCCATCCGCAAAATGCAGAAAGAAAAGAAGATTAAGAAAGCAATGACGATTGACTGTGATTTGCATCAGGGCAACGGCACCGCCGCTATTTTTCGTAATGATCAGTCGGTTTTTACTTTTTCCATTCATCAGGAAAATAATTACCCGGCGGTGAAGCCGCCCAGCAGTTTAGATATCGGCTTAGCGGATGGAGCCGGTGATCAGGAATATTTGATGCAGTTGGAGAAAAACATTCCAGAAATAATCAAAAAATTCCAGCCGGAGTTAGCGGTTTATGTTGCCGGCGCCGATGTATATAAGGATGATTTGTTAGGCGGGCTGTCTTTAACCATCGGCGGTTTAAAAAAACGCGATCAATTGATTAAAAAAATTTGCCGGGAAAACAATCTTCCGGTAATGATCGTTTTAGCCGGCGGTTACGCCCGCGATGTCGGGGATACGGTAGAAATACATGGCAACACAGTAAAAACTTTTGTAACAGGTTAGCTTCCAGTAGTGCAGGGGCTTGTCCTGGTGGCACAGGCTTCCAGCCTGTGAACAGGCAAGGATGCCTGTGCCACCAAAGGGCTACACTACTTTTTTACCATTCTCCGACGGAATACTTCTGAAAGCTAATCTGTTACAAACTTTTATTTAGTTAGTTTCTGTCGTATAACTGACATTTTTGAAATTCCCCTCCTTTATAAAGAGGGGTTAGGGGAGATTTAGACGATATTTCTTAGTTCCAAATCCCCCTTCGCCCCCTTTAAAAAAGGGGGAAATTTAATCTTTGCCAAATATAGAGGCGGTTTTTTTGCTAAAATTATAAAAAAACGACTTTATAATTGATAAAATAATAGCATTTTATCGTCGTAAATTCAGTTAGACGACAGAAACTAGTTACTATCCTAGTAGGAAGCTCCGTATCGTATAAATTCTTGACAAAATATACGATGTGGTCGTATATTTTGCATTTAGCGCCGCGTTAAAATTATTCTTTACATCGCTGTAAAAATGTATTACACTTTTACATTATGATTAACCGACAAATCAAACTTCCTAAGAATCGCTCATTTTTTCTTTTCGGCCCGCGTCAGTCCGGAAAAACAACGCTAATCCAACAATTGTTCACAAAAAAGATTTACAGCATCAATCTTCTTTTGAATGATCAATTCTTCAAATATTCCAAACAACCCAGTCTGCTCAGATATGAAGTAGAAAAAAAAATAGAGACGAAAGAGATAGAAACCGTATTTATTGACGAAATTCAAAGAATTCCCTCGCTATTGAATGAAGTGCAATATCTGATCGATAATTATAAGATAAAGTTTATTTTGACCGGTTCCAGCTGCCGGAAGCTTAAACGGGGGGGAGCTAATCTCCTGGGCGGCCGGGCCGTACAGCGTTTTCTTTTTCCTTTTACCTGGAACGAAATTAAGGGACAGACGGATTTAACAGAAATACTCCATTTTGGCTCACTTCCCCATGTGTTCAATCAGAAGAATATTACTGACAAAAGAGACGCACTAAAAAGTTATTGTGATATCTATTTACGCGAGGAAATACAAGCCGAAAGCATTGTCCGGAATTTAGGTTCTTTTTCCAGATTTCTGGATATGGCCGCCAGCCAGTTTGGAGAAATTATCAATTTCAGCAATATCGCCCGGGAATGTCAATTGCCGGTGATGACGATTAAATCGTATTATGAAATTCTGGAGGATACTTTATTAGGGTTTAAGCTGGATCCCTGGCGCAAAAGTATTCGGAAGCGGCTTGGCGCCCATCCAAAATTTTATTTGTTTGATAATGGAGTAACCAACGCGATCAATAAATATCTGGATTCAATTTCGGACCCTTTTCTGCAAGGAAAATTATTTGAACAATTCATTATTCAGGATCACTAGTGTCCCACACGTTTAAAATACAAAACGCAAAACATATTGAAAAATGAATAACATAATGAAGAAAAAAAACATAATCGATTTGAAATCAAAATCCATTAATTTGTATAATGGTCATTCCGAAGTAAATATGAAT
>JBDRON010000062.1:0-47463 GCA_043810025.1 Elusimicrobiota bacterium
AGTATATATTCCCTTAGATACAGAAGGGAAGTGGAAATATGGGCTTGTAAAAGAGTTAAAAGCATCTGGATATAATATAGATGCAAACAAAGTTTTCGAGTAAAAATGGGCAACTCTTGAATCCTGATGGATTATGGTAATCAGAAAATAAAGTGTTCAAGAGGCAGAACACAAGAGGTTAAAAGGAATATCGAATAACAAGTTAGCCCATAGATATGAGTTGCTTTATAGTTATTTGGAAAAAAGAAAATTATAATGATCGATACTAATGTAGGGAACGGTCGCGACCGTTCCGCATCATTAACTTAAAGTTTAGGGAAATTCATTTTTTGTCATGTAGCATAAATTTAGGTTGTAAGGACCGGTCGCGACCGTTCCCTACACAAACCCAAAAGGGAGAAGAAATCCGCCCCGAAGATGCGCTAAATTTAATATAAAGGTTGAAGAAAAATTTTTACAGCTTGTGCAAGAAATGTGGGGAGAGTTGCTTTGTTAAGGTAGATTATGCAGAAACAAAAAATTTATACGGTTAGTGAACTGAATAATCAAGTTAAGGATCTGCTGGAGGGGAGTTTCCCGGCGGTTTGGGTGGAGGGAGAAATTTCCAATTTTCGGCGGTATCCTTCGGGGCATTTGTATTTTAGTTTGAAGGATGAACAGTCGCAGGTTAGTGTGGTGATGTTTCGAGCGGCGGCGGAGTTGTTGAAATTTAATATCGCGGAAGGTTTGAAGGTTGTGGTTTTGGGGCGGGTCACCTGTTTTACCAAACGGGGTGATTACCAAATCGTTATCAATTTTTTGGAACCGCAGGGGAAGGGGGCTTTGCAGCTGGCGTTTGAGCAGCTGAAAGAAAAACTGGCGCAAGAAGGGTTGTTTGATTTATCCCGGAAGAAAACGATTCCGTTGCTGCCGCAGAAGATTGGGATTGTTACTTCTTCGCGCGGGGCGGCGATTCGGGATATCCTTAGCGTGCTTAACCGGCGGTTTGCCAATGTGGAGATTTTGCTTTATTCGGTGCGGGTGCAGGGCGAGGGAGCAAAAGAGGAAATTGCCCAAGCCTTGGATGATTTAAACCGGGAATTTTCCGATTTAGACGTTATCCTGCTGGGACGAGGCGGCGGTTCGGTGGAGGATCTCTGGGCTTTTAATGAAGAAATTGTGGCTCGGGCTATCGCCCGCTCGAGGATTCCGATTATTTCCTGTGTCGGGCATGAGATTGATTTTACGATCGCCGATTTTGTTGCCGATTTAAGAGCGCCCACGCCTTCGGCGGCCGCGGAATTAGTGGTAAAAAACAAAGAAGAACTGATGCAAAGATTGGAAAATCTCAAAAACAGGTTAACCGGAAATATGGGTTATTTGTTAAACAGTTTAAATGAAAAATTAACCGGTTTAAAGAAGACGCCGTTTCTGATCCGGCCGACGGATTTTCTGGAGGAAAAATTTCAGGAAATTGATAATCTAAGCCAGAGGATAACGATGGCAATGAATAATTCCTTGAATTTATTTTCTAAGAATCTGGAGATCGTTCTCGGCAAGTTAAATGCCCTTTCCCCCTTAGCAATTTTTCAGCGCGGTTACGCGTTGGTTTGGAAAATGCCGGAGCAGAAAGTAGTGAAAAGCTGGGAAGAGGTAAATTTAACGGATCGGCTGCGGGTTCGATTGTTTAGAGGGGAATTACTCTGCGCAGTAGAAAAAAGAGGGGAGAAATTAGATGACTGAAAAAGAAAACAGTTTTGAAAAATCGTTGCTGCGGTTGGATGAAATTGCCGAAAAACTGGAAGAAGGAAACGTTTCACTTGATGAATCTTTAACCTTATTCGAGGAAGGGATAAAACTGACCAGGTTTTGCAATCAAAAGTTAGAGGAAGCAAAAAAGAAAGTGGAAATTTTGGTGAAGAAAGACGGCAAATTGGTCCCGCAAACTTTTGATCCGGAAACCGTAAATAATCCGGAATCCGAGGAAGAGAAGGTTAAAGCGAAAAAAGTGGAAAAAGAGAATGTTAAGCAGCAAAATGAATTGTTTTAAATAAATGTGAGGTTGATAAGTTGAAGTGTTCCCCCTGCCCCTCTTTCTAAAAGAGGGAGTAAAGATGCTCAGCAGGGCATAAAGCTTTGAGCGCAGTTCGAATATAATAAATTAGGAGAAATAGGTGGCTAACGAGGGAAGAAATTTGTTGGAGTATCTTCGGATTAAAAAAAATATAGTGGATGGGTTTTTAAAAAAATATTTTCGGCAGAAGAAAAATTTTCCGGAAGCGTTAAGGGAAGCGATGGAATATTCCGTTCTGGCCGGGGGGAAACGGCTGCGGCCGATCCTTTGTTTGGCCAGCGCGGAGGCTTGTCTGGGAAGTGGGCGAAAAACAACAGCTCTGTTGTCCGTGGCGGCGGCTCTGGAGATGATTCATACCTATTCTTTGATTCACGACGATTTGCCGGCGATGGATAACGATGATTATCGCCGGGGAAAGTTGACCTGCCATAAAAAGTTCGGGGAAGCCCTGGCTATTTTGGCCGGCGATGCTTTGCTTACCGAGGCGTTTGGGATTTTGGGGAAATACGGCGGAGAAAAAATTGTTGCGCTTTTAAGCCAGGCGGCCGGCGCCGGCGGGATGATTGCCGGGCAGGTTGGCGATATGCTGCATACGGCCAAAAAACTGAAATCGCTTAAAGAGACGGTTGTTCAGCTGGAATATATTCACCGGCATAAAACCGCCGATTTGATTAAAGCCAGTTGTTTGGCTGGAGCCATTTTAGCCGAAGCATCGGCTCAAGAAGCAAGGGCGTTGGCCAATTACGGAGAAAATATCGGTTTGGCCTTCCAGATTATGGATGATGTGCTGGACCTTATCGGTGACAAAAAAAAACTGGGTAAAAAGGGCAGTGATCAGCAGAATCAGAAATTAACTTATGCCCGAGTTTACAGTATCGAAGAATCACTGGCCAAAGCCAGGCGTTTAACGGCCGAGGCTAAACAGAAAATATCCAGATTAAAAAGAAAGGATATCTTGACGGAATTAGCTGATTATGTTGTGCAAAGGGAATATTAGATGGGTCATGAGTCTTGTGTCGTGAGTCGTGGGTTATGAGTCTTAGGTCATGAGTCTTGAGTCTAAAAGAATCGATTCCTTTAAACTCATAACTCATGACCCACAACCCATGACCTACAATTTTTGCATTTTTTGCAATTTTGTGCTTAACAAATGAGTAAAAGTTAGATATAATAACTTAGTTTGTTTAATTGAATGTATATGAATTTCAATGTTTGTTTTTGTTCCCCACAGACATGTAAAGTTCCGAGCGAAGCTCAGACTAGCTTAAAACTTAAGGATGAAAAGATGAGTATCTTAGAAAAAATTAGCCGGCCTCAGGATATGCGCCTGTTGAGGAAAGAATTACTGCCGAAGCTGGCCGAGGAAATCCGGCAGGAAATTATTCAAACTGTGGCTAAGAATGGCGGACATCTGGGGGCCAGTCTGGGCGTGGTGGAGTTGACAATTGCCTTGCATTATGTGCTCAATGCGCCGGAAGATAAAATTGTCTGGGATGTCGGACATCAATCTTATGCCCACAAACTGTTAACCGGCCGCAGAGAAAGGTTTTCCACTTTGCGTCAGTATGGCGGGCTTAGCGGTTTTCCCCGAAGGGAAGAAAGCCCTTATGATGCTTTTGGCGTAGGACATTCTTCAACTTCGATCTCGGCGGCTTTGGGGTTGGCGGTAGCCCGCGATTACAAGTCGGAAAACCATAAAGTGGTGGCGGTAATCGGTGATGGCGGGATGACCGGCGGGTTGGCTTTTGAGGGGTTGATTAATGCCGGACATTTAGGAAGTAATTTGTTGGTGATCCTTAATGATAACGAAATGTTTATCTCTCACCGGGTTGGGGCGGTGGCCGGTTATCTGACCAAATTGTTAACCGCCGGTTTGATTAAGCGGTTAGAGAATAGAGTAGAGACATTTTTGAAGCGAATCCATTTCCTGGGTATGGGCTTAATGCGGGTGGCCAAACGGTTTCGAGTGCTGCTTTTCCCGGGAATGCTTTTTGAAGAAATGGGGTTCAGTTATTTTGGTCCGGTTAATGGACACGATTTACCCGGTTTGACCGATGTGCTGAGAAAAATCGTCGAACTGAAAGGACCGGTGCTTCTTCATGTCGTAACCAAAAAAGGCAAAGGTTATCAGCCGTCGGAGGAAAAACCGGCTGATTTTCATGGCGTTGGACCATTCAACATCATTACCGGTCAACCGGCAGTTAATGGTAAAGTTCCGACTTACACTAAAGTTTTTAGCGATACACTGCTTCGCCTGGCCGAAAAAAATGAAAAAATTGTGGCGATTACCGCGGCGATGTCTGAGGGAACCGGTTTGGATAAGTTTGCCCGCCAATACCCGAAAAGATTTTTTGATGTCGGGATCGCGGAAGGACACGCTTTAACTTTTGCCGCTGGGTTGGCCGCTTCCGGGCTGCAGCCGGTTTGCGCTATCTATTCTACTTTTTTACAAAGGGCTTACGATCAAATTATTCACGATATCGCCCTGCAAAAACTGCCGGTAATCCTGGCGATTGATCGGGCCGGGATTGTTGGCGAGGACGGGGCAACCCATCAAGGGACTTTCGATGTTAATTATCTTCGGGTTGTTCCGAATTTGACCATCATGTCGCCGGCCGATGAGAACGAGTTGCAGCATATGTTGCATACCGCTTTGACCTTAAAAGGACCGGTGGCGCTCCGCTATCCGCGCGGGGCCGGTTTGGGTGTAAAATTGGACCAGGAGTTAAAGCTATTGCCTTTAAAAGCTGATTTGTTGGCTTCGGGCAGTGATCTGGCTTTAGTGGCTGTCGGCAGTATGGTCAGTGTTTGCCGGGAAGTAGTCAAGAGGCTGGAGAACGAAGGGGTTCACTGCTCTTTAGTTAATGCGCGTTTGATCAAGCCTCTGGATAAAGAATTGTTAGAGAAAGTTGCCGAGAAAAACAGCCTGATCATCACGGTAGAAGAAAATTCTGTTGCCGGCGGGTTCGGCAGCGCGGTCAAAGAAGTTTTGGAAGGAAGTTCGGCGAAAATTATCGGCCTTAGTTTGCCGGATGCTTTTATTGAACACGGCGACATCTCGATTTTAAGAGACAAATATGGATTAACTAGTGAAAAAATTTATCAATCGGTTAAGAAAATTTTAAAACTGTGTCCAAGACCCGGAAGGAGCGTTTAGATCAACTTTTGGTGGCGCGTAATCTGGCTGTAGATTTAAAGACAGCCGAAAGATTAATTTTAGCCGGGGAGTTTGTGGTGGCGGGAAAAAATTTCCCCAAACCCGGCGATCTCTTGGAGATCACTACCCCGATTACCCTGAAAAATGACGCGAAATATCATAAAAAATTCGTCTCGCGGGCTGGGGGGAAACTTGATCAGGCTTTGGAAAAATTTCAGATTGAGGCAGTGGATAAAATTTGTTTGGATGCCGGGGCCTCAACGGGAGGGTTTACCCAGTGTTTGTTAAAACGGGGAGCAAGATATGTTTTTGCCGTTGATGTCGGGCAGGGTTTAATTGATTGGAGTTTGCGGAAAAATGCGCAAGTGATTAATATTGAAAAAACAAATATTCGTTATTTTGGCAAAACGGAATTATTGGCAATCATTGCCAGAAAATTTCCTGGTGAAGATCCCAGCCAATATTTGCCCAAACTGGCGAGTTTGGATTTGTCTTTTATCAGCTTAAGCAAAGTATTGCCGAAGGTTTTGGAGTATTTGCCGAAGAATGGGGAACTGGTTTGTTTGATTAAACCCCAATTTGAGTTAGAAGCGCAGAAGGTGGCGGAGGGCGGGATAGTCCGGGAGGAAAAATACCGTCTGGAAGCGGTAGAGAAAATTGCGACCTTGGCCAAAACCTTGGGTTTAAAAAATAACGGCGTAATCCCGTCGGCGGTTAAGGGGTTTACCGGCAATCAGGAATATTTTATTTATTTAGTGGGGGGTTATGATGGGTAAAATAAAAATTACCGGATTATCCGGGCTGTTTGGGAATTTTAAAATAAAATTTTCTTCTTCCCCTGGAGAAAAAGAGTCCAATGCCTCTTCAGTTTCACTTAAATCAACGGAGAAAGCTTTGAATGACGGACTAAAAGATCTGGATCCTTTGGTGCGGGCCTTAAGCGCGGAGGTGTCGGGACAACTCAAAGAAAAGAAAGCGATCCCGGCTCTAATCGGGGCTTTAAAGGACCCTTTACCGATAGTTCGGCAGAAAGCGGCTAGTTCTTTGGGAATCATTGACGATCGTTCAGCGGTACCGGCTCTCATCGAAGCTTTACGGGATGAAAGCGAAGATGTCCGAACGACGGTGGCTGGTGTTTTAGGACATCTGCGTGACCGACTGGCCGTGCCGGCCTTAATTGCGGCTTTAAAAGATCAAAGTTCAGTGACGCGGAGCAAAGCGGCAATTTCTTTGGGTTGTCTGGGTGATCCAAAATCGATACCGGCGCTTTTTCAGGCCACCAAAGATGAAAATGAGTTTGTCCGGCGCAATGCGGTTGCGGCGTTAGGCAATATTGGCCGCCTGGCCGTGCCCGCTTTGCTGGAAACATTGAAAGAGGACGGATTGCGCGAGTTGGCGACTCAGGCGTTGATGAAGGTTAAATAATGAAAGAAATGATCGAAGAATTGTTTGATTTTAAAAATGTTGAAGCTAAATGGCAGAAGTTATGGGAAGAAAATAAAATTTTTTCTGCTGCGGAAAAGAATGACCAGATCAAGTTTTATGTTTTGGAGATGTTCCCTTATCCTTCAGGGAAAATACATATGGGGCATGTCCGCAATTATGTTATAGGCGATGTGATTGCCCGTTACAAGTGGTCGCAAGGATTTAATGTCTTGCATCCGATTGGTTGGGATGCTTTTGGTCTGCCGGCGGAGAATGCGGCGATGAAAAATAATGTTACTCCGGCCGAGTGGACTTATTCCAATATTGTGCTGATGCGAAAAAGTTTAAAATCGCTGGGTATTTCTTACGATTGGCAAAGAGAGTTCGCCACTTGCGACCAGGAATATTATCGATGGAATCAATGGTTTTTTCTCCAATTCTATAAAATGGGTTTGGTTTACCGCAAAAAATCTCTCGTCAATTGGTGTCCTTCCTGCCAAACGGTTCTGGCTAACGAACAGGTTTCCACCGGGCGTTGCTGGCGCTGTAATTCAGCGGTGTTACAGAAAGAGTTGGAGCAGTGGTATTTCCGAATTACCGCTTATACCGAAGAGCTGTTGTCTGATCACAAACTCCTGGAGAAAACCTGGCCTCAACGGGTCCTGTTAATGCAGAACAATTGGATCGGTAAAAGCTGGGGCGTAGAAGTGGATTTTTCGTTGGTGGAAAATAGGGGAAATACCCGGCCGGCCATCACTGTTTTTACTACCCGCGCCGATACTCTTTTTGGGGCAACTTACCTGGTGGTATCTCCGGAACATCCTCTTTTAAAGGATTTAACTTCCGAGTTGGCCGAATCTAAGAAGGTTGAAGAGTTTGTGCGAAAGACTTTAAATAAAAAAAGAAGCGCTTTAGGGATTGAAGAAAAAGAAGGCGTTTTTACCGGCCGTTATGCGCTTAATCCTTTGACGGAAGAAAAAATACCGATTTGGATAGCGAATTATGTTTTAATGGAATATGGGAGTGGGGCGATTATGGCCGTGCCGGCGCACGATCAAAGGGATTTTGAGTTTGCCCAAAAATACAATTTAGACATTAGAGAAGTGGTTGTACCGGAAGAAAAAAAAGATTTTCCGGTTTTGGAGTCGGCTTTTGTTGACGATGGTCAATTAGTCAATTCCGGTGAATTTAGCGGTTTAACCTCAGAAATTGCCCGCCAGAAAATAACGGCTTTTTTGGAATCGAAAGGGATTGGCAAGCCGGTGATTAATTATCGGTTTAAGGATTGGTTGATTTCCCGCCAACGTTACTGGGGAACACCGATACCGGTGATTTATTGTTCCCATTGCGGGGTTGTTCCGTTACCGGAGAAAGATTTACCGGTAGTTTTACCCAAAAATGTCCAGCTTACCGGCAAAGGCGAATCACCGCTAGCTTCTGTCCCGGAGTTTGTCGAAGTAAACTGTCCGCAGTGTCAGCGGCCAGCCCGCCGGGAAACGGATACGATGGATACCTTCGTCGATTCTTCCTGGTATTATGCCCGCTATACCGATGCCCAAAATGGGCAGCAGCCTTTTGCTCCGGAAAAAGCCCGGTATTGGCTGCCGGTGGATCAGTATGTTGGCGGTATCGAACATGCCTGTATGCATCTGATTTATGCCCGTTTTTTTCATAAGGTGATGAGGGATTTGGGTTTGTTGACTAAAGAGAATCGCGAACCTTTTCGAAAATTACTCACTCAGGGGATGGTAACACTGGCTGGTTCGGCGATGTCTAAGTCGCGGGGAAATATCATTGAACCGGCGGCAATTTTGGAAAAATACGGCGCCGATACGTTGCGGATTTTTATTTTATTTGCTTCGCCGCCGGAACGAGATCTGGAATGGTCGGATCAGGGGGTGGAAGGAGCCTGGCGCTTCCTCAATCGAGTCTGGCGGTTAGTGAAAAAAATGATCGATAATCAAGGAGAAAACGCGCAATCGGGGAAAGTCGAGGTCAAGGCCGGCGCCCAATTACTTTCGACAGCGCACCATACCATCCGGAAGGTGACTGATGATCTGGAAAACCAATTCCAGTTTAATACGGCTCTGGCGAGAATTATGGAACTGGTTAATGCGATTTATCTTTATCCCTATTTGGGGGATAGCGTATCGAGACAAGCGGTAGAAATTGTTATTCGCTTGTTGGCGCCAATTACGCCGCATCTCTCCGAAGAGGCCTGGCAGCAGCTGGGGAAAAAAGGTAATATTTTGCGCCAGAGGTGGCCGGATTACGATCCGAACAAATTGGTCGTCGAAGAACTGACGATTATTATTCAAGGGGGCGGTAAACTCTGGAGCAAGGTTCAGTTGCCGGCGCAAACGCCGGATGAAGAAATAAAATCCCGGGCTTTGGCCGATCCGAAAGTTCAGGAACGGCTGAAAAACAAAAAAATAAAACAAATAATTTATATAGAGAAAAAACTGGTAAATATTGTTACGGAGTAGGGACGCAAAATTTTGCGGAGTAGAGACGCAAAATTTTGCGGAGTAGAGACGCAAAATTTTGCGGAGTAGAGACGCAAAATTTTGTGGAGTAGAGACGCAAAATTTTGCGTCTCTACAAGCTAGGGGGAGGTCAAATGTTTAAATCGGTTAAGCGGGTAATTGTCGTAGTCTTGGGTCTGGCTTTTGCGGGTTGCGGGGAATACACTCCTCAGCCGCAGTTTTTGCCTCAGCATGTCCGCGCTATTTCCGTCAAGAATTTTACTAATCGGACGGTTAACTTTGGTTTGGAAGAAAAGTTATCCTTGACGATTATTAATCAGTTTATTCAAGATGGCCGTGTCCAGGTTGCCAATGAAGGCAATGCTGACGGGATGCTCAGCGGTGAAATAAACCGTTATATTCTGGAACCGCTTTCTTACGATGCTAACCATGTGGTTGAGGAATATAAATTGTGGGTCTTAGTCAATGTCACTTTTACTGATTTATCAAATAATCAGGCGCTTTGGACTGAACAAAATATGGAAGCTGAAACCAGGTTTTTTGTCGTTTCCAAACCGGGGGTAATTGTTCAAACTGAACAAGAAGCCCGGGAAACGGTCTGGGATTACTTAGCCCGGGATATAGTTAAAAGGACTATTGAAGGTTTTGGCTCGGTCACCGGAGCCAGCGAAAGAAAGGTTCCCGGTCAACAAGCGCCGGGGGTAAAATAAACGCAAAGTGTAAAGCGCAAAACGCAAAACGTTAAAAGCAAAGAGTAAAACACAAAACGTAAAAAATAAGGATCAAACAATGGCGATAAAATTTTCCGATTTACAAAAAAATGTTGTTCAGGGGAAAATTTCCCCGATTTATTTTTTTACCGGCGAAGAGAATTTTTTAAAAGAGGAAGCGCTGGGTATCTTAAAAAAACATTTTTTTAGCGATGCTAGTTCGTTTCAATTCAATTATAACTTGTACTACGCTGCAGAATCTGATGCGGAAAAAATTTTGGATACGGCGCTTACTCTTCCTTTTCTCTCTCCGCGGCGGTTGATTGTAGTTAAAGAAGCCGAAAAATTAAAGTGTTATCAACAGGAAAATCTGGTAAATTACCTGAACAATCCGGCCGGCAGCGCCTGCCTGGTATTTATGGCGGAGAAGCTGGAGACAAAAAACAAATATCTGAAGTTAATTCAAGGAGCGGCGGAGACCGTGCAGTTCTGGCCGATGTATCCTCGTCAAGTCCCGTCCTGGATTATGCAAAGGGTGATCAGTCAGGGAAAAAAAAGAATAAGTTTGGCGGCGGCCGAATATCTTCAGGAGATAGCCGGGAATAACCTTTGGGATTTGCATCAGGAAGTCGGGAAATTACTCCTTTATACCGATGAGCAAAAAGAAATTACCATCGATGATGTGGCGGCGGTGAGCGGATCTATTCGCTGCTACAATATCTTTGAATATTTGCGTTTGTTGAATAAAAAGGACTCTCTTGGCGCGCTGAAAGTTTTAGTTTCCTTGTCTACCCAGGGGGAACAGCCGATTATGATTTTAACCCAGATTTACCGTCGATATCAAAAAATGTTGATGGCCAAGAAATATTTTTTTGACAAACAGCCGGCCCAATCGGTAAGTCAGGCGATGCGGTCTTTAGGCCTAAGCGCTTTCTTCGAGCCGGATTTCCCTGATCATTTACAAAATTTTTCCGAACAGCAGTTAAAAGGATCTTTGGGTTTAATTTTAGAAGCAGACCGGGAAATAAAAACAGGCCGTAAGACCGGCCGATTGGCTTTGGAAATTCTAAGCTATAAGTTGTGTTCGGTCTGATTTATTTAAAATTATAATGACGGAACGATCGCGATCGTTCCCTACATTGTGATTGTGAAGTTAGTTGTAGGGAACGGTCGTGACCGTTCCGCAATTTGAAAAAATAAAGAAAAAATAGAAAAAAGTGTTTTTTTTAAGGGAGGAATATTAATAATCGCATTTAAAATTGAATGCAAAAAAATCTTAACAAAATCTTAACAAAATCTTAACAAAAACTTAACATTAGTATGCTATACTTGTATTGTGATTAATTAAAAAAATAATGATTAAAATTAATCCGAGGTTGTTGATGCTGCCAATAATAGCTGCCAGCGTGGTTTCCTTTAGCCTTGGTGAAGGAAGAATTATCGGGGGGGATATTTTGAGTATCACACCAACAATTAAATCTTTGGCCTTAGGGGGGGCAGGTACCGCCGGTTTTTTTGGGGGAAGCGTTTTTTCTAACCCGGCCGGTTTACCGGCCTTAAAAAATCAGGATCTGAATTTAAGTTATGTCTACTGGCAAAAAAATGTCAGTTATAGCGGTTTTTCTTATGCCTATCCGTTAACCGGATGGCCCTGGCAGAGGGTGGTCAGTATTTCCAGCCGCTATTTATATTTGAGCCGCAAATTATCAATGGAAAACATTTTGCCGCAGCCGGCAGCCGCGGCGGCAACTGCTTACACGGAAGTAAGTTTGGCTTATGCGCAGAACTTAGGCGATTGGAAGATGCGGAAGGTTATGGCTGGATTAAAACTAAACTTTCTTTTAGAGAATAATAAGCCGGATCAAAAAAAATTCTACACCGCGGACATTGGTTTTCTTTACTCAACGCCGGTAGAAAATCTCAATTTGGCTTTATCGGCGCAGAACATCGGGCAGAAAATTAATTTCATCGAGGAGGGGAATAGGCTGCCGAGGCTGCTAAAGCTGGGCAGCGCTTATACTTTAAAAATCGGCCAGAAATCATCTTTCGATTTTTTAGTCGATTTAAACGTTCCGAATCATTATAAAACTTTTGTCAGTGTCGGCGGTGAATTAAAGCTTAGGCCCGGTATTGCTTTGCGGGCAGGTTATCAATCGCGTCGGGAAGAAAAAATAGAGGAGAATTGGAAAACCAGGCTGCGGTCGGGAGTGGGTTTTAGCAAAGGGGGGGGGCGGCTGGATTATACTTACGCCTCCGGGGAGTTATTAGGAAAGAACGAACATGCTTTAAGTCTTGGAGTGAGCTTTGGTTCCCCGACTAAAGATAAAGACACAATTAGAAAAGAAGAAAAAATCGCTTTTTACCTGCTGCAGGGCGATTTGCATCGCCGGGAAGGAGATTTAATGGTTGCCGCCGGCGAATATAAAAATGTTATCAACCTTGATTCCCAAAACAAGAAGGCTAAAGAGGGGTTAAGCGAGATAATTAAATCTTTTTATGTTCGTGCTAAGGATAGTTTTGAAGGGGGGAGCTACGAAGAATCTTTAATGCAGTGGGAACGCATTTTACAGATTTTTCCCGAGCATAAAGGCGCTAAGTCCTATTTTGATTTAACCCAACAGAAAATTCAAGAACTAAAAGATAAGAAACGCGAAGAAGAATTGAAAGAAGAGCAAAACCGCCTAAATACAGAACAAAGAAAGAAGGAGTTGAAATCTTACGATATTTGGGATCCTGCTCCTCAGCCATCCGTGACTCAAGAAAAGGGTGTGATAAACCGCCAACCGAAGCCCAAAAAATTGCCGGTTTCGAAACGAAGTATGAAAAATGGAGCAAATAATATAAAGAAAGAAGAACCCTTATTGAAGGAAGAAAAAAATACTGATGAACCGAAAGTTGATAGCCAGGAAAATATTCATTTTATAAATCGAAACAGGCAGGATCAAGCTGAAAAATCATTAACCAAAGGTATCGGTTTTTATGAGGATGAAAACTATTTAGAGGCCTTAAAAGAATTTGGAAAAGTTTTAAGACTTGATCCCAGTAATGGAAAGGCAAAAGAATATTTAGAGAAAGTGAAAATAAAAATTGAAAAATAAATAAAACGGTAATGTAAGGACAAGGCATGCCTTGTCCTTACATTAGCTATCTTAAGACTTATAGGAGGAACACTAAGATGAAGAAAAGTCATTTAGTTGGTTTGGTTGGCGGATTAGCTTTTATTCTGGTGTTAGCAGCGATTTATTGGTTGAGTACCAGGGGTCCTAAGGATGTTCCTACACCGCCAACACCGAGCTTGCTAGAGGAAACCGAACCCGGAGCAGAAGGGAAAGGGGCGGAACTCGAGGGTGGTGATGAAAAGGCATCCAAAGAAAAGCCGAAAAAAATTGATGATAAGAATGCAAAGAATTTAGCCGAGGTTCAGAAATTAATTGATCGGAATGCGTCCTTGCAGAAAATTAACAATGTTAATCAAAGTAATCCCCCCGACGTGCAGAGGGTTTTAAAAACTATTGATGAGATTAATCGAATTAATCAATTAAACAAGGTTAATCGTAAAGCAGAATGAAATCGTAGGGGCAGGTTCTAAACCTGCCCAAATAATTGGAATCATTTCTACAAGGGCGGGTTTAGAACCCGCCCCTACGGGATATGGCTTATCGGGTGGAGAAGGAGGGACAAACAAGATGATGGAGAAGGAAGGAATGATTATTGACAACCGTTATGCGGTGGTCAAAAAGATTGGGGAGGGTGGATTCGCTACGGTTTATAAAGCCTGGGCGACTAATTTAGAGAAGTATGTAGCCATTAAAAAAATTCATGAAGAATATTCACAGGATGCCAAGTTTTTGGATATGTTTCGTGATGAGGCGGTTAATGTAGCCAAATTGGAGCACGAAAACATCGTCCGGATTATAGATTTTTTACGCACAACCGATAATATTTATTATATTATTATGGAGTATGTAAAGGGCATTGATTTAAGGAAAGTCCTGGACAAAGCTAAAAAACTCGACCGCAAATTACCGTATGAAATTTCGGCTCATGTCGTTAGCGCGGTGCTTAAAGCGATAGATTACGCTTACTTTAAGGTTGATGAGATAACCGGAAAAACGCTGCAAGTTGTTCACCGGGATATATCGCCGGGTAACATCATGATCTACTTTGACGGCCGGACAAAACTTACCGATTTCGGTATTGCCAAAGCCGCCTCCGGCCCCGGGGAGAAGACAGGTTTTTTGAGAGGCAAAATTGCCTATATGTCGCCGGAACAGGCCGAAGGCAATGTTAAATTGGATAACCGGTCTGATGTCTTTTCGGTTGGGGTAATTTTTTACGAGTTGGTTACCGGACAGAGATTGTTTGAGGGTGATAGCGAGTATAATACCTGGCAGCGAGTGAAAAAAGGACGGATTGATTTAAGGCCTTTGCGTCCTTTAGATAAGAAAAACGTTCCTTCTGTCCCGGAGGAACTTGTGGATATTCTTCTGCGTTCTTTAGAGAAAGACCGGCGGTGCCGTTATCAAACCGGCCGCGAGATGTATATCGATCTCCAACGGTATCTTAATCGCCGAAAGTATGGTAATTATCAAGAGGATGTTGCCTTAATTATCAACGAATTAATGAAAGAGGAAATTGAAAAAGACGAGGCGGACTCGCGCGAAGAAAAAGAAAAAACCCTCCCGGGAATAATGGAAAAATCTTCGAATACTAAAAATTCTACGCCCAGCCCGGTTAAGATTACCCCCTTGTCCCCTCCCCCTGTCCCCGGCGCCACGCCAACGCCGCCGCGCGCCCCGATACCTTCGGAGAAAATCACGGCGCCTGTTTTGCCGGAGACTCAGTCAACAGCATCTAAAGATTCTCCTGTTGAGGATGTCAAAGAAGAAACAGGATTAATCGAGCCTGCCTCTGCGAATCCGATACTCAGTTCGGCAGTTGTAAACAAACAGGGAAATGATAATCCGCTTTCGCATTTACCTGATGTTCCTCCTTTAGCCGCGCCTCCGGAGGAAAAGGAAGAAAGAGAAAAAACTGTTTTCGATTTTGTTTTGGATACCGCTAAAAAGTACCGGCGGATATTTATTACCACCTCATTGTCAGTGTTTTTGGCTGCGGCAAGCTTTCAGATCCTGGATGTATTTAATCAATGGACATCCTGGGGCAGCGATCTGCACAACTACCTCTGGCCGCCGGCAATTTACTTGGATTCGATTCCCTCGGAGGCTAAGGTATTTTTGGTATCTCAGGAAAAAAATACCGGTGTTCTTCCTTCCGGAGCAAAGACGCCAATCCTAATTGATAAGATATTGACTGGAAATTATTTACTGACTTTGGAAAAGAGCGGATATAATAAAATTGAGAGAAGCATTACCGTTTTTGGCGACGAAGATAAAATAAGCATGAAAGGGTCCGTGCAAGATAACAAGGATCCTAAAGTTAAAGCCCGAAACAAGTTCATTGTTCCTTTCGAAGTTGACCTCGAGATCAATTCTAATCCGCAAGGAGCGTCGGTTTATATTGACGGGAGAAAGTTCCCCTGCTTGACTCCTTTGACTCAAAGTTTGGAAGTAGGCAAACATACCCTTAAATTAATTTTAGATGGTTTCGAACCGATTGGAACCCTGGAAGAAATAGATGCCAACACAAAATGTAATTTAGATCTTGCTGCCGGCCTGGATAAACAGAAAGGTCTGGACCATCGTTATTGGGAGTTGACCAAAAGATCGCTTAAGGATTCCAATGCCTTAATGCTGACGGGTAAATTTTGGAAGAATATTTCGGTAAAATCGGAACCGGGTGAAGCGGCAATTTATATTGATGATGAGTCCCAACCGCGAGGACTTACTCCTCAACCGGCGATCGAAGTGACGAGTGGAATTCACCGGCTCCGCCTCAGTAAACCTGGTTTTGAAACTTTTCAAAAGGAAATAGAAATCACGGCCCAGAAAGATGTAAAGTTGGCGGTTGCTCTGAAAAAAATAATTTTTTTTACAGCTTATGAGAAAAACAAAGTAGAAAGTGATATAGAAGCGAGGGTGGTGATTAAAGGTTCTGGAATTAATAGCGTTAAAACCACCCCTTTTCGGATAGCTTTGCCGTTGGATACTTATCAGGTATATTTTAGCAAAGAGCCTCAATATGAGCCCCAGAGATACAAGGTGAATATTGCAAATCTAACTGCGGTTAAAGGGTTGTTGGAATTTAAAAATCCGATACTCAATGTTTTCGTCGGGGAAAGTCTTGCTGATAAAACTCCGGTTGCTGATGCTGAAATTTATGTAAATGACAAGTTAATCGGTGTTACTAATTCAGCGGGGCGTCTGGAGAAATCGGTTGCTCCGGGAAAATCTCAGATTAGGGTTGTTACCGGCGGCCGCTATGCGGAGAAAGTTTTGGAGAAGGAGTTAAATGTCGGACAAACCGGGGCCATCGACTGTTTTTTGACCATCCCTGATGATGGCGCCCTGATTGTTGATACGCGGCCGCGCTATTTTGGCGCCCAGATTTTTGTTGATGGTAAATTGATCGGTGAAACAATTCGTAAGTTGGAAAACCTGTCCCGGCAGGCGCACAATGTCAAAGTGAAACATCCGGAACTAAAAAAAGATCTTGCTTATGATGTGGAATATAAGAAAATTAATCAGTTAATCATTTTAAAAATTGATGAGCAAGACAAGTTATACGAAGAGGCGGCAAAGAATGAATAAGTTCATTTCTCTCTTTTTCCTAACATTAATAATTTCACCCCGTTTTTTATTTTGTTCAACATCTGCGGAAGTTAGTTATGAAAAAGGGGTGGAATATATCGATAAATTCTATGACAGCGGTTCGGCGATTCAAGAATTGAATAAAGTGATTTTTTGCGATAATGTTTTGCCGGAGTTAAAAGCGCGGGCTTATTTTTGGCTGGCGAATATTTATCTTTTTGAGGGACAAACAGAACAGGCGCGAAAAAGTTTAAGCAGGATGTTTAAGGAAAAGCCTGATCCTTTCTATGATTTTACCTCCCAGCTTTCCGAAAGTATTACCAAAAACAAGGCGCTGATGAGTTTTTATCAGGAACAGAGGGAGAAAACCTTCGGCAGGAAACTGAGAAAAAAGAAAGTTGAAATTTATTCTGCAAAACCTAAACGGCAAAAAGAACCGTCGCAAGATATGGGAAAAGATTCGGCGGGATGGGAAAAAAGAATCGTTAGTTTTATGACCTCTTTGATTTATATCTCCGCTTTAGTGCTTATGATCGGCTAGATAAAGAAGCATTTTAGTTTATTGTATAGGAATTTGTTGAAGTTTTCCCCCTTTTAAAAAGGGGGACTGAGGGGGATTTAGAAAATATTGTCAAAATCTCCCCTACCCCTCTTTTTAAAGAGGGAAAAAAATGCCCAGCAGGTGTGTAAAGTTTCGAGCGAAGCTCAGAATAACTTATATTGTTAAATTTCCGGGAGGTGCGGCATGCGTAGATTCACGGTTCTGTTGAGTATAGCGGTTTTTATTTTAAACCCGGCCGTCTGGGGAGCGTCGAAGGATCCCCAATATAAGGATGTAAGTCCGGAATTAAAACAGGTAATTAAAGATTTTGATTCACGAGGGGTGTTATCTAAATTTACCGGCAAGTACGGCGATGTTTATTATCGGCCGACTTCCAATATCAGCCGGGAAGATCTGGTTTTAGCGCTTTATGAGTATGATCAGGTCGTAAAAAATTTGTTGGAGGCTCAAAGACAGTTAGTTAAAAAAATTTCCGATCTGCAAACCCGTCTGGCCGGCTTGGAAAAATCCGGTGTTTCTTCAACAGGTGATCAATCCACCGATGTTAATGTGGTTGTGGAAATGGTACAGAGTAAACTGCCGGAGATGATTGAAAAGACTCCCTCGATGAAAAAAGTTACGGGAGAGATGTCTTCAATAAAAAACAAAGTGGAGTTGTTGAAGATGCCGACTGAAGATATGATTGCCGCGATATTAAAAGATTCCGGGGAAGTGTCAAAAGCCCTAAACAAAATTGTGACGGAGTCGTTGAGTAATTACTCCGGAAAAAGTAATCTGGACGAAGATGAAATTGTCAGCAAACTAAGCCGGTCTCCGGTAGTGGCTAATCTTATTCAGAGCCAAATCAAGAATGGCATTGAAGAGGCAAAGAAATCTAATCAGCAGCGGAGCAGCAAAAATGTGCCGGAAGCTCCTAGTGAAGAAGCGATTGTGAAGGCTTTGAATAATTCTCCCCAGGTGGCCAAAATGTTAAAAACCTATATCAAGGAAACCACGGATGCGATTCTGGCTAAACAGGGCGCCGAAAGAAGTATGTCGCGGCCAAATTTACCGCAATTGGAAACGATGGAACGGACAAAGAATCTCACTAAATTGAGTATCGCTTTAAGCATGCTGGCCGTAATTTTCATGGCCAGGTGATGGCGTAGAGACGCAAAATTTTGCGTCTTTACATTAAATAAATTCGTAGAGACGCAAAATTTTGCGTCTTTACATTAAGGGGGAGTTTGAGTTTATGCCTAAACTAGTCTTAAGGAAGAAGGCAGAGATTATTTTGGAATATCTGCTGAATAAGGATTTTTTAATAATCGGGAGTATGGAGGATTGTGATATTTGTATACCCGACAAAACTGTTTCGCTCAATCATTGTCAAATAAAAAAGGAAGGAGATAAGTATATCCTTTATGATTTGAAAGGCGCTTACGGCACTTTTGTTAACGGAGAGAAAATACTAAGTAAAGAATTAAATTTTGAAGATAAAATAGAGTTGGGAAGTCATACTTTAATTTTTCGTTCTTCGGACAGTAAAATTGATGAAAAGGAACAACATTATTATCTTTTGGGTATTTCCGGACCTTTTGAGGGAAAAAAATTTGAATTAAATAATGGTGAAACCAGGATCGGGCGCGGCGAGGAATATAATGATATTGTTTTACCGGGAGAAATTGATCATAGTGTATCCCGCCGGCATTCGACGATAGTGCGCTTTGAAAACAAGTTTACGCTTAATGATAAAAGAAGCAGAAACAGAACTTTTGTTAATCAGTACCAGGTAAAGGAAGACGATGTTGTGCCTCTGTATTTGAAAGATGAAATTCTGATTGGACATAGTATCTTTCGGTTTGCTAACGAGGATTGTTTGGATTACTCCAATCCGATAAAAGCCGGGATTTTTTGGATAAGATTTAAAACTAAAATTTCATATGTTCTTTTAGGTTTAATTTTCATGCTCGGGATAAGCGCCTTTTATTACGGATTTTACGGGCTGCTGATAGTTTCGAATACGCCGAAAGTCTTTTCCGCCAAGGTTTCCAGCTGGGCTCCGAAAATAAATAAGGATCGCTTAGCTTATGCTTTTTCTCCCGAATACGATCTGCTTCCCTCGCCGGCGGTTGGGAAAATAAATAGGGATAAAAGAAGCGCGGTTGTTGTTTATAACACATCCGGCGTCTATGCCTGGGATTCTCAGAGCGGTCAATTGCTTTGGAAGATGCTTTTGAAAAAAAATGAAGGGGCGCTTTCCGCTTCGCCGGTACTCGCCGATGTGAATGAAGATGGATGTCTGGATGTAGTGATTTGTTCGCTGGATTCGAGAGTGTATATGATCAACGGTTTATCGGGAAAACTAATCTACAAAAGCGAGATCTTGGGCGGAAATATTAATTCTTCCCCGGTTGTCGCCGATATCGATAACGATGGTTTAATGGATGTGGTCGCGGCTTCGCAGGAAGGGGTGGTATATTTTATTTACGCCCCGGTGACTACGGGTAAAATTTCTTCGGTTCGGGTAGGTTCTGAATTGTTTTCTTCCCCGACTGTCTATCAGGATAAAAAGAGAAAATTTATCGCGATTGGCAGTTCGGAAGGAAAAATTTTCTTTTTTAATGGCCGGGATATCAGCGATTCTTTCTTCATGGATACCCGGGACGCGATCAATAAGCTCCAAGGTGTTCATCTGCCGATAAATGAAATTTCCTCTACGCCGGTGGTTGCCGATTTGGACGGCGATGATAATCTGGATATCGTGGTCCATAGCAATCAGTACTATCTAGCAGCAGTTAACATTTCCAACAGGGAATTGAATTGGGTTTATCAAATTGAGCCTCCGTCGGAAAAACCTTCACCGGCGCATTATTCGTCGCCGGTGTTGGCCGATTTGGATAACGATAATAAACCCGATGTGATTGTCGCTTCCTGTAACGGTAAAATTTTTGCGATTAAAGGAACGGACGGTAAATTGCTCTGGGATTTCGATACCGGCAGATTCAACCGGATTGTCGGTTCTCCGGCTCTGGCTGATTTTAATAAAGACGGGGTTGCGGATGTCGCTTTCGGGGTGGAGGACGGCGCCATTTACATATTGGACGGCAGAACCATTCTGCCGGACGGCGTGGAGCGGGTATTATTTAAAGAGAAAGTTTCTTCCTTTGGAATCATCTCTTCGTTACTGGTTGGGGATCTGAATGGAGACGGATATTTGGACCTTGTTTGCGCGGATAGAAACAATCAGCTCGGTATTTTCAACACAAACACCCGTGTTTTTAACGGTCAATTAGTCTGGCCGATGTTTCAAAAAGATGCTGAGCATTCCGGAGCCAATCTGAGCAGAAAAACTTATCAGCCTTATTTAAGTTTTCTTTTTGGGGGCGTATTGCTTGGCGTGTTGGTGGTTGTTGTCCAATTGCTGATCAGGAAAAACAAGCTAAAGAAGAGACCTTCAGTTTTGAAAGAAAGCAAAACTGCTAAAAATATTATTTAAAAATGCTAAAAATAAATTATACTTCTCTGACGGATACTGGAAAAAAACGACAGTTAAACGAAGACAGTTTGGGCGTTTACGAAAAAGAAAAGCTTTTTTTTGTTTGTGATGGGATGGGTGGTCATGCGGCCGGCGATGTGGCCAGTAGATTAGCTGTAGAAACAATTATTGATTATTTAAAGCATTCCAGCCAAACAGAATTTTCTCCTCTTAATATTCAAAATTTTCCGGCAGCCGGCGAAAAAGCGAAACATCTTGTCAGCGCTGTCAAATTTGCCAATCGGCGATTATTTAATTTGGCGGTGGATCATCCCCCATTGCGCGGGATGGGCACAACAGTTGCCGGTGTTATTTTTAACAAAAACAGTTTAGCTGTGGTCCACGCCGGCGATAGCCGGGTCTATCTTTTTCGGCGAGGGCAGCTTAACTATTTAACTGAAGATCATTCCTGGTTAAACGAGCTTATTCAGGATAAAGAAATTTCTTCGGAAGAGGCAAAAAATTTTAAGCAAAAAAATGTGATTACCAGGGCTTTAGGAACTAACCCCGTGGTAAAAATAGACTTAAGGATGGAGAAACCTCTGGAAGGCGATCTGCTGCTGATCTGCACTGACGGATTAACCGCTCCGTTATCGGATGAAGCAATTAGAAAGATTCTGAAAAGTGGAAAAAGTGATCTAAAAACGGCAGCAGAGGACTTAATAAAATCGGCGAACGAGAGAGGCGGGCCGGATAATATCACGGTAATTCTGCTGGAAGTCGAAAAAATTGAAGAGGAAGAGAGCGAGGCTGAGAATAAAGAATGGGGCCGGGTGCATACAGTTTGCGAAGAAGAGCCGGCGCTGACTGATGAGATTGACCGTAAATTGAAGAAGTTGTATAGCAAAGAAGTTCTACCCTTTATTATTCCTGAGACAAAGTCAAAAATCTGGCAGAAGCCGTTGTTTTATTTTTTTGTAGCCGGCGGTCTAGTTGTTTCTTCTCTGTTTGGCTATCGGTTGCTGACCGATAAACCCCCGTTGCCGCCGGCTCCGGTCAGCAGCGGGGCGGGAATTAGGATTGATACGATCCCGGCTGCCGCGGCGGTTTATCTGGATGAAGAAACAACGCCGCGCGGACAAACTCCTTTGACGCTTTCACTGGAAATCAAAGACGTTAAAGCGGATAATTTTCACACACTGCGGTTGGTTCGGGCCGGGTATTTGTCTAAGGAAATTAATTGTGAGGTTTTACCCAATAATGAGGTAACGATAACCGAAGTTCTTTCACCGGAAGCAAAATTGGAGTTGGTGCTGGATATTGAGGCGAGTTTTTCCGAAAAAACCCAAATTTATTTAAAGAAGAAAGGAAATGAGGAAGTTCTTTTAACGGCGATAGCTAAATTGCGAAATATTGCTTTTGTCGGTGATCTGAGCGAGGGTGATTTTACCATTCTGGTTAAGGATGAGAATAGCAAGGTGGAATGGCTTTCCAGGTTTTCTGCCAAAATTGGCCAGAAGGTAAAAGTCTATGTCGGACGTAAGAATAAAAAAACAGCTGTCGAATATGAAAATATGTAGACATGAATAGGAAATTGGATGTTTGTTTTGTTTGTGTTCCCCCTTTAAAAAGGGGGATTAAGGGGGATTTTGAAATTAAAAATAGTGTCTAAATCTCCCCTACCCCTCTTTGTAAAAGAGGGAAAAAAATGTGCCGCAGGTAAAGTTTCGAGCGAAGCGAGGTTTGACTTGAGAAAATTTATTATCCTGCTTATTTTTCTGAATTTCTTTTCCCCCTTACGCGGTGAAGAGATAAAATTGCTGGATATTTTGATGGAGCAAAAAAACCAGTTAACTTTTGTTTTTCCGGAATCGTTTAATTGGGAAAAACTTGAGTATAACTGTTTTGAAATTAAGGATCCGCCGCGCTTAATCATCTATTTCCCTAAAAACAGGATCTATTCCGGGAAAAAAGAGTATGAGTTTAACCGGGGAGTAGTGAAAAAAATCCGTAGTGAATACCAGGATGGAACAGAAAAACGGCTGGATTATCTGGTGATCGAGTTGAATGCTTCTTCTTTTTATCGAATTCGCCAGGAGAAAAATTTGCTCTTCATTATTTTCGAATCTGTTTTTAGGGGAACCGCCAATAAACAATCCAAGGAAAATGGGGAGGAGGAATTTAGTGTTTATCCGGCGAGTGTGCCGGTTAATGTTGACTGGTGTATTAAAACAGCGATTGAAAATAGTCAGACTTTAAGTATTGCCGAGGAAGAAATCAGGTTGGCCAAAATCAGGATTTTAGAATCCGGCCGTAATCTCTATCCTTCGCTGGCCGCCCGTTACGAATATACCCATGGTGAAGCCGTAAAAGATTTGGGGGTGCCTACTTTCAAAAATGAGCTTTACGGTCTTGAGCTTGCTCAGCCGCTCTATCAAGGGGGCGGGCTTTATTCCTCCTGGCGGCAGGCGAAACTTAACCTGGATGTTGCTTCTCAGAATTACGAGAAGGCCAAACAGGAACTGATTTATGAAGTGAAGAAAAATTATTATAATTTTGTTAAATTTCAAAGAAATCTTCAAGAACAGCAGCTGTTGAAAGTTAAAGCGGATAATTTCCTGGCTTTGTCTAAACGCCAGCTGGAATTGGGGTTGATTACCAGATTGGATCATTTGAATGTCGAAACACAGGCGCAAGGTGTGGAATATCAAATTTTATCAACTCAGAAAGATCTTTCTTTGGCCGCAATCAATTTAAATCAAACCTTGGAAATCAGTTATAATATCCCTTTGACGATCAATGCGGAACTGATTTTTAAAGAGATCGATGCCGGTTGGGAAGAATGTAAACAATTGGCCCAGGATAACCGGCCGGATTTGCGGGTTAGTTATCTGAATCTGCAAGTAAGCGAGTATGCCCGCAAGATTTCCCGGGGATTAATCAAGCCCCGGATCGATTTAACCGGTTTTTATGGCCGTTCCGGCGGGGCTTACAAGAATGAAAATTTTAAAATGGGCGAGGATTGGAATGTTGGCTTAAAATTGACCAAGATCTTTGGCGGCGGCAATACACTTTCCACCAGCGGTTTTAAAGAAAAAACCAGCCCAAAGCTGGGACAAACCAGCCGGACGGCTTCCGCGACGGGGATGGCCCGTCTGGCCCTCTTTGACAACATCAGGTCCTACTCGGATCTGGAAGAAACGACAATCAATTATTTTAAAGCGGAAAATGAGTATAAAGAACTTAATCGAGCGGTCTTAACCGAACTCCGGGAAGCTTTTTATAACTACGAAAAATCCATTTTCCAAATCCAGTCGACTAAAAAAGAAATTGAGTTGGCGAAGGAAGAAATTAAAATTACCGAAGCCAAATTTAAGCTGTCTAATGCCCAGGTTTCCGATATTTTATCCGCTAGCAATAAATTAACCAATGCTAATAATTCCTACACCGAAGCGATTGTTTACTATTACATCTCCATCGCCAGCTTAAATAAGGGCGTGGGAATAACCGATAAATGGAAAATAAAATAAGAAGTGTTCCCCCTTTAAAAAGGGGGATTAAGGGGGATTTTGAAAATATTGTCTAAATCTCCCCTACCCCTCTTTATAAAAGAGGGAGAAAATATACCCAACAGGTAGGTAAGGTTCCGAGCGCAGCTCGGACTGACTCGACATTAATCTGGAGAGCTAAAAATGTTTAAAAAGAAAAAAATCTTTATTCTGGGCGGCGGCTTGATCATCATCTTGGGGTTTCTTACTCTCTGGGGGGTAAAAAAATTTAGCGGAAAAGGTCCAACTCCGTCTGTTGACGAAAAAAATAAACTTTCTGCCGATGAACGAATCCCGGTCAACCTTTACCGGCTGAAACCGGTGGATTTTCAAGACAGTTTAACGGTGATGGGCACAATTAAAGGCGGTACCGCAATAGAGTTGAAGTTCCAGATTGAAGGGCGGGTGACCGGTTTTAATTTCCGGGAAGGTGATCATGTCGGTAAAGGCGAGGTAATTGCCCGGATCGATGATAGCGATGCCTATTTGAAATTAAAACAGGCCGAGCTGGAGTTAGATAAAGCAAAAAGAATGTACGAGGCGGGAGGGGTAACCTTGTATCAGTTAAAGCAGGCTCGCTTAGTTGCGGAACTGGCGAAGTCCGATTACTGGAAAACTTTTTTACCGGCCTCACGCGAAGGGATTATTTCCAAAAAAAATGTGGAAGTCGGGGAGTATGTCAGTCCGACGATGACTATCGCTTTGCTCAGCGATATCAGCAGTGTTTTAGTGGAAGTCGGGATAATTGAGAAAGATGCCAACAAGATCTTCATGGACCAGAAAATGGTTGCTTTTGTCGATAGTTATCCGGAAGTGGAATTTTCGGGCACGATTACCGATATTTCACCCGATTTTGATGAATTAACCAGAACTTTACCGGTGAAAACCAGAATTGATAATCCGGATGGTTTGCTTTTGCCGGGGATGTTTGCCCGGGCAAAAATTTTTGTTTTTGAAGAAGCCGGTATTCTGGTTGTGCCGGTAAGCAGTTTGGAAAGTGTGGAATCCGCTTATAAAACTTTTGTGGTTGGCGATGACAATATTGCCGTAGAGCGGCTGGTAGAGGTCGGGTATATCTCCAATGACTACGCGCAAATTGTTTCCGGTTTGTCGGAAGGAGAAATGGTGGTGAATGAAAAGCCGGAAAACCTCAAAGATGGTTCAATAGTTGAAATTGTCGATATCCGCGAGTATGGTCAAGCCGGCCAGCCTAACCAGCCGGAAGCAGGCGCTGAACCGGTGGGGCCGGCCGAACAGCCGTCTTTGGACGGAAAAGGAATGCAGTAACAAGTTCGGTGATCGTGAGAAACCAAATTAGAAAATTCAATGTTTCTTTTGTGTGTGTTCCCCCCTTTAAAAAGGGGGATTAAGGGGGATTTTGAAAATTAGAAATATTGTCTAAATCTCCCCTACCCCTCTTTTTAAAAGAGGGAAAAAAACATCACAGACTTGAGATTTAAAACCGCGATCCGATTTTTTACGAGGTTTAAAGATGAGTTTAGCCAGTTTTTGTGTTCGCAAGCCGGTTACTACCTTTATGATGGTTTTGTTGGTATCGTTATTTGGGGTAATCTCCTGGCAGAGGTTACCGCAGGAACTTTATCCTCCTTTAAACTTTCCTCAACTAAGCATCGTTACCAGTTACGCTAACGCCGCTCCCGAAGAAATTGAAACCCTGCTGACCAAAGTAATCGAAGAATCGATTGGAACGGTAAAAAATTTGCGCCGGGTTAGTTCGGTGTCCAAAGAAGGCGTTTCTGTGGTTACCGTGGAGTTTGTTTGGGGCACCAATATGGATTTTGCCTCTTTGGCGGTGCGGGAGAAGGTGGATTTAATTAAAGATAATCTGCCGCAGGAAGCCGGCGATCCGATCGTGATGAAATTCAACCCTTTTGATTTGCCGGTGGTAATTTTAAGCGTTACCGGTCCGCAGAGCCCCTTGGAACTTTTGAATATCACCCAGAGGATTATTAAGGATAAAATAGAGAAAACCGAAGGGGTGGCCTCGGCGAGTATCAGCGGCGGCCAGGAGAGAGAAATTCAGGTGGAAATCGATCAGGGACGCCTGCAGGCGGCCAGGGTTTCCATCCTGGCGGTAACCGAGGCGATCAAAAATTCCAACCTCAGTTATCCGGGGGGCAGCATTAAAGATGAAACCTACGAATATTTAATTCGGACCAAGGGAGAATATCAATCGATTCAGGAAATCAAAAATACCCCGGTGGAGCTGGCCTATCAGCCGGAAAACAAGGATGTTAAATATGCTAGAAGGACAGCTTCGCCTTTAGAAGCAAAGACTCCCACCGCCAAAAGACATGTAATTTTGTTGAACAGTTTAGCCGAGGTTAAAGACGGTTTAAAGGAAAGAACCACTTTTTCCCGCTACAACGGTCTGGAAAACATTTCTATGGCCATACAGAAGCAGTCCGATGCCAATACGATCCGGACGGTAAAAAAGGTTTATCAAACCCTGGAATCAATTCAGTCTTCGCTGCCGGCTGGGGTGAAGATTGGCGTGATCTATGACCAGTCGATATTTATTAAGGCGGCGATTAAGGGTTTGATTGATGATTCTTTGCAGGGAGGAATTTTAGCTTTCTTGGTTTTGCTGGTTTTTTTAAAGAATTTCCGCACCGCCTTGATCGTCTCGACAACGATACCGATATCGGTTTTAGCCACTTTAGGGTTGATGTATTTTACCAAATTAAGCGTTAATTTAATGTCGCTGGGCGGTATTGCTTTTGGTGTGGGCAGTTTGGTGGATGCGGCGATCGTCGTTGTGGATAACATTCACCGGCGCCGGAAGGCTTACGGCGAGGAACAGTTTGAATCGGCGATTAAAGGGACCGACGAAATGTCTGCGGCGGTCACCTCGTCAATCTTAACGACCGTAGCCGTATTTCTTCCTTTGTTGTTTGTGGTCGGTGTGGCCGGCCAGGTGTTTAAAGAGTTGTCTTTAACCGTCACCTATTCTTTGCTGGCCTCTCTTTGGTGCGCGGTAACTTTAGTCCCGACTTTGGTTTCCAAGGTAAAGGAAAAGGAAATTACGGAGTGGAAATTTTTAGCCAAATATAAATATAAATTTGATTTTTTAAAAAAATATTTAAAGAAACCGGTTATCGAATATTACCGTGATTTTTTAAATAAGTTTGTGGACCATTATAAATTTAGTTTAGGGGTGGTTCTGCTAATTTTTTTGTTCAGTTTGATTCTACTGCTGTTTGTGGAAAGAGAGTTCATGCCTAAAGTTGATCAGCGGCAATTTATTATTCAGATCAATATGCAGATGGGCACAAAATTAACCGTTACGGACGGCATGGTTAAGTCAATTGAGGGATTACTGAAAAAAATTCCGGAGATAAAGGAAAGCACGGTTAACGTCGGTTCGTCATCGGATAAAACTATTGAAACCCTGGGGGCGCATCAAGGGAGGATTATCGTTAATCTTTATAAGAAAGAAGAATGGAAGGAAAAAGGGTTTCCCCAAAAAATGCGTTCGACTAACGAAGTAATTCAGGAAGTAGAATCGAATTTAGGAAGAATTGAAAAAAAAGGCGCCGAGGTGGTCTACTTATTGCAGGATAGCCCGTTTAAATTCATGATGCAGGTAGACGCTCCGATTGCCATCGAACTTAAAGGGAATAATTTAACCTTGTTGAAAAAATATTCTGAGGAGATTACAGAAAAAATCCGGCGCATTCCCGGTATCTATGGGGTGAAAAGCAACCTGAGTCTGCCTTCGCCGGAAACGCGGTTGGAAGTCAACCGGGACCGCGCAGCGGCCTATAATCTTTCGGTTACCGATATCGCCCGGACCGCGATGATTGCGGTTAAAGGTTATATCGCGTCCCGGTATAAAGAAGAAGGAAGGGAGTACGATATCCTGGTGCGCTTGCGCCGGGAAGATCGGCAGGATAATGCCAAATTGCGGACCTTGACTGTCCATTCTCCTTTAAACATTGATATACCCCTGCAGGAGCTGGGTGTTTTAGCCTCCGGTCGGGGACCAAGCGAAATTCGGCATTTAGACCAGCAGAGGACGATTATCCTTTCGGCTAATTTTTTCAAAAGAAGCCTCAACGAGGTAATTACTGATATTGATGGAATTTTAGGCCGTTACAAAAAAATCAACGGCTACTCTTTCATCCTCACCGGAGAACAGCAGCAAATTAAGGAATCGTTTGTCAGTATGGCCTTCGCTTTAATTTTTTCCGTAATCCTGATTTATATGATTATGGCCTCGCAGTTTGAATCTTTTTGGCAGCCGTTAATCATTATGTTCACCGTGCCTTTAACTTTGATTGGCACGGTGCTGGCTTTAATGCTTACCCGGACAACACTGAATGCGGTTTCCATTTTAGGAGTAATCATTATGGCCGGAATTGTGGTCAACAACGGAATTGTTTTAATCGATTACATCAATGCCGTGAAACTGCAGGGGGTGCCGGTCCGACAGGCGATTGTCGATGCGGCGGTGGTGCGTTTCCGCCCGGTAATGATGACGGCAATCGCCACGGTGCTGGGTTTAGTGCCGTTGGCTCTGGGCATAGGCGAGGGGGCGGAACTGCGCGCCCCGTTGGCGATCACCATTATCGGCGGATTATCGCTGGCTACCGTGTTGACACTAGCCGTAATTCCCACACTTTATTTGATTGTTGACGGATGGCTGAATAGAAAAAGGTAGAGACGCAAAATTTTGCGTCTCTGAATAGAAAAAGGTAGAGACGCAAAATTTTGCGTCTCTGAATAGAAAAAGGTAGAGACGCAAAATTTTGCGTCTCTACAACTATCGGAGGTAAGATATGCGGCGGATACAATTGTTTTTTTATAATCACTGGATAAAGATTTTAATTGCGTTTTTGGTTTTTCTGATGGTGATTTTAGCTCTTATCGGGCTGCTTTCCATGGAAAGTTATTATTTAAGACTGACCCTTGCCCAGATGCCTTTGCAGTTGTTGATGAGCGCGGTGAGCGCGGTGATTTTTGCTTATGTGATTATTAATATGCAAAGAGGACAATTTACCGGCTTTAAAACCCCGAAGATTAAAGGGGAAGATGTTAGTGTCGGGTTTAAGGATGTAGTTGGCCTGGATGAGGCAAAAAAAGAAGCCTGGGAAGTAGTCCAGCTGATTAGCGACCGGCGGCGGGTGCAAAAAATCGGTGGACAAATATTGCGCGGTTTACTGATGGTTGGCCCTCCCGGCTGCGGGAAGACTTTGATGGCTAAAGCGATCGCGAAAGAATCAGGGATACCGTTTATTTCGGTGTCGGGCAGCGAGTTTGTGGAGATCTTTGTCGGGATGGGGGCGAGCCGGGTGCGCAAATTGTTTAAAAAAGCCCGCCAGCTGGCTTACGCTTATGGCGCTTGTATTGTTTTTATTGATGAGTTGGATGTGATCGGCCGTGGGCGCTCCTGGAGTTTTATGGGCGGTGGTGAGGAAACCAACAGTACCCAAAACCAGCTGTTAGTGGAGATGGATGGATTAAGATCAAAAGATTTTAATGTGATCGTGATCGGCGCAACGAATGCGGCGGAGTCGGTATTGGATAAAGCTTTACTGCGTCCGGGCCGCTTTGACCGAAAAATTTTTATTGACCGGCCGGGACTGGAAGGACGGGAACAACTGTTTCGTTATTACTTCGGGAAAGTAAAACATGACGCAGCTATTGATCTGAGCCGGCTGGCCCGCAAAACTGTCTATAAAACCCCGGCCGACATTGAAAATATCGTTAAAGAATCCGCTTTAATTGCCACCCGGGACAAACGCGATGTTGTGGAGTTCAAAGATCTCTGCGAGGCCCTGGACCGGATTGATATGGGGATCAAACACAAAAGAAGAATGACGGTAGGAGAAAGAAAGATGATTGCTTACCATGAAAGCGGACATCTGGTGGCTCTTTATATTCTCCATCCGACCGATGATGTCTTTAAAGTTTCGATTGTTTCCCGCGGAGAGACTTTGGGGGCGGTGGCTCACCAGCCCCGGGAAGAGTTGTTCACCAGCAACAGCGAGCAGGTGCTGGCGAACATCAAGGTTTGCTTGGGCGGCTATTTAGCCGAGAAAATAAAATTTGGGGTAACCTCGACCGGGGTGGCCAGCGATTTCCAGAAAGCGATGCACCAAGCCCACCAGATGGTCTGGGAATACGGGATGGCTGATTCCGGTTTTTTTGCCGATTATACGGTGATCCCGAAGGATCAGCTCTCCGATGTGATTAAAGAGAAATTAAATGAAGAAACCCGGCGCATTTTAAAACAATGTTACGAGGCTGTGGAAAATCTATTGAGGGCTGAATGGCACATTCTGGAACGTTTTGTTCAGGAGCTGCTGGTAAAAGATGAACTGGATTTCGATGAAATTGAGGCGATCTTCGCCGAATACGGCAAAACTAACCAGTTCAAATTAAAAGAAGAGGCCGATTTAAAATTGCTGGAGAGCCAAAAAAATTCAACGGTTGTTCAACCTAATGCGGTTGCCGCCATGGATAATCAGCCGGAGAAAAAAACGGAATTTTAATGCAGTGTTCCCCCTTTTGAAAGGGGGATTAAGGGGGATTTTAAAATATTGATCAAATCTCCCCTACCCCTCTTTATCAAAGAGGGGAATAAAAAAAGAAGGAAATTTTAAAAGTCAGCGCCGAAGGCGCCTAATTTTAGGAAACCATTTATCTATGAAAAAAAATATTTTTTTGCTCTTAATCGGCAGCATCGCCTTCTTCACCGGCTGTAAAGCTACCTACTCCAAAGACGTGGTTCCGGAATCGATTATTAATATTTGCCGCAAAGAATATCAGCTGGAAGTGAAAGTAAAGATAATCGGGAAAACGGTGGGTGTCTATGCGGAAATAAACGATCTTTTGGATGTTGCCCTGGGTTTGAGTTCGAAGGCGGCAGAGAAGTTAAGCGATATTCTCTCCAGTATTTCCCGGGTTACTTTAAGCACCGATGCGGATTTGGATTTTTTTGTTTTGTCTGCCCGCGATCCAAAAATTAATGGCGTGCAAATCGTGGTTTCCCGCTGCATTACCGATACGAAAAGATTAATGACCGGGGATATTTCTCATAACGAGTATTTTCAACGGATGGATATCGATATCCAGCTTAAGGCCGGGACCGGGAAGGAAAAAAACAGCGATTTTCCGGGCAGGACTGAAGAAATTAAATTGCCCCGATTTTCTGGCTAAACAAATCGCCAAAAGAATAGAAAATAATTTAAAGGATGATTACACCTATAAAAAACTGCTGAAAGTTAATTCCGTAAAAGGCGAATATAGCGTTACGATGAACGATATTTCCGGTCAGGAAAACAATTTTAATTTTATTATCGATGTTGAAGACAAATATTCACTTTTTTTGGGAGAAAAAGAAATCGATCCGACAACTTCAATCAAAGAAGTGGTTAGTCTGGTTTTGCGCAGATACGAATTTAAAGATTTTAGCAGGATTATAATAAGTGACGCAAAAAAACAACGGTTGGCTGAGTGGACGCCAACACAAATTTTTACAAAAAGGAGGTGGTTTTTCAGTTTTTAATCAAAGAGGCAAGAGTTAAGACGGCGGTAAAATTTAAAAAAGGAAGGGATAAAAATTATGATCTCAGAAATGAATATTTTGCTTTCAGTAATAATCATCGCCTTAGGTTTAATCGGAATAATTTTAAGTTTTTTGGTGGTAGACAAAACGAAGAATTTAGCCGCCTTAGTCATCTCCGGCTTAATTATCATCACCGGCATCTTTCATTATGCTTCCTTGAAAATTTCCCGCCTGGGCAGCAGCCGGCGGGCGGCTCAAATCAGGAAAATGATCCCCCCGGACATTGATCGGCTCAAGAAAAATTTAGAACCGGCAAAAACCGGGGATTCTACGACGGAAAAATCGAGGAAATAGATCGGTGGATGTGTTCCCCCTTGTGAAAGGGGGATTAAGGGGGATTTTGAAAATTAGAAATATTGTCTAAATCTCCCCTACCCCTCTTTTTAAAGAGGGAAAATAAAAAGCTCATCTTTTATCTAATATCTAACCTATGAATTTACCAGAATTTGCTGTTAGAAAGCCGGTAAGCATACTGATGGTTTATGCCGCATGTATTGTTACCGGCTTATTTTTTTTCTTCCACCTGCCGATCGAACTGATGCCCAACGCCAGTTTCGGCAATATTACGATTTTTGTCAATGTGCGGGGAGGGATGCCGCCGAACGAGGTCGAGAGTTTGGTTACCAAACCGATCGAGGAGGCGATCTCCTCGGTCACCCATCTGCGCCATGTGCTTTCCACTTCCAAGAAAGAACGGGCGATTATTACCCTCCAGTTTGACTCCGGGACCAATATGGAGTTCGCGGCTTTGGAGGTAAGAGAAAAATTTGCCCGGATAAAAAACAAACTGCCCCAGGAAGCGGAAAAACCGGTTATTGCCCGTTACGAAGAAAGTGATATGCCGGTTGTCGTTTTTGCCTTAACCTCGACACAGCACACCCCGGAATATCTGCGGCAGCTGATTGAAGAGAAACTTAAGGACCGGCTGTCGAGAATTAGCGGGGTGGCCAACATTGAAATCGGCGGCGGCCGGGAAAGGAAAATCCTCATTGAACTGGATCAGTCCCGCTTGCAAGGTTTAACTTTACCGCTTCAGCGGGTGACCTCGGCTCTGGGCTTAAATAATCTCAACCTTTTAGCCGGAGACATTGAAAGAACCAGGGATCGATCCGGCGCCCAAATAGTCGGCCGGTTTCAGAGTTTGGAGGAAATAAAAAATATCGGCCTGCTTTATTCCACGGAAGGTTCTCTGATCCGGCTTAAAGATGTAGCTGAGGTGAAAGATTCTTATCTGGAGCCGGAAAGTTATTCGCGGCTGAATAGTAAAGGCACGGTTTCCTTATATATTCAAAAAGAAAGCAGTTCCAATACGGTGAAGGTTTGCCAAACCATCGTTGATGAGTTGTCGAATTTTAAAAAATTCCTGCCGGGGGGAGCGGAGTTAACAATAATTTCCAACCAGGCGGTGTATATCAAAGAAGCCATCGATGCGGTGAAAATATCCTTGTTGTATGGTGCAGTTTTGGTTGTGCTGGTTCTATCCATATTTTTGGTGAAGAAAAATGTGGTTTCTTTTTCCAGCGCGGTGATTTTAGGAGCGTTGATTTTGGTTTTGGTCCTCCTGTATTTTTTTCGGGTGAATCAGAATGTGCTGGCGCCTTATCTTTATGCCTTGCTTTTGGGGAGCGTTGTTTTGGCTTTTTTTCTCCTGGATATCCGGGCGACATTTATCGTGGCCGCCGCGATCCCGATGTCCATAGTTTTTACTTTCATCTTTATGTATCCGTTAGAGCTTAGCTTGAATGTAATGACCCTTTCCGGGCTGGCCCTGGCCTGCGGAATGGTGGTCGATGATTCTATCGTGGTAACCGAAAACATCTTTCAATATTTAGAGAGAAAAAAAACAGAATTTTTTACGCCGTTGATGTTTACAACAATAATTAGTTCCAGCCGGGAAATGGTGCTGGCCATTTTAGCCTCGACTCTCACCACAATTATTGTCTTTTTGCCGATCGTTTTTTTTAGTCCGCAAATAAAAATTCTTTATAAAGGGCTGGCTTTAACCGTCACTTTTGCCCTTTTTTCCTCTTTTTTCATTTCCTTAACCCTGATCCCTTATTTAGTTTCCCGCCTTCGTTTGGGGGATATCTCGGAGTCCAAACGGCTGATCAATATTTCCTGGCCGTTTGGAAGTTTCCGGCCTTTCCGGAAAAAAAAGGTGAAAGATAAAAGTTATGGAAAATCCCAATATTCATTTTACCGGAAACTTCTTTTTCTGGCGATCAGATATCGTTATTGGTATGTTTTGCTGGTTGTTATTCTTTTTGTTCTGTCGTTGCTGATTTATCAGTTTGGGCTGGCCAAGGAATTTATCAGCAGCGGTGAACAAAACGAATTTGTGGTTTTTGTGGAACTGCCTTCGGGGGCGCGGCTGGATATTTCGGATAAGATCGTCGCTCAGGTTGAAGAAAAAATCAGGGGTATTCCGGAACTAAAGGGGGTAGTCAAAAACATCTCTTCCCGAATCGAGGGTTGGTCCAGTAAAGTTTATGTCAGCTTGATTTCGCAGGGTAAACGTGAGCAGACGGTACAGGATGTGATCGAAATAATCCGGGATAAGATTAAAAATATCGGCAAGGAATTTGACGCCTTTATTTATTTCTCCGAGCAGACTTCTTCCCGCGAGATTGTTGTCGATGTTTTTGGATATAATTATACGGTTTTAGTTCAGTTGGCCAACGCCATCGGCAAAGAAATGGGCGCTATTCCCGGGTTGAGCGATGTCAAATTGCGCTACCGTCCCGGCCGTCCGGAGTTGACCGTTAATGTTGACCGGGAAAGAGCGGCTTTCTTTGGCTTGAGTGTTAAGGAAATAGCCGAAACTTTGCATGCCTGTCTGCGCGGCCTGCGCGCTACCTTGTTTCATACCGAGTCTAAAGAAGTGGAAGTAATTACCCGTTTGGACGAAAAATACCGGAAAAACATTGATGATCTTCGTAAAATAACTTTGGTTACCGGGGACAAAAAACTACTTTATTTAGAACAGATCGCCAGGTTTGAGTATGGTTTAGCGCCCAGCGAAATCTGGCGGAAGAATAAAAACAGGATGATTCAGACCAGCGCCAATTTGGGGCGGATTCCTTTAAGTAAGGCGGTAGAAAAACTGGAAAAAAATTTAACGAAGATTAAATTTCCTAAGGATTATTTCTATCAGTTTGGCGACGACTACATTCAGATGAAGGAAAATGTCCGGGAATTCGGGTTCGCTTTAATCGTGACGATCATTCTGATTTATGCCGTTCTGGCATCATTGTTTGAATCGTTCTACCAGCCGTTCATCATTATGGTTACCGTTCCGCTGGAGACGATTGGAGCATTTTTGTGTCTTTGGCTTACGCATACGTCGGTGAGTATCGGGGTTTTTATGGGGGTGGTGATGTTAGGCGGAATAGTGGTGAAAAATGCCATTATTTTAGTTGATCGAACTAATTTTCTGCGCCAACAAAAACATTCTTTGTTTAAATCGATAGTCCGGGCCGGTCAAAACAGACTGCGTCCGATATTGATGACGGCGGCAACAACGGTCTTAGGGATGCTGCCGATGGCTTTAGACCGCTCGGACGGAGCCGCGATGTGGTCCCCGCTGGCGATTACGGTGATCGGCGGGTTGTTCAGCTCAACTTTTCTGACCCTTCTGGCTGTTCCGGCGATCTACATAATTAGTGAGGATATAAAGAAAGGGCTGAAGAGGCTAAGAGCGTAAGAGCCTAAAAGCCTAAAAGCCTAAGAGCCTAAGAGGCTAAGAGCCAAATGATAAAAATGTTATTGAAGCTTATCGGCAGGCAGGAATCGACCAGTATTAAAACTAAATTGTCGCTTTGGTTTAGTGTGTCGACATTACTGGTGATACTGATCAGTATTTTTCCCAGTCATTTTCTTTCTCAAAGAACATTGAAGATGGAAAAAAGACTGCGGCTGGCTTCCATTGCCGATGACAAAAAACATATTCTGGAAAACTGGCTGAAAGAAAGAATCAGCGATACAAATATTATCGCCAACACAATCTTAGTGAGAAAAAAGCTGGGTAAAATTATCAAGTCGATTAGAGATGATAATTATGCCGAGTATCAAAATGAGTACGATGATTTATTGGACTATCTTGACGCTTTTGTGCAAGGCGGAGAAACTTTAAACTATGATGAAATATTCATTATTGAACCAAATTCCGGCCGCATTTTAATTTCCACCGATCCGATTACTATCGGCGAAGACAGAAAAGATTCATCAGTTTTTCAGGAGGCTTTAAAGAGCAATCGAATCTATATTAAAGATATTTATTATTCCGAAAATTCCAGTAAAACGATGATGGCTTTATCCAAAGCGATACCTTTGGTGGATCTTAAAACAGGCGAACCTACCGGTAAAACGGCTGGAGTCTTGGTCTGTTTAATTTCGGTCGATAACATCTTAGGCTCTTTTTTACAGGATCGTACCGGGTTAGGTGATACAGGGGAAATAATTCTGGTCAACAGAGACGAAATTCCGCTGATGAAATCAGCCTATAGTCAAATTGCCGTTTTTCAGAAATTTTCCCATCCGGATATTTCCATTAAGCTGGCCGCCGAGGGTAAACAGGGTATAATTGATACGGTGGATTATCGGAATGTTCCGGTGATTGCCGCTTACCGGCATATTAATATTCCTTTGGTTGGCTGGGGTTTGGTGGTCAAACAGGATATTCAGGATATTTTTAAAGATGTAAATAGAATAGAGTTGATTGCGGTGATCTTTACGGTTTTTTTGCTGGGCTTAGTAACCGTCTTAACCAATCTTTTTAGCCGGCGAATTTCCCAGCCGATTGTCGAAGTGAGTAAGGCGGCAGAACAGATTGCCAAGGGCGGATTAACCAGATCGCTGCCGGTTAAAACGAAAGATGAGATCGGAGTTTTAGCCACATCATTCAATTTGATGGTGCAGTCTTTACGCGACCGCGACGAGAAATTGCATCTGCGGGCGGAAGAATTAAAAAGCGCTTATCAAAAATCGATGGAAGCGACTCAGCTGAAAAGCCGGTTTTTGGCCAACATGTCGCACGAACTGCGCACACCGATGAACGCGATTATTGGTTTTACCACTTTAGTGTTGAGAAAAACCAAAGATGTTCTACCGGTTAAGCAATACGAAAATTTAGAGAAAGTTAAAATTAGCGCCAATAATCTTTTATCCTTGATCAATGATATCCTGGATTTGTCCAAAATTGAAGCTGGGAAGATGACGATTAGTATGCAGAGCTGCGATATCATCAATTTGATGGAGGAGTCCTTGCATAGTATTGAGCCCCAGGCCAAGGAAAAAAGTTTGTCGTTGGTGAAACGTTATCGAAACAAACCGCTGTTTGTAAATACCGATCCCAACCGGGTGAAACAGGTTTTGGTTAACCTTTTAGGCAATGCGGTAAAGTTCACGAAGGAAGGTTCGATTACGATTGCCCTTAGAACATTGGAGTTTCCCGGAGCTTTTAGTGAAGCGGCGCGTAATGACGCCACCGTGAACATCCTTTTAATGGATGGACCTGTTAAACGGCAAAAGTTTTTGGAAATATCAGTAATCGATACGGGAATTGGCATACCGCCGGATCATCTGGACGCCATTTTTGAAGAGTTCCGTCAAGTCGATAGTTCTACGACAAGAATTTACGGTGGAACAGGATTGGGGTTGACAATTACGAAGAAATTATGTGTTCTATTAGGGGGTGACATTTATGTGCAGAGTAAATTAGGGGAGGGTTCAGCATTTTCGCTGACCTTACCCTTGCAAAGTGAAGAAGAGAACAAATAAAATCTAATATAAATATATTTCGGATCAAGGGAGTTGTAAAATGAAGAAAATTTTAGTGGTGGAAGATGTGGATATTAATCGGGATTTAATCATGCAAATTTTGGAAGAAGAATACGAGGTGTTTGGAGCGGCCAACGGCCGGGAAGGGATAGAATTGGCCCAAAAAGAGAATCCGGATTTAATTATTATGGATTTGTCTTTGCCGGAGGTCGATGGTTGGGAGGCAACGAAGAGATTAAAAGCGGATGAGGCGACAAAACATATTCCGATCATTGCTTTGTCGGCGCATGCGATGAGCAGTGACGAAGATAAAGCTAAGATGGTAGGATGCGACGATTATCTAAGCAAGCCGCTCAGCGAAGATCTCTTAATGTCTAAAATTAAAATTTACCTGAAAGAAGAAAAGTGAGCGGGTAGCAAAGCGAGGATCTCTTGGAATATAAAGCTAAAATTTTGGTGGTAGATGACAGCGAGTATAATCGGGACCTTTTAGAAGATGGGCTTTCTTCTTATGGTTACGATGTCTTTACGGCGATAGACGGGGTATCGGCGTTAGAGAAGATAAAATCGCTATTGCCGGATTTAGTTTTGTTGGATGTGATGCTACCGGGTATCGATGGCATGGAAATTTGTAAAAAAATAAAATCGGATCCCCAGCTAAAACAGATCCAAGTGATTATGGTGACGGCCAGGATTAACGAGGAAGATGTGATCCTGGGATTTGAGGCGGGGGCTGACGATTATATTAATAAACCTTATGAGTTGTCAATTTTGTTGGCGCGGGTACGCGCCCATTTAAGGATTAAAAGTCTTCAGGATGAACTGACTGCTTATTTAAAAAAAATCAATGAGATTGCCAATTTTAGCAAATTGATCAACACGTTGGATTTAACGGAAATTCTTCAGTTGGTTAGGGAGAGACTGCCGGATTTATTGGAGATAAAATTATTTTCTTTGTTTTTGTATTATGAGAAAGATCTCTGTTTGGAACTGGCGGTGCATAACCATCAAGATCTCAGGCAAAATGAAAAAATTCGTTTAAACACTTCGGAAAAAACGGTAATGGGGGATGTGGTAAAGTATAAAAAACTAATTTTTGTCAAAGAGTTTTCCAATTCCCCCTATGCGCGTAAGGAATTGCGCAGCAAATATCCGGACAACTCTGCTTTAAGCATCCCTTTGATTGTCGGAAAAAATTTAATTGGTGTTTTAAATCTTAATGGCAGGATAGATTCCGATAAATTTAGCGAACAGGACATAACTATTGCCAGTGAGGTTTGCGAGCATTTAGCCAGCGCAATCAGTAATTGTATCCACTATCGGGAAACTCAAAAACTTTCTACTTTGGACGGATTGACTCAGCTTTATAATTATCGTTATTTTATGCAATTTTTTAAGCGGGAATTCGACCGGGCCTTGCGCTATCAATCTCAGTTGTCTTGTGTTCTGATTGATATTGATTTTTTTAAAAAATTCAATGACCGGTATGGGCATCTGGAGGGAGACATTATTCTTAAAAATATTGCGGCAAGAATGAAAAAAAATATTCGAAGAAACGATCTGGTGGCCCGTTATGGCGGCGAAGAGTTTGTTCTGGTTCTTCCGGAGACAGATATAAAAAAAGCCGTTTTTGTTGCGGAGAAAATAAGAAAGGCGATCTGCGGCAAAAAAATTTCTGGACAAGACAATAAATATTCTGTTACTATTAGTCTAGGTGTTTGCGGGTTTCCGCAGCCGGAGATTAAAACCAAAGAGGATCTCTTAAAGGCGGCGGATAAAGCCATGTATAATGCCAAAGCAAAAGGCCGAAACCGCACAGAAGCAGGCTAGAGCGGGTGAAGATTAATTTGACATGGGAAATTCAATGTTGTTGAAGTTTTCCCCCTTTTTCAAAGGGGGATTAAGGGGGTTAAAAAAGAGAAGGTTAAACTCCCCTAACCCCTCTTTAATAAAAGAGGGGAATTTTAAAAAGCCCGCACCGAAGGTGCGCTAATTTAATAGCAAGGAGTTGAAAGATGGGTTTGATGGAAATGGTTTTGGTTTTTTCCGTTGTTTTAATATTTTTAATTTCAATATTGATCGTTGTGTTCGGGAAAAATAGCTCCCAGAAAGCAATGATGAATCTGAAAAAAAATTTTATTGAGCTTTCTGATTCCTATAAACAATTAGAGGATTTTGAACAGGCTAAATCGAGCTTTGTTTCTTTGATTGTCAACGAAATGCGCTCGCCGCTGACCACAATAAAAGGTTTTGCCATGACCTTGCAAATGAAAGACAATCAAATTAATGAGGTTAAAAGGAAAGAATATTTAAAAATTATCGATTTGGAAACCGGCCGCCTGTTACGGATAATGGAAAAATTGATTAATACCTCTCAGGTGGAATCGGAAAAAATACCGGCTTCCTGGAAATCAATCAATCTGCACGATGTGATTAAGCGGGTGTTGGCTAAATTAGAAATCAAGGCCAGGAAAATTCAATTTAATCTTGATTTTAGCTTAAATTTTCCCGCAGTCTTTGGCGATGAGGACAAGTTGGAGGAGGCGATCACCACTTTAATTGAACTCTGCCTGGAAGTAATCAATCTTTACGGTGTGGTGGCAATTGTTGGCGCTGAAGAGGAGGGAGAGGTAAAAATTACAATCACCCTGGCGGGAGAAAATCTTAATACCGAACAAATTAATTTGGTGATTAGTAATCTGACAAATTTAGCGATGCTGGAGAAAAAATCATTTTTACCGGATCCCAAGCTGGCTTTGGCTAAAGCGATAATTGAAATACACAGAGGAAAAATAGCCGCGGAAAATTTATCCAACAGGAGTTTTCAGATTAGTTTTAGTTTACCTAAAAACAAATAAATAAAATGAATGTCTCCCGCTACTAAAAAAATTATTATCGCCTTGACCGGCAGTATCGGATCGGGGAAATCCGCTGTTCTAAGGGAATTCGGCAGATTTAAAGTAACAACGTTAAGCGCTGACTGTATTGCCCGCCGATTAATTAAACCAGGATCGTCCTTAGAAAAAAAAATCATTCGAGCCTTTGGGCCGGAAGTAGTCAATCCTGATCGTCAGTTGGATCGTAAAAAATTGGCTAAGCTGATTTTTAAGGATACTTCCCGCCGGCAATTGCTCAACCGGTTAACCCATCCGCAGATTATTAAAGAATTAAAGCGAAGAATAAAAAAAGAAAAGTCTTCCTTAATCATTGTCGAAATACCTCTGCTTTTTGAAGCCGGACCGGTTAACTTTGCCGACAAAATAATCGTTGTCTGGGTACCTCTCCGGATTCAAATTAAACGTTTGATCCAGCGGGATAAATTAACCAGGAAGGAAGCCTTGCTGCGGATTGGTTCTCAATTGCCGTTTTCCTACAAAAAGAAAAGAGCGGATTTTCTCATTAACTCCTCGTTACCCTGCCGACAAAGACAAAAACAGATCAAAGACCTTTGGCAGAAAATAAAAATAATGTAGGACAGGCCGCGTTTCTTGGTTTCTTGTCTTAGCCTTTCACTTTACGTTTTGCGCTTTAAGTTTTGCGTTATATATTGCCGAAGGGGGGAGTTGAACCCCCACATCCTCAACGGATACACGGCCCTGAACCGTGCGCGTCTGCCAATTCCGCCACTTCGGCTAGTCATTATCGAGTAAAGCTATCTTAGGACAAAAAACAAAAAAAGTCAACCTTGTTTTTTTTAAGATAATTATGTATACTAAAAACTCATATTCCAAGTGGTAATTTCAATGTTTGTTTTGTGTGTGTTCCCCCTTTTTGAAAGGGGGATTAAGGGGGATTTTGAAAATAAGAAATATTGTCTAAATCTCCCCTACCCCTCTTTTTAAAGAGGGAAAAAATGTCACAGGTGTGTAAAGTTCCGAGCGCAGCTCGGCCTAATTTAAAATAATTTTTCGGAGGTTTGATTCGTGAAGATCACAGTTGTGGGCACAGGTTATGTGGGTTTGGTTACCGGTACGTGCCTGGCGGAGCTGGGGAATAAGGTTATTTGTCTGGATAACGATCGGGCAAAAATTGCTCTTTTGAAAAGAGGGCAAATGCCGATTTACGAACGGGGGTTGGAAGATCTAGTTAAAAAAAACACCGGATTAAAAAGGCTTTCCTTCAGTAATAATTTAAACAGAGGCATCGATGAAGCGGAAGTGATTTTTATCGCCGTGGGAACGCCGCCGCGTCCGGACGGAAGCGCGGATTTGTCCAATATTGAGGAAGTGGCCCGCTGTATTGCTAAAAGGTTAAAGAAATACAAGCTGATTGTGGAAAAAAGCACGGTGCCGGTAGAAACCGGAGAGCAGGTATTCCAAAGCATTAAAAGATACGGCCGGCCAGGGGTGGAGTTTGACGTTGCTTCCAACCCGGAATTTTTGCGGGAAGGATCGGCGGTGGATGATTTTCTTCATCCCGATCGGATTGTTTTAGGGGTGAATACGGAAAAAGCGGCAAAAATTTTGCAGGAAATTTATCGGCCGTTGAATGCGCCGATACTCGTTACCGATATAAAAAGCGCCGAATTGATTAAACATGCTTCCAATTCTTTTTTGGCGACAAAAATTTCTTTTATCAATGCGGTAGCCAATATCTGTGAACGGGTCGGGGCGGATGTGGTGAAGGTCGCCGAAGGGATGGGTCTGGACAAAAGAATCGGCCGAAGTTTTCTAAATGCCGGGGCCGGGTTTGGCGGTTTTTGTTTCCCTAAGGATTTGGAAGCGTTTTTGTTTATTTCCCATAAACTCGGCTATAATTTTGAACTGCTATCAGCGGTAAAAAATATTAATGAACAACAGAAAAAAATAGTTTGCCAAAAGATCGAAGAGGCCCTCTGGATAATCAAGGGAAAGACCATCGGTTTTTTAGGGCTGGCCTTTAAACCGGACACCGACGATATGCGCTTTGCTCCTTCGATTGAGATCATTAACTATTTAGTTAAGGCCGGGGCAAAAATTAAAGCTTATGATCCGGCAGCGATGCCGAAAGCAAAAAGTGTTTTACCCAAAATTACTTATTCTCCGGACGCCTACACGGCGGCAAAGAATAGCGATGCCTTAGTAGTGATTACCGAATGGGCGGAATTTAAGAAGCTGGATTTTACCAGGATTAAAAAAATTATGCGGACACCGGTTTTAATCGATGCCCGGAATATTTATCAGCCAAAAAAAATGCAAGACGCCGGTTTTATCTATAAATCGATCGGGAGGGGATAAACAGATGGAAGAACAGGAAATAAATTTAATGGATTTGGTTGAGGTTTTAATTCGCCGGAAAGCGATAATATTTTCTGTCTTTATCGGAGTGTTTTTAATTTTCGGGATTAAGACCTTGCTAAAGAAACCCTATTACGAATCAAAGGTGGCGGTCTTGATTACCCCTTCCCGTTTGCAGGTTTTTCTTAACCAGAGCAAGACGGGTGAGATCAGACCGACTTTTAATTTGGATACCCATGTGGTTTTCTTGAAGTCCACAACAGTTTTGAATGGAATTATTGCGGAATTAAAATTAAATCTTACAGCAGCTGAACTATTGAACAGTTTAAAGGTGGAAAAAAGCGATAATGCTAACGTGTTGAACATGCTTAGTCGAAGCGATACGCCGAAAATGGCTCAGGAGATTGCCGATGTTTGGGCCGAGAAGTATATCCAGCTGATCGAAGATACGATGGCTCGCGAAACCAAAGGGACCACGGATTTAATTATTAATCAATTTAATCTAACGCGGAGTAAGTTAAGAGAGGCCGAAGCAAAATTAAGCCGGTTCAACAACGCATCCAAGCTGGATTTGATGAAGAAAAATGCGGAGGTTTTAGAAACCAAGTTGTTTGAAGCCAAAAAGAGAATATTGGAACTGAAGACTGAAGTTCAATCCAAGCAAACCCTGATCGGAGAGCTGGGAGCCGAATTAAGCAGGCAGGAAAAGTTTACGGTCGTTTCCAAGTCAATTGATGACGAGGCTTTATGGAACAAGATCGTTCAGGAAGGCAAGCAAAAAGAATGGCTGGAAAAATCCAAACTAAAAACGGAAGAGGTTAATCCCATTTATCTGGATTTGGAAAGAAGATTGGTTTTTGCCAGAACAGAACAAAAAGTTGCCGTAGCGGATAAAATATATTTTGAGGGATTGATTGGGGAGCTGCAAAAACAAGTGGATAAATTAAAGGAAACAATCAACAACAAGAATTTGGAATATGTCGATTTGTCCAGGGATGTGGGGGATAAACAGGAAACTTATCAGGCGCTTTATACTAAAAATGAAGAAGCGCGCATCGCCGAAGGAATCGTTTTGGGCGAGGTAAGATTAATCTCCCCGGCTTATTTACCAACATTACCGGTCACCACACGCAAAAAAGATTTAATGCTCGGAGCCGGGCTGGGGATGTTTTTGGGGATTTTTCTGGCGTTTTTTAGAGAATTTATCGAAAAAATTAAGAAAAGGTGAGATGGAATGAGGATCTTAGTCACCGGTGGAGCGGGATTTTTAGGGTCGCATCTGAGCGATTATCTGATCGACAAGGGACATACCGTTGTCGCTTTGGATAATCTAATCACCGGCAATTTAGACAATATCGCTCATCTGTTTGGCAGCAAAAAATTTAGTTTTGTTAAATATGATGTCACTAATTATTTATATATGGAAGGAAAATTGGATGCGGTGCTCCACTTCGCTTCACCGGCCAGCCCGCTGGATTATTTGGAGTTTCCGATCCCTACCCTAAAAGTCGGGGCTTTGGGAACCCATAAAACTTTGGGTTTAGCTAAAGAGAAAAAAGCCATATTTTTGTTGGCCTCGACCAGCGAGGTTTATGGCGACCCGCTGGTTCATCCGCAGCCGGAGGATTACTGGGGGAATGTCAATCCGGTCGGCCCGCGGGGGGTTTACGATGAAGCTAAACGTTTTGCCGAAGCGATGACCATGGCTTATCACCGCTATCATCGAATGCCGGTACGCATTGTCCGGATTTTTAACACCTACGGCCCGCGGATGCGAAAAAACGACGGCCGGGTAGTGCCGAATTTTATCACTCAAGCAATAAAAGGCCGGCCTTTGACGGTTTACGGAGCAGGAGAACAGACGCGCAGTTTCTGTTATGTCAGCGATTTGATCGAGGGTATCTATCAATTGTTACTCTCTTCGCTCAACGAGCCGGTGAATATCGGTAATCCCGGGGAATTGACCGTTCTGGATTTCGCCAAGAAAATCATTCAGCTGACCAAAAGCAAAAGCAAAATTATCTTTAAACCCCTGCCTGAGGACGATCCTAAAGTCCGCCAGCCGGATACAACCAAAGCCAATAAATTATTAAAATGGCAGCCCAAAGTGAATTTAGATGAAGGTCTAAAGAAAACCATCGAATACTTCAAAACCGGCCGAGGCGCTGAATAGATTAAGAAGTTTTGAACAAAACAGGGAAAATCTTGAAAATCAAAGAAAGTATAAAAAATGAGATTATCTCTATATTGAGCCGGCATCTGGGTAGGGAGTATTTATTATTTGTTTTTGGTTCTCTCGCCGCGAATAACAGTAACCGAAGTTCAGATATCGATATTGCGGTATATAGGAGCAAGGAAATACTCCCGAGAATTATTTCTGAAATCAGGGAAGAATTAAACGAGCAGGCGCACACTTTAAAAGATATTGATTTAGTTAATTTAACGGAAGAAGGAATTGCCTCCGGGTTATTGGAAAATATTTTAGCAAAGGGGATTATATGGCGCAAACCGAAAAATTTCAACGATCTTTGGAAAAATTTGCAAAAGCGTTTAGCAAATACAAAGAGATAGTGAAATCCGAGGGGCTGTTTGATTTTTTGAATGAGGAATTAATTATTGAAGTAACGACAAAACGATTTGAATATGTTTTTGAAAGCCTGTGGAAGGCGCTAAAAGAGTATTTAAGGGAAGAAGGTTTGGATTGTCCTACACCGGTAAGGTGTTTTAAAGAAGCGTTTAAAATCGGTCTCATCCAAGAAAAAGATGAAGGAATATTTGTTGATATGGTGGAAAAAAGAAATCAAATAGTCCATATCTATGACTTAGACCGGGCAAAAGTAATTTACGATTTTATCAGAAGTGAAGAAGTTTTTTCCGCGCTAAACAACATCTTTGAAAAACTCAAATAATTAATATTTTTTTCTTTGACAAAAATTGATCTTCAGTCTATAATGTTCATAATATGAACATTGAGTTCCCTGAATTCTATTTTCGGAATATGGAAGGTGTTTTTGAGAGATAATAATTGGAGTTTACGAGGTGAAGTTAGTGTTAGAAATAATTAAAAAAATCGTCAAGAAAATACAAAAGCAATATCAACCTGAAAAAATAATTTTATTTGGCTCCCACGCCTGGGGAAATCCAACAAGGGATAGCGATGTGGATATGCTGATAATAAAGGAAACCGGGGAATCATCCACTGAAAGATGGTTAAAAATTAGAAATATCGTTTATGAAGAAAATCTTGAAATTCCTCTTGATTTGTTGGTTTATACACCTGAAGAGCTTAAAAATAGCATAGAAAAAGGCAATAGTTTTATAAAGCAAATAATAACAAAAGGCAGGGTGCTTTATGGCCGCCGATGAAGTAAAAAGATGGTTTGAGATAGCTGATAAAGATCTTTCGGAGGCAGAGTTTCTGTTGAAAAACGAGCGTCCGTTAGAAGATGTTGCGTTTTTTGTTCAACAAGCGGCTGAGAAATATCTCAAAGGCTTCTTGATTAGCAATGGCTGGGAGTTAAGAAAAATTCATGATTTAATAAGTCTGATTGGCGAAGCGATTAAAATAGATAAAAAGTTTGAAGAATTTTCTCAGCCGTTTCAAATGGTAACGAAATATTATTTTGATAGCCGCTATCCAGTTTGGCTCAAGTATGAGGTAATATGATCGACATTGAATTCTATTTAAATGAAATTACCAGAAAGATTACCAGCAATTTTAATCCAGAAAAAATTATTCTTTTTGGTTCGTATGCTTACGGTCATCCTACTTCCGATAGCGATATTGATATTATGGTAATAATGAATACTCGGGAAAAACCTCATAAGCGAGCTTTGGCTCTGAGAAAAGCGCTTAAAAATTTAGGTTTCCCTAAAGACATCATTGTAAAGACACCGGAAGAATTTGAACGATTTAAGGATATTATTGGAACAATTATTTATCCTGCCGCTCATCGGGGGAAGATTCTTTATGAAAAAAAGTGATAAATTATTGGTGGTGGAAGGCTGGTTTAAGAAAGCGGAAAATGATCTGATAAATGCCGATCATACCCTGGAAATGGAAAGTCCTCCTTGTGATACGATATGTTTTCATGCTCAGCAGTGCGCGGAAAAATACCTAAAAGGTTTTCTTACATTCCATGCAATAGAATTTCCGAAGACACATTCGCTGGAAGATCTTATTTTGTTGTGTAAACGGGTTGAACCATTAATGGAATCAAAAATAGGAGATATAGAAATTTTATCAAGTTATGGTGTTGAAGTTAGATATCCTGATGAACTTTATTATGATATCCCAAAGGAAGATGCCCAACAGGCAATTGTTTTAGCTAAAAGAGTTAAATTAGTTGTCCTGGAATATCTGAAAGGGAAGATATAACAGTTTTCAATCTCTATCCCAATCCAATGAAATTATTGAGACAATTTCGGCTTTTTCTAACACTGAAGGCGGCAAGATAATCATTTAGCAAATATCAGAAAATTAACGAAATAATCAAAAAGACAGCAACCCGTTACACTTTAAAGCATGGCAGCCGTTTTTTTTCTGCAGCTAAATTCTCTTGACAGAAATTGATGAAAGTATTAAAATGTTCATAAATTGAACATTAAGTTGAAGAATGAATTTTAATTAACAAAAAGGACGATGAACTGAAAATGTTATATGACCGGATGGGCCTGGATATCTATGAGGTGATTGAAGCTTCGAAGACCAAACCGTTCGGTTTTATGCCCTTTTATCCCGGGCCGGGTTGGGGCGGCCACTGCATC
>JBDRON010000063.1:0-59394 GCA_043810025.1 Elusimicrobiota bacterium
TTTATGCGATTTAAACTGTGTTGGCTAAAATCTTTGCCACAGACAGTTAACGGAATTTGTTTTCCCATAATATAAATAAGATAGCAAATTCAATCAAATGTGTCCAGCAAAAAATAAAAAAAGATGTGGGTAAGGTTAAGCTCTATAAAGAAGAGAATTAATAGTTTGTAGAGACGCAAAATTTTGCGTCTTTACTTTTGTGCAGGCAAAACCCCTATTTTATACTCCGCAGTTTTTCCTTGATCAATCGATTATCCGGAGCTAATTGCAGCGCAACAGTTAATTCTTTTTGCGCTTCTTTGGGTTTACCGGCGGCTAAGTAAACATCAGCCAATTCATTGCGAAACATCGGGGCATTGGGCGCCAGTAAAATGATCCGTTGGAACAAATCTACCGCTGAATTCCATTCCTGATACTCGGAACAAAAGAGGGCAAATTTTCTGAGATACCAGACATTCCTTGGTTCCAAACTGATCGCCAGCCTGAGTTCATTTTGATAATTTTTCAAATCGTTTCTATCCCGGTAAAAATCAGCCAATTCTTTGTGGTAAAGAGCAAAAACCGGATCCCAAAGCATCGCCTTTTTCATTTGGCTAAACGCTTGCTCCGCTTGATTTTGCCGGCTATATTTAACGGCGGTCAAACACTCCCGGAATCCCCAGCCTAAAGAAAAAAATAAATAAAATAAGGGAAGAATAAAAACCAGCAAGGTCCAGCGGAGATATTTATTAAGCATCACCGGTTCATTTTTCGGCAAAAATAATCCGGCAAAAAATACTAAAGGAATTACGACCGAATAACTGTGCAAATTAAAATCGACACCAGCCTGTAAAAGAACAGCGGCAAAGACGGCAAAATATTCGGGATGTGAAGTTCTGTTTTTATACAAATAGAAACCTAAGATCGCCAATAGCCACAACCACAAAGCGAAACCGACTCCCCCCCCTTCCGCAATCAGATGCAGATATTCATTATGGGCATAAGCCGCAGTTTTAAACCCAGGCAGACTTTTATACTGCGGATAATAATCATTAAAAGTTCCCCAACCGCTTCCCAGCAAAGGCCGATCAGCGATATATTTACCGACATCTTGCCAGAGAACAATTCGCTCCCAAACATTGGGATCGCTTTTTAACCTGGCAATCATTCTTTTGCCCAGCGGCTGTTGGTTACCCAAAGGAATTAAAGAAAAAATCAGCAAACCGGAAATTATTATCCAGCCAATACTTTTTAATTTTTTCAAATAGAAAAGAATGATTATCCCCGCCAGGAGACTGATTATCCCTCCCCGGGAAAGAGTAAAAAAAACAAGCGCCATCGCCAAGATGATCAGCGTTAATTTTAAAACCCTTCCCAACAATTCCGGTTTTCCAGGAATAAACCGCTCATCGACTAAGCGGTTTAAACTGATTAAGATACAAATATTTAGGAAGGAAGAAAAGATATTATTATTCGGAACCATACTGATTGCCCCAGACTGATAAAACTGGAACGAGCCGCGAATTACTGCAATTAACAGAATAAGGAAAACAAAATTTTCCAGCTTTTTTTTATCATCGGAAGAACAAATATTCTGCAGAACAAAAAAAAGCAGAAAATAAGTAATAAATTTTAAAATTGTCAGCAGGGTGGAATGAAAATTAGCGGTTGTGCCTAAGGAAATCAGACTATACCCGATAAAAATCAGCGCCGGTCCGTTTAAAACAGAGGGGAAGAAAATTTCTTTCTGCCAAAAAAGATAAATTAAAAATCCGCAGACCAAACCTCCGGTCAGACCAATAATTAAATAATCATCGGTTGTTGTGACGAATAAGGTAAGAAAAATCAGGGATAACAGTAAAAAACGGGATATTTTATCGGACATACCTCACCTTAAAAAAACAGAGGTCATGAGCCATGTGTTATGGGTTATGAGCTCAAAGAAATCTAGTCTTTTAAACTCAAAACTCATGACTCATGACCCAGATTAACCTTTTCTTTTATTTTATAGGGAGGACGGTTGTTGGTTTCGTAATAAGTGCGGATCAGGATTTCGGCCAGTAAACCTAAAATTATAAACTGCAGACCGACGATAAATAAAAATATGGCCAACAACAGTAACGGGTTGCGGTGCGCCCAAACACCATAAAAATATTTTTCGATCAAAGTAACGATTCCGCAGACAACGCCGCCGGAAATCAGCAGCATCCCTAAGCCGCCAAAAGGATAAATCGGTTTGGAAATAAAACTGCCAAAAAATTTTACGGTCATCAGATCCAAAACCACTTTAAAGATCCGTTCCAGCCCGTATTTGGATTTTCCCCATTGCCTGGCTCGATGGTTAACGGCGACTTCGGCAATTTTTGCCCCCAGCCAGGACAAGTAGGCGGGCAAAAACCGGTGCATCTCTCCGTAAAGCTTGATATCTTTCAAAAATTCCTGGCGATAAGCTTTCAAGGTACAGCCATAATCGTGCAGTTTAACACCGGTGATTATTGAGATTAGTTTATTGGCAATTTGCGAAGGCAGCCGCCGCTTCCAAAAAGAATCCTGCCGGTTTTTGCGCCATCCGCTGGCCACATCGTAGCCCTCTTCCAATTTGAGTAATAAACTAGGGATATCTTGCGGGTCGTTTTGCAAATCGGCGTCGCTTAAAACTAAAATTTTTCCCTCAGCCACGGCGATGCCCGCCGCGATCGCCGCCGTCTGTCCAAAATTGCGGGTAAACCGGACTACCTTAATCGACGAATCCGAGAGGGCCAGCGCGGCTAGTTTGGCATAAGAAGTATCACTGCTGCCGTCATCAATGAAGATAACTTCAAATTTTTTGCCGAGTTTTTTTAAAACGGCCGAAAACTCCGCCATTAAACAAGAAATGTTTTCCTCTTCGTTATATACCGGGATAATTACACTGACTTCGAGCATATTTCCCTCCTGATTTTCGCACATGTCATTCCCTCTCCCCTTGTGGGAGAGGGAATCATAAATTTCCTTCCTGATTTTCGCAGCCTGATTATAGCAAATAATGTTATCCAGGTAAAAGTAAAAACGCTAACCATTAAACCCCAAAAAAAAGGTTGGGAAGCAAAAATTATTTTTATCCGATGTTCCCCTTCTTTTAAAGGCAAAGTCATAAAAGTATGATTACCTCGATAAATCTTTGTTTCTTTTCCATCGACAAAAGCCCGCCAGCCAGGATAAAAATTTTCCGTAATCACCAGCCAACCGCTGGTAAAAAATTGCCGGCCAAGATCAATTGACTCGGCCTTGATCCTTGAGACATTTTTCACAGGGAAAAAAACTGGATCATTTTTTCCTTCCCCGAGATTCACTAAATTTTCATTATTTTTTTCTAAAATCACCTCTTTACGCGGATCAAAAATTTCTCCGGATAGATACTCCAACGGTCGTTTATCTATTCGGGCTTCTCCGACCAGATAAACGAAAGGCAAAACATTTTTATTTTCATAAACGAATGTATCCCTTTGGCTGAAAACCAATTGATAACTCCTGCTGTTTATCGGATACCGGCTGAATAAATATTTTATATTTAAAAGACTAAGCAATTTATTGGCGGAATCCACCGTCGGTTGATGCCCCATCTTAAACACAAATTCCTGGTAATGACCAATCTCTAAGGGTTCCCCATAGCCATAAGCTGTTGACAAATGATAAGGTAAGCCGATAAATCCATAAAGCCGGTCTCTAAAATTATTCACATTAAATTCTTGTTTAGTATCGCGTTGATAAGTATAATTCAAAGTTTTAAAAGTATTAAAAAATCGAAAGCTGTCTAATTTATTTTGCAGGAAATTAATTTTTTCTTTTTTCCAATAATAATTATTGTTAGCGGCAGCCAAAGTAATATTCTCCATATTTTGATGGACAAAAGACAACTCCAAACAAATAGCCGCCGGCAGGACAATGATTAACGATTTTTTAATCCGCTCAGAGAATAGGCTGACTCCCTTGCCGGCGAGAAGAGAAAAGAGGATGACATTCAGATAGTTAAATTGTCCGGGATAACGAATAAATTTAAGAAAATAAAACTCTTGATAAAAGAAATAAAACAACGGCGTAAACCTTCCTAAAACCAGAGTAATGGTCGTTAGAAGCAGCAGATATACATAAGTTTTATTTCTTTTATTCCAAAAGAAATACAATAACAATAAAAACAGGCCCGGAAAGCCAATCCTTATGCCCCGGGAAAGAGCAAAAACTTCCTCGCCAAAAGCACCGTTTCTGGCAAAGGGAAAAACAATTTCCACTAAACTTTTGATGGGAGTGGAAGAAAAACTTGCGACAGAAAAGTCTAAACCCTGCCCTCTCACTGAACGCAAAAACAACTCCCCTGCGGGCAGCAATTGAATACCGGCAGCCAGCAAAAATAAAAAGGCAAAAACAAACATAAACCTGAAAGAAAATTTTTTCTTAATAATGTTAAAAACCATTAACAACCCTGCGCAGATCAACGAAATTTGCGGATAGCCGGAAAAAATCTGTAACGCCAAGCCTAAACCCAGGAGATAACCTTTTTTTCTTTGCCAAAAAATATAGATCAAGGGGAACCAAACCGCTGAACCGAAAAGGCTTAAAAATTGAAAGCGCAAAGAAAAATATCCATTAAAAGCAAAAATTGTACCGGCAACAATCCCCGCCAAAAAAGGAACTTTTTTGTTTTTAACGATAAGCGAGAAAAAATATCCGGCGATAAAAAAGTGGAGAAATAGAAAAAATTTTAAAGCGACAGGAAAAGAAAAATGATAGAAAAAACCCGATAAGGGATAAAAAAACGCCGTTTGAAAATTAGCTAAAAAAGGCATCCCGCCGTTGGCATAAGCATTCCAAAGCGGAAGCTGCCCTTTTTGAATGTTCTCGGCGGAAAAAGTTCTCCAGGGATGAAAAAGAAAAGTCAAATCCTGCTGGAAATAGATTTTGTTGGTCAGCAAAATTCCCGCTAAAAATATAAAAACAAAAATAAGGAAAATAAAAATACTCCGTTTCAATTTTTCCTCTCCATTTTATTTTGAATCAATTTGAGGTTAGTTAAAAAACTCCTGTTTTCCGGCAATAATTCCAAAGATTTCCGGCAGTTTTCTAAAGCCGGAGGGTAATCGCCCAAGTGAAAATAGGCGGCGGCCAGATAATTATAAAAATTTGGCCAATCGACCAGCATTAAAGAGTTTTCGTAACCGGCAGAAAAAGAAAAATTCTGATCGCAATGTTGCTTCAGCTTTAAAAGCTGTTGATAGTAACCCAGAGCTTTTTTATAATCGCCGCGGCCGGCAAAACTTAGTCCTAAATTAAACCAGCAATCCAGAAAATATGGTTCGAACCTGATTGCCTGTAAAAAATAATCACCGGCTTTTTTATACTCCAGTTTACGCAGAAACAATTGACCTAAAGAAAAAAGCGAAAAAACATCATTCGGCTTATCCGCTAAGGCTAATTTGTATTCGGTCAAAGCCTGACGAAAATTTTCTTCACCGGCTAACAATGAATAAGTATCCCCCGATTTTCGATGAAGATGGAAATTATTTCTATTGAATAAACCGGCCGCTAACCAGCAAACTAAAGCCGCTAGAGCAAATCCTGAAATTATTTTCCTGAAATTATTAAACTCCGCGCTCCCTATTTCCCCGTTCCAGGGCGCTAGGGCGAACGCCGAAGAGTAGACAAAAACTAACGCCACCGCCGGTGAATGCAGATTAAACTCAAAAAAACCCTGAAGTAATAACACCGCAACATTTGCTCCGGCCATCAGGATGATCGATTTATTTTCTTCGGAAAATAATCTTCTTTTTTGATCAATTCTTTTCAACAAAATAAAAATGGCGCCCAGAAAAAAAATTAAAGCGGGTAAACCCAACTCACTGGCGATTTGCAAAAATTCATTATGGGCAAACCGTGTGGACTGACCATACCGGGCGAGACGATCTGTTCGGGGATAAGCATACTTCTCAAACCCATACTCAAAATTACCCAGTCCCCAGCCCAGAAAAGGATGTTCCTTAACCATCTCGAGCGCGGACTGCCATATTTTTACGCGGTAAACCGAATTAAGATCAATTTTTGCCAATGAAGCTAATCGCTGGCGCGGCAGCAAGGAGAAAATTATCAGCAAAACTATCGCTGCCCCGATTATTCCACGATAAGAAAATTTTGCATATAAAAGCATCAAACTAACCAGTATCAGAGCGAGTAAAGCGGAGCGCGAATTAAACAAAAAAATAACGGCTGAAAGAAAAAAACAACCGCTAATTACAGCAATTTTTTGTATTTTTGCTAATTTTGAGAATAACAAATACCCCAAACCGGACACCAATCCGCAAACCAGATAGCCGGCTAAATGATTCGGATTGGTAAAAGTTCCGAGCAGAGGTTGGCCGAGATAATATTGCCCAAGAACTATTATCCCTTGCGTCAAAGAAATCAGAAAAAGTAAAAAATAAATAAAAAAAGAAAAGTTCATTGTTGCATATCTGGAAATCAGCAGAAAAAGAAAAAAATAGACGACCAATCTAAACAACAATTCCCAAGCATTTCCCGAATAAACTGAATTTAAAGAAGAAATTATGCTGAATAGATAAAAAATTATTATCGGCTCCCAGATCCGATCTTTCAAAAAAGATAATTTATTTTCCTGCCAGGATAATTTTAACCAATAAAAAAGTAAAATGAAAGTCGGCAGACTAAGAATACTGAACGGAATCGTCTCCTTACTTCCTTTCCACCAGGGAGCAACAAAAAAAATTAGAGTTAGACCAATTAAAATATGTTTTTTCATTGATTGTAGGGGCGGGGTCCTCCCGCCCAATATTTTCACCACGCCCAATCCGGTTTTGTTGCCCACATTTTTATGGTCATAATCTACCGCAGGATGTCCAAATATTTGGGCGGGAGGACCCCGCCCCTACGATGATTATTATGTGCGCATGTGGATTAATCTAATCCCTCGGCGATGGCCGTTTCTTTCTCCGCTGACTGTTTATCTCCTAATTGAGAATACACATCGGCTAACATCCGGTGGCTGCCAGAATTATAAAAATTATTTTCTACGGCCTTAAGCGCTGATTCCAAAGCTAATTTTTCTTCTCCTTTCGACAGATAAAGTTTACCTAACTCGCCCCAATACCTGCTATTGTGCGGCTCGAGACTTAAAGCTGACCTCAATTCTAAAACAGCTTCATCTAAATAAGAACTGTATTTTTCCTGGCTGTATTTTCCCAAAAATACCAGGTATAAATAGTAATGGGCCGTCGAAGAATAGGGATTATATTTAAGGACTATCTTCGATTTTTCCCAAACCTGGGAAAGATTATTTTTCAGCAAAGCATTTCCCGCCCAGCTTAAATTTTGTTTAGCCCAAAAAAATTTCAATAAATTTATTTCTGCGGCCAAAACCATAAAACCGGCTAAAATTAGAAAACTTATTCTCGATAGTTTTAAATTTACTTTTGTTGGTTCTAATGCGCCGATACCCATTCCTAAAAATAGCCAGAAAGTAAAGCCGTTGCTGCTTAAAAATAAATTATACTCAACAAAATTATGGATCAGCGCAGCCGCTATTCCGATTTTTATCCCGGAAAACGGACTAAAACGCCAGAAACGATAAATCAACCAAAGAAAAATCAACAACCCGATTATCCCGATTTCGCTGGCTAACTGCAAATAAAAATTATGGGCATAAGTAGAATTTAAACCGGCTGTTTTATATTTTAAATACAATCGCCCAAACCCGCCTAAACCTACACCAAACCACGGATGCTCCCCAATCATCCGTAGCGCCCCTTGCCACCAAATCAGCCGGTTGTAGACCCCTGGTTGCTGAAATTTTGTCCAGAGCACCCAAATCAGCGCAAGGCCGATGATGAGCAATAAGGCTATCCTGACTTTTTGATTAAATTTGGACCAATAAAATACCAGCCAGGCCAGCAGTAAGCTAAAAATTCCTCCTAACGAACCGGTCAAAAAAAGAGCAATCAGAAATATTGCCCCGACAAAGTTTGTAGAGACGCAAAATTTTGCGTCTCTACTTTTATTGCCCCTCACCCTGCCCTCTCCCACAAGGGGAGAGGGAACAAGAAAAATAACCGGAATGACTAAAATTAAAAAACCGGCGAAAATATTGGGATTGGCAAAATTACCATCAATATTTTTAACTTGCAAAAAGAATCTTTGGTAAAACCCAAATCCGACAAACAATATTCCCCAAAAAACAACCGTCTTAATTAACAGGGAATGTTTTTTATTTTTCAAATTCGCCGCAAAAAAATAAATAAAAAAACAATTTATCCAGGTAATGAACTCTTCAGCGCTTATTTCCGAAACGAGAGATTTTTTTAAAGAGATAAAAATGACTAAAAAGAAGAGAATTATCGGGATATCCAGAGGAGTTCGCTTAAAAGCTGTGCGCTGGGAGGATTGGCCGTTTTCTGACGAAAAAATGATTCCGATAAAGAGAATAAAAAAACCTAAAAGAAGGCTGGTGTATTTACCCCAGGCCTCCCAGAGAGAATAGGGAAGAAAAGAAAGGCTGATTAATAAAACTAAGGCCGGCCAGGTCCAGTTGGGCAAAAAAACCGTTTTGTTCACCGTTTATAATTACCATTGTCCATTCTCTTTTGTTTTCTGCCGAGAGGAAACTTTATACCAGAGATACCCCAATAAAATGAGCACACCAACAATTCTAAACTTACCCAATCGAGGAACAAGCATGCCCGCAACCAAACTGATAATCAAACCAGCTTCCCAAATAAATCTGATCCAATTCCGGCCGGAAATCTTTTCATTGGTAACCGGCGGTATCGCTACCAGGCTTAAAGCCTGCAATTTTTTCCAACAATCCTGGAGAAAAGGATTCTGCGGATCGTTGTCCAACCGGCTTTTAAAATCACTAATCAAGGTGTCTAATTGTCCCATTTTTATCCCCAAATTGATCATTCGGTTATTCGCCTCCGGATCATTTGGGTTACAGATCACAACTTTACGATAATTCTCCATGGCCAGATGAAAAAAAACCGGTTCTTTGATCTGTGTCCCCTTGCCTTCATAGGCTAAACCCAGCCTTAAAAATACGGCAAGATTATGGGAATCAACTTTTAAAGCTTTCTGATATTCGCTGATTGCCGCATCCCAGAGATTGTTCTGCCGGTAGCAATCACCTTCTTTGAGGTAAGTCTCAAGATCACTGGTTGGCGGATAATAGTCCATATTACTCCTCTATAATCATCGGGGTAATAAAGACCAGCAGTTCATTGCGAGTCTTAGAATTCTGGTCTTGTCTGAACAACCGGCCCAAAACCGGCAAATCGCTTAAAAAAGGGATTTTTTGCGCTGACGACCGATCTTCATCAGAAATTAATCCGCCGATAACTATCGTATCGGCATTATTAACCATGACGATGGTATTGGCAGTCCTGGTGGAAATAATTGGCGCCGTAGCCCCCGGAGCAAACCGGAATGTGCTGACTTCCGGTTTCAATTTTAAAGTGATTTTTTTATCCACATTAATGGTCGGGGTAACCTCAAGTTTAATTCCCACTTCCACAAAATTAACCGTCTGGGTCTGCACGCCAACCTGCACCGTCGTGGTCACATAAGGCACACTGTCTCCCACATGGATCTTGGCTGTTTCGTTGTTCAACGTGACGATCTTCGGCTTGGAAATTAACCGTGTTTTTTCCTTGGTCACCAACGCCGATAAGGTCGCCTCCAAAATACTGTGATTGGTAACGATCCCCAAAGCAAAATTACCGATCGCTGTTCCCGGCGCCGCTACGCCTGTCCCTCCCGCATTTGCCGACACCACCGCGCCAGCCGTGGCTAAAACCCCTTCTCCGGTGCCGAAAGTATCGCCATGAGCCTTAGTTTTTCCGATCCCAATCATTGTTGTCTGCCCATTACTGGATTTATCGATACTCCGGGCATAAGACCAATCAATCCCTAAATCCATGGCATCCGTATGCGTTATTTCCACAATATTGGCTTCAATCACCACCTGCTGCGGTTTAACATCTAATTTATTAATTAGCTGCTCATTAAACTCCAAACCTTCGCTCGTATCCGTAACCACCAAACTGTTTGTCCGATCGTCGATAGAAATACTCCCCTTCCGGCCTTCGGCGCTGCGGATGGCATCCAATTGGGTTTTCATGTCCGTGGCCGAAGCGTATCTCAGATAGAATACTTTGGTAAATGTTACCGCTCTCGCCCGATCCTGGTTTAAAGCCTCGATGGAAATAACCCGGACTATATTGCTTCCTACTTGCTGGGAAACCAAACCTTTCATGTTCAAGATAATTTTTAAGGCTTCATTGATTGGCACATCGCTTAAGTGAATGGTGATCACCCCTTTAACATCATCGCCATAAATAATATTTGTCCCGCTCTTAATCGCCAGGACCCGCAAAACATCCTGCATTTCGGCTTCGTTAAAATCCAAACTGACCACCTGTTTGTCCTCAAGGATCCCGGTGGGAACTTTCGCGGCTTTCGTTTCCTCGGTTTTTGGCGCTTTGGCCGATTCTTTAGCTCGAATCGCTTTCGAAGCTTTGGCTTTATTGCCAACTGCTTTTTTTACGGGAGCTTTTTTTACAGGAACTTGGGCTTTCGGTTTAATCTTCTCAACTGAACCGGCCGGGGCAATCACTGATTCCTCTTCCATTTTTGCAGCGCTTTCTTCAGCGCCATTTTTTTTCAGTGTTAATATCAACTGTTTATCTTCTTCAGCAATACTGTAGCCGGCTTTTTCCCGGACTAAATCCAGCACCGCCCAAACAATCTTCTCCGGTTCTCGCTCATGCTGCGCCGACCTAACCTGCTTGAGCAAAGGACCGGCTACATCAACATTTTTTGCCGAAAAATTATGCAGCGTATTTTTCAAAATTACGATCAGTTTCGCTTTATCTTCTTTTACCTCGTATTCCGCCTTCTGAGAAAGATAAAACACCACCTTGTTTTCCTCAGGATTATCCCCCTCCTGCACCTCGATATTCTCCAGAATAGCCAAATTATCCACGGAAATCGGCTTAATTAACTGCCCATCCTGCGCGTTCATTAAAGAATAATTAAAGATTAATATCCCGGAAAGGACTGCTGACAAAATTTTTCTCATCACTCCTCCTTCACTATTATCGTATCTGACATAAGATTGCTTCGTCGCTTCGCTCCTCGCAATGACATTAAGGATGTCATTGCGAGCAAAGCGAAGCAATCTCACTTTTTATTTTCGTCTTTTCTAATTTTTATCTCTTTGACCTTCTTGTCATCCAGAATAAAGACCACACTCTCTTCTTTAATCACGCTGGCTACCCCGCTGACCAGTTGACCGCGGAAATCAAAAACCTTACTCCCTTTGCAAATATAGGTTATTCCGGCGGCATCTTTCAGCAAGGCGTAGCGTTCCTTCCCTCCACGAATAATTCCTTTTAAATCCACCCCTTCTAAATTCTGTTCGGTCCAGGAGATTGGACCATCCTGAAGCCTGCTCATCGCCAATCCTTTGCCAATCAAAGACACCAGCGGATCACGATATTTACTCCCCCCATAAACATAAGGAGCCGAAGCGTCTTTTTCTTCAGCGCAAACCAGACCGATCCCGGCTAAAATCGCCGCTCCGGCCAAGAAGGCGATAACACTATGGTAATATTTTTTATGCATCAATTTGGTCCTCGCTGCGCTCGGCAACTTTACATATTTGTGACGTTTTTTTCCCTCTTTTAAAAAGAGGGGTAGGGGAGATTTAGACAATATTTATAACTTTCAAAATCCCCCTTAATCCCCCTTAATCCCCCTTTTTAAAGGGGGAACACTTCAATAAACTTCTGTTTTTCTCTCCAATCCTTCCTATCCCCGATACGCGTAGGTGATAAACCTAAAATTAACATTGACCGTGGTGTTCGGATTCTCGGCGCTGCCAATCGGCGTTAACTGAACATTCTCCGTTTTAATAATTCTCTCGAATTGCCCTATTTCAGCAGCAAACTCGGCAAAACGATGGTAAGAGGTGGAAATGGTCAGGGAAATCGGTATTTCCATATAATATTGCTTCTCGCCCGTAGCCTGCGGTGTGAAATTCTGAATACTTATCCCAAACTTTTCCGCGCTGGCGGTAATATCCCGTAATAACTGCGGTATTTCCTTACTGGTAGGCAATTTTTTCTCTGTTTGCTTAATGGATAACTTAATATTGGCGATATCCGCCTCCAATGGAACAAGCTCCGAAGATATCGCTATTGCTTCGTTCAACTTGGCTTGCAATCCCGCCAGATCGCTTTTTTTCTGAGTGATCTGAAGATCAATCGGTTTGATCATCTGGAAATAAACCATTATCGGCACAACCAAACCAACCATGCCGATCAGGATTTTATGCTGATTGGTTAATTTGATTTCTTTCATATTCCCGGTCCTTGGTAATTTACCGTTAGTGAAAAACTAAATGTTCGTTCTTTACCCTGGCCGCTGCCGGTAATCGCGCCTAACTCTACAGAAGAAAAAATTTTGGCATCCTGTAAATTGGTCATAAAATCAGCAATCGCATAATTATCGAAGGCGATCGCTGAGATATTCAATTTTAAATTGTTATTTTCGGAACTGGTGTTCAGAGAGGTTAGCCAAACTTTGTCGGGCACCAAGCTGGCAAACAGTTCCATAAATTTCGGATAAAGCAGCCGGTTGCCGACTAAGCCGTTAATGACATTCGATTTATTGGTTAAGATAGCTCTCTCCGCTTTCAATTCTGCGACCTTGGCAACCACAGCCTGATAACGGATCAGCTCGGCTTCAGTCTCAGCGATTTCTTTATTTAAATTGGCTAGGGTATTTTTTTTAACAAAATAAAGTCCAAAAACAACCAAAACCAGCACAACCACTCCGATAATTAACATCAGCCCGGTATCTTTAAATCCTTCTTTTTTAATTGATTCAACAGGGAGAAGATTTATCCGAATCATTCAGTATCCCCCGCATAACGCGTGGCCAGCCCCAAAGCAACGGCAAATTCCGGGCTCAACCCTTCCGGAGATCCTTTAATCCCGGCAAAAGGATCAAAGATATCCACCGGCATATGCAGCTCCTGAGAAAAATATTTGTCGATGTTCTTGAGCAAAGCTGTTCCCCCGGAAATCAATATTCGGTGAATGACCCGCTCTGATCCCTGAGCCTGATAATAATCAATCGAACGTTGAACCTCATTGACCAATTCTTTAACCACACTGGTCAAGATCGCGGAAACTTGTAAAGCCTCTTGATTCTCCAGGGCTGCTTCTCTCTCCGCCGGTGTGACCAGTATCGAATACCGCTTTTTCATTTCCTCAGCGGCTTGATAGTCACATTGAAAATTACGCTGCAAAGCCTTGGTAAACGAATTGCCGGCAATAAAAACATCACGAACCACTTTAGAGACCCTATTTTCGATAATCGTCATATTGGTCGTAACCGCGCCCATATTTAAGAAGATCACGGTTTCCGGCGAGGATCCAGGACGATTTACTTCCAGAGCATTTTCCAAAGCAAAGGCATCCACATCGATAATTGCCGGCTTAAGACCAGCCTCGTAAATCACATCCAATTTGGCTTTAATAATTTCTTTTTTAGCCGCCACTAAACAGGTTTCCATTTTTTTCTGCCCTTCTTCGGTGATATCGCCCAAGATATGGAACCCGATATTTACTTCTTGAATTGGGAAAGGGATGTAGGGCTCAGCCTCAAATTGAATAGTTTTATTTAAATCGGCTTTGGAAAGTTTGGGGAATTTCACATAACGAACAATTACCGCATTGCCGGAGACGGATGTGGCAATTTTTTTCAGGGAAATTTTGTTGGCGGAAAATATTTTTTTTAAACTGGAGGTCAGCGCCTGGACTCTTTCGGCGGGGGGAACCTCGCTCAAATTGCTGATCGGCAACTCCTCCTTAGCCATCCTGGCTAAACCCCATTTGCCGGGACCGCCTTTAAGTTGAACTACCTTTATTGAATAAGAACCTATATCTACCCCAACCACTTCCTTCTGTTCAAGAAAACTAAACATTTTTTTAAGGTTCAATATACTATCACCTCGAAAATAAAATTCCACTAGTTAGATAACATAAAAAATATGCTTTGTCAAGGAAAAACATAAAATTTATAAAAAAATACTTAAGGTCTTGAGTCTTGGGTCATGAGTCTTGAGTTTAAAAAACTCGATTCTTTTAAGTTCACACCCCATAACTCACGACTCATGACTTCTTCAGGGTTAAACTTTGAAACTTGTGGAACTGCTGTTCAAGCGGGACAACTCTTGTAAGTCGGTAATTATTTTTTCCCGCTCTGCCGCAGTCAGATTATTCTTCTCCCTAAGCAGGACAATAATCTCGTTGGAGATTTTCTGCAAATTACCGCGAATTTTCCCTTCATAAACAAACTGTTCACGAATTCGCATGGTTAATTGATTAAGAGCAATCGCCAGCTCTTTAAGATCGTCATGTTTGCGCAGTTTAAAAGTATGCGTTAAATCCGCTTCGTCGGTCATCCGAAAAATATCCCGTTCCAAGCGGTAGAGCGGTCCGGCAATCCGATGCGAAAAATAAAGACTTAGCAGGCTGATTATAAAGACAAAGATGATCGTTTTTAAAACCAAAATTAATTGCACATTGATAATTTCCTGTTTAATGTTTAAATAGTAAACTTTCGGCAAAATTGCTTTTAACCCCTGGTAAACATCCCAACCTATCCAAGAAACGATCAGGATTAAAGAAACAACCACGATCCCGATATACTGGAACTGCAGTCGTTTATTGATTAACAACCTTTTCCGGCGAAAAAAATCTTTCCTTTCCATAGGCTTTCCCCTTCCTTTCAACCGAATATTTTTTTCAACCATTCACGGAAAAAAACTGTTCCCAACGCTCCTAAGCTCAGGAAGGGACCAAAGGGCAAAGTCTGCCCATAGTTTCGACGTTTGGCTAGAATTAGTCCGCCTCCAACCAGGCTGCCCAACAAGGAACCCAGCATCAAGGTCCAAAACACACCCCAGGGACCTAAAAAACTGCCGATCGCCGCCAATAGTTTTAAATCCCCGCCGCCGATCGCTTCCTTTTTCAGGATTTTTTCCCCGATTATCCCCGCCAAATAAATTATTCCTCCCCCGCTCAGTATCCCCAAAACAGAAAACAACAGACGGTGACCATAAGTTTCTCCCAGAAAATAATTAAACGGGGAAACAACAAGACCTAAAAAAATTAAGGGGAAATTTAAAGAATCGGGCAAGATTTGATGATCATAATCGATCGCCGATAAAACCAGCAAAAAAAAACTCAATATCGCAAAAATAAAACCAACCGGCTGAAAACCAAATTTCAGATAAACCGCTAAAAACATTAGCGCGGCAAGCAATTCGATAGCCGGATAAAACCAGGAAATATTTTTCTGACAGAAACGGCATTTTCCACCCAACAAAACAAAACCGAGCACCGGCAGATTGTCATACCAGGCAATTTTCTGCCGGCAATGCGGACAACGCGAAGCCGGAAAAATAATCGATTTTTTCTGCGGGATGCGGACAACTAAAACGCCGGCAAAACTACCGATGATTAAACCGAACAAAAAAACAAAAAAACCGTTAAAATAAATAATCTTCCCGACCCCTTATGCTGATGCTGAGCATTTACCAATAATCAGGGAGGGGAGAAACTTCTCCCCTCCCCCCGGAAAAACCTAACAAAACACACCTGACAACCTTACCATGTCGAAATATAGGTGTTTTTCGTATCGGTGTGAGCAGCACAATCAACGACCACTGAGTTATCCTCGGTGGTATAATTCCACCCTCCGGTTTCTGTAACCACTGTGGCGAACGTCGCACGAACCGTAACATTGTTGCTATCAGTGTGCACACCCTGTGCCTGCCCCAGTTTAGCCGTCGGTACCGCTTCCAGATACTTCTTACAGAGATTACCGACAAAAGTAGCGTTGCTGGTCGCAGGAAGATAAAACTCGTTCTCGGCGTAATAAACTGTCACCGCGCTGCGCAAAGAACCGAGGTTACCTTTCGTCGCTCCTTCTTTGGACTTCCGGATTAAGTCGGCAAACTTCGGGATGGCGATCGCCGCCAGGATACCAATAATAGCAACCACGATCATCAACTCAATCAAGGTAAATCCTTTCGCTTTTCTTAGTTTCATAGTTTTTTCACCTCCTTTTTTTGCTGAATATAATTGCGCTAATTCCCCCCGCCGGCCATTTTGTAGAGACGCAAAATTTTGCGTCTCTACAACAACAAACGGGTAACTAGAGCAATCAAAAAAATAATTTAATGTTTTAATTGTAGAGACGCAAAATTTTGCGTCTTTACATACCCACGCAAGGTAGAGACGCAAAATTTTGCGTCTTTACACGTAATGTCAGGAAATGCAATATCATAAAATGCAATGTCATGACATACAATGTCATGTAACATTCGTATCCTCATCCGCCTTTTGAGGCTAAATTGCCCATTTCGAACATCGGCATAAACATGGCGATGACGATGGCTCCGATCACCACACCCATGACCACAATGATGATCGGTTCAATCATACTGGTCAAGGCCGCCACGGCCACATCCACCTCTTGATCGTAGAAATCGGCAATCTTCGCTAACATCATATCTAAATTGCCGGTTTCCTCGCCGATGGCAATCATCTGCATGACCATCGGGGGGAAAACCTTGCTTTTCCGTAAAGGCTCGGCGATCCGTTCTCCTTCTCTAATCGATTCCCGCGCCTGCATCACCGCTAATTCCACCACCTTATTCCCGGAAGTCTTGGCGACCGTGTCCAGAGCCTGCAGGATCGGCACACCGCTTTTCACCAAGGTGCCTAAAGTCCGGGTAAATTTGGCTACGGCCACCTTGCGTAAAAGTAATCCAAAGAGAGGCAATTTCAACAAAATTCGATCAATCTGCAGCTGACCTTGTGCCGTTTTATGGTACTGCCGCAAAGCAAAAAACGCGGCAATTGGGACAGCAATGATCAACAAAATATAACTTTTTAAAAACTCGGAAAGAGCGATCAATATTCTCGTGGGAGCGGGAAGTTCGGAGCCAAAACTGGCAAAAATCTCTTTAAAAGTGGGGATCACCACCGTTAACAAAAACAAGGTCACCGCGGAAGCGATCGTTAAAACCACCCCCGGATAAACCATCGCCCCTTTCACCTTGCTCCGCAGTTTATCGGCGCTCTCCAGATAATTGGACAGCCGCTCCAAAATTACATCCAAAATTCCGCCTACTTCGCCGGCTTTAACCATCGAAACGTAAAGTTCGGTGAAAGCCTCCGGATGTTTACCCAAGGCCTCAGCGATCGAGATACCAGCCTCGATATCTTCCCGGACCGCATTCACTACCTCTTTAAAAGTCTTATTTTCTATTTGTTCGATGAGGATAGTTAAACCTTGAACAATCGGCACACCGGCGGAAACCAGGGTGGAAAGCTGACGGGAAAAAAGAACCAGATCCTTAGCTTTAACTTTCTGCTTGAAAACTCCCTCGATACCCTTTAAAACATTTGCCACGAGGTCTTTTTTTTCCGCCCCAATTTCCAGGATAATAAATCTCTGCCCGCGCAGACGATCGACCACCATTCTTTGTTCCGCAGCTTCCATCACGCCATCCACCACCGCACCGGAAGGAGATTTAACTTTATAAACAAAATTAGGCATAATTGCAACTCCTTAACACCAATTGGTAAAGACGCAAAATTTTGCGTCTCTACTATATTCTTTGAAAATCGCCTTTGGCGCAAAGACGTCTTAAATCATCCTGATCGGTTGTAGAGGCTAATGCTTCCTGAAAAGTAATTTGTTTGCGAATATAAAGTTCATAGAGCGCGGCGTTCATCGTCTGCATGCCAAATTTGCCGCCGGTTTGCATTGACAAATAAATTTGTTCGGTCTTTTGGTCGCGGATCAGGTTACGCACCGCCGGTGTCACCATCATCACCTCGGCGGCTAAAACCCGGCCCGTGCCCGCTGCGCGCAGCAGCAGCTGCTGACAGATTACCGCCTGCAAAACAAAAGAAAGTTGACTGCGGATCTGCGACTGTTGATGAGGCGTAAAAACATCAATAATCCGGTTAATCGCCGAGGGGGCGTCTGTTGTGTGCAGTGTCGCAAAAACCAAATGCCCGGTTTCGGCGATGGTCATCGCCCCGCTGATTGTTTCCAGATCCCGCATTTCACCGACTAAAATCACATCCGGGTCCTGGCGCAGGATGTGTTTTAACGCCGCGGGGAACGAATTAGTATCCGTTCCTATTTCCCGCTGGTTAATAATCGATTTCTTATGAATATGAATATATTCAATCGGATCCTCGATCGTCACAATATGGGCTTGACGATGCTCGTTAATATAATCGATGATTGTTGCTAAAGTTGTAGTTTTACCGGAACCGGTTGGGCCGGTAAACAATACCAATCCTTTCGGCAATTTAACTATTTCATGGATTGCCGCCGGCAATCCCAGCTCGGTAAAACTGGAAATTTTACTGGGTATCGCCCGCAACGCCGCCCCCACTGACCCTCGCTGACGAAACACATTCATCCTGATCCGGCCAATACCTTTGATCCCGAAAGAAAGATCCAACTCATTATTAGCCTCGAATCTTTCTTTCTGAGTATCGGTAAGCAAACTGTAAATAATCCGCTGGCAGACATCGGAACTCAACCGCTCAAAACTAGTCGGAATAATCTCCCCGTCTATCCGCAGCATCGGAGGCGCACCCACGGTAAGATGCAAATCGGAAGCATTTTTTTCTACCATCAAAATTAACAAATCGTTTATATTTACCATAGTTTTTTAATTTGTAGAGACGCAAAATTTTGCGTCTTTACATACCCACACAAGGTAGAGACGCAAAATTTTGCGTCTTTACATACCCACACAAGGTAGAGACGCAAAATTTTGCGTCTCTACGCATCGGCGTAGGTTACCCGCAGCATCTCTTCTACTGTCGTCACCCCGTCAAACACTTTTCTTAAAGCCCCTTCCCGGAGCGTCACCATCCCATTTTCCCGCGCGGCCTGTTTAATCAGATGAGCGCTGGCCCGTTCCAAAACGAGGTCGCGAATCCGATCGTTAACTTCCATGATTTCGTAACAGGCCAGCCGGCCTTTGTATCCCGTATTTGAGCAAACCTCGCAGCCTCGTCCGCGATACAGGGTAACCTCCTGCACATCTTCGGGCAGCCCCACCCCAAACTCTTTCACATAATCAGCCGGAACCTGATAAGGTTCCTTGCAGTTTTTACAAATAACCCGCACCAAACGTTGGGCCACAACCATGATCACCGTAGAGGTAGTCAAAAACGGCTCGATCCCCATATTATTCAGCCGGGTTATTGCCCCCGGAGCATCGTTGGTATGCAAAGTGGAAAACACCAAATGGCCGGTTAAAGCGGCGTTAATCGCGATTTCAGCGGTCTCGGTATCCCGGATTTCGCCGACCATGATGATATCGGGATCCTGCCGCAAAAACGACCGCAATCCCGCCGCAAATGTTAACCCGATTTCCGGCCTGGCCTGCACCTGGTTTATCCCCTCTAAAACATATTCCACAGGATCTTCGACAGTAATAATATTTCGATCAGGAAAATTTAAAGTGGAGAGCGTTGAATACAGCGTAGTCGACTTCCCGGAACCGGTTGGTCCGGTAACCAAAATTATTCCGTAAGGAACCTCGATATTTTTTTTATAACGCTCCATGGTTTCCTGGTCAAACCCCAGTTTGGTCAAATCCAAACACAATGAGGACGAATCCAGGATCCGCATCACGACTTTTTCCCCGAATGCTGTCGGACAAACCGATACCCGCAAATCCACCTCTTTCTTCCCTACCTTTATTTTAATCCGGCCGTCTTGCGGCAAACGGCGTTCAGCGATATCTAAGCTGGACATAATTTTCGTCCGGGAAATTACCGCATTTTGAAATCTTTTGGGAATAGTTGATTGTTCATAAAGAACCCCATCGATTCGATAACGAATCCGCATGCTTTTTTCGTAAGGTTCGATATGAATATCCGAAGCCCCTGATTTTATCGCCAAAGCTAAAATCAGATTGACCATCTTGATGATCGGAGCCTCGCCCGCCGCATCTAGGGAGATCGAATCGGCGCGCCCGGCATCCTCTTTTACCACCTCCAAATTGTCAAGGGAACGGCCTTCCATTTCTTTGACCAAATTCATGAAGTCATTATTTGAACCGCCTGAATCTTTTTCAGAGTTATCCCCGTCGGGATCCAACGATTTTTTACTGTAAATTTTATCGATGGCATTTTTTATCTCCTGCTCGGAAGCCAGAACAACCTGCATCTCTTTGCCGGTCATTAAACGCAGATCGTCAATCACAAAAACATTTAAGGGATTAGCCATCGCCACAGTCAGCAGGTTACCCTCACAGGCTATCGGGATAATCAACTGATGACGAGCGATGTTTTCCGGCACTAACTTGACAGCGTCTCGTGTTATTTCCCCATAATCGGAAAGTTTTACAAAATTAACCCCGCACTGCCGGCCTAAGAAACCTAACAGCACCTCCTCGGCAATAAAACCCATCTGAATCAAGACTTGTCCAAGTTTGCCCCCTTGTTTTTTCTGGGCGGCCAAAGCTTGGTCAAGCTGTTGAGGAGTAATTAAACCCACCTCAATCAAAATTGCCCCTAATTTCTTTTTAATCCCCGAGCTTTTTATTCCAGCCATAGTTTTTATCCTTGAAACGGTTTTTGTAGAGACGCAAAATTTTGCGTCTCTACATCGCCTGCAGAACCGTAATCGCGCAAACGTTAACGATATCTTCTTGCGAACAACCACGGGAAAGGTCATTAGCCGGCTTAGCTAAACCCTGTAATATTGGACCTACCGCCTGCGCCTTCGCCAACCTCTGGACCAATTTGTAACCGATATTACCGCTGTTTAAATCAGGAAAAATTAACACATTGGCCCGGCCGGCCACTAAAGAATCACCCACACCCTTAAGTTGAGCCACCTCTTTATCTAAAGCCGCATCCGCCTGCAGTTCACCGTCAATAATTATCGAAGAATCTTTTTCCCGGACAATCCGCAGCGCTTCCCGAATTTTTTTCAGCTCATCGCTTTCCGCGCTGCCCCGGGTAGAAAAAGAAAGCAAGGCAACCTTTGGAGCAGCCTCTAAAAACTTTCTACAAGAACGCGCCGTGGCAATCGCGATCTGAGCCAGTTGCCGGGCCGAAGGATCAGGGATAACTCCGCAATCGGCAAAAAGAAAATTACCTTCCGCCCCGTAAACACAATCCGGCACAGATATTAAAAAGAAACCGGACAAAGTCGACTCGTCTTTAGCCAAACCGATAACTTGAAAAGCCGCCTGGATCGTGGAAGCCGTAGTATGAGTTGCGCCGCTAAGAAAACCGTCGGCTTTGTTTTGCTGGACATAAAGGGCAGCAAAAAATTGCGGGTCTAAAACAGTTTTCTCCGCTTCAGCAATTGTGATTCCTTTATGAAACCGCAGTTGATAGAAGACAGCGGAAAAATCTTTCCGCTCGGCAGCCTTCTCCGGATTGATTACCAGACATCCGCCCAACGATAAATCCAAAGAACCGGCCAAGCTACTGATCTTTTCCTCATCACCCAAAATGATCGGCTCAGCAATTTTCTCCTGCGCGCACTGGATAGCGGCAGCCAGCACCCGCGCATCCTCACCTTCGGCAAAAACAATCTTTTTTGGAGATTTTTTCGCTCTCTCCCTGACCCGTTCTAAAATTGGATTCATTTTGGATATTTAACCATCCTCTATATAACAGAATTCGTTTTATTTGTCAAGCCAAATTTCCCCTTCAAAGATTCGGCGACTATTTTCGGGGCAAACTTCTCCACCGCTCCCCCTAAACGAGCAATTTCTTTAATCAAACTGGAAGAAAGGTAGGTATAGGATTCATCCGGCATCAAAAAAATGGTCTCTATTTCCGGGGACAAACTCCGATTCATTAAAGCCATCTGAAACTCATATTCGAAATCGCTGATCGCCCGCAACCCTCTAACGATAACCCGGGAATTAACCTTTTTAAGGTAATCGATTAACAGCCCGGAAAAACCAGCCACTTGAACATAAGGGAATTCCTTAGTCACGGTTTTCAACAAAAAAAGACGCTCTTTTAAATCAAAGGTGGGAGCTTTGAGCAGATTATCGGTTACCGCAACAATCACAACATCGAAAAGATGACCAGCCCGAACAATTACATCCAAATGACCATTAGTCACCGGATCAAAACTACCCGGGTAGACCGCAATTTTCTTCATTCTGAGTTATGATAGCAGAGAAAAAAAAGATTGTCAAATTAAATAAGAAAAAACCTGCAACTATTTTTTGCTTGACAAAAGTTATCATATCTGATAACCTAAGAATAGGAAAGAACCATATGCTTATTTATCCAAAGTCAGAAGTCCTTCATATTTACGCTGGGCAATATTTTACAGCGGATACCAGGCCAGGAACAATTTTACCGAAGACCCTTTATCGTGTTGAGGATCACGAGAATAAGATCTACGCCCTGAAGCCGCGGGATGAAAGGTTTTTTAATTTCATGACCATCGGGGCCAAAATTATCGTGACGAATGCTTATCACAAACATTCGCAAAAGATGACTAAGCAGGATATGGAACATTTAAGAACGGCTGTTCGTTATAAACAGGATTATTTGAATCGAATAAGGGAGGGCACATATTATGAAAAAGAAAATTAAAGGGCTTCTGGAAAAAAAGATGGAAAATGCTGCCTATCGTAAAAGGCATGAGGAGGACTATCAACTATTTCAGTTGGAGGTCCAGTTTTTGAATGCTTTAGAAAAGAAGCAGATGACTTATAACGAGCTGGCTAAACGGTTGCATACCCAGAAAAGCAATATCTCCCGCGACCTGAAAGCCGGTGGTATGCGCCATGCTTCTCTGTCACGGATTGAGATGATGGCCGAGGCTTTGGGACTGAAGTTTCTGCCGTTGGTTCTTTCTCGGGAACAGGAGAAGACACTTTGGCCGAAAATCCAGAAACTGGTAATGGCTTAAACAGGGATGTTTGCCAATTATCCGGTTTATTAGGAGGAGATTTTACTTAGAACGGAAGAATATGCCGAATTGGGGGGGAACTGGGTTACACTGTTAATTTCGTAGGGCAAGCCTTTAGGCTTGCGTCTTTAAAACCGCAGGGCTAAAGCCCTGCCCTACAAAATCAAAGGCAAACTAGGTTTTACCGTCAACAACACTGAAATTCCTTAGCAACAAGTTCTGAGTCTTGAACCTTAAAAAATTCGATTCCTTTTTATTCTGACTTCTGACTCCTGACTTCTGTAATTATCCCACTTCCACCAGCTTCAATCTTTGGCCGAACTTTTGCTTAAAATGCTCTCCGAGTAATTGGTTTTCCGCGGACAAAAGATGGGGATCGTTTTTGAGTAATTCGAAAGCGGCCGTTCTGGCCTCTTGGAGAAGGGAAAAATCCCGGAAAATATTGCCAATCTTTAACTCCAACTGGCCGTGTTGGAGGGTGCCAAACATCTCCCCCGGACCACGCAAAGCCAAATCTTCCTCAGCAATCCGGAACCCATCATTAGTTTCAATCATCACCTGAAACCGTTTTTGGGCTTCCTCGGTTCCGGCCTCGCCTAAAAGCAAACAATAGGAAGCCTCCGCCCCCCGGCCCACCCGCCCGCGCAGTTGATGCAAAGTGGCCAGCCCGAACCGCTGCGCCTCCTCGATAACCATCACTGTGGCGTTGGCCACATCGATGCCGACTTCGATTACGGTCGTCGTAATTAAAACCGCATATTTCCCTTCCTTAAACTCGGCCATAATTTTTTCTTTTTCTTTACTCTTCATCTGTCCGTGCAATAAACCGACGGAAAGATCCGGAAAAACTTTTTCCTTCAGTTTTTCCGCCTGTTCCACGGCCGCTTTTAACTCCAGCTTATCCGATTCTTCCACCAGCGGGTAAACGATATAAATCTGCCGCCCCCGACCGGCCTCGGAACGGACAAATTGATAAGCTTCGGCCGCCGGCACCTTTCTGGTCACGATTTTTTTCCGGCCGGGCGGTAATTCGTTAAGCACAGAAACATCCAAATCCCCGTAAACTGTTAAGGTTAAAGTCCGGGGTATCGGGGTGGCCGTCATCACTAAAATATCCGGCGAGAAGCCAAGCTTCTCCGCCTTCTCCTGCAAAGCCGCCCTCTGTTCCACCCCAAACCGATGCTGCTCGTCGATCACACAGAAAGTTAACGAATGAAAATCAATTTTATCCTGAATCAAAGCCTGCGTACCCACCACGATCTGGACCTGGCCTTCAGCTATTTCTTCCAGAATCCGTTTACGATCTTTGCGGCTTGTCGCTCCGATTAAAAGCTCAACCTTGACCGGCAAACCTTTCAGCATCCGGCTGATATTAATAAAATGCTGTTCAGCTAAAATTTCCGTCGGCACCATCAGCGCCGATTGATAACCGTTCTCGGCGGCGAGCAGACAGGCGGACAAAGCGACAACGGTTTTCCCGGAACCGACATCCCCTTGCAGAAGCCGGTTCATCGGATGCGGTGAAGAGAGATCGTTAAAAATTTCCCGGATAGCGGTCTTTTGCGCTGAGGTAAATTCGAAACCTAATTTTTCCCGGAAAGGGGTAAGCAGATGCCGGTGAATCTGATAATGATGTTTTTTTACCCGCGAAACTATTTCCTGCCTTTTTTTGGCTAAGGCCAGCTCGAGCAAAAAAAACTCCTGAAAAGCCAGCCGCCGATAAGCTTCTTCTTTTTCTCCGCCATCTTTAGGGAAATGAATTTTCTCCGCCGCCAGAGGATAGCCTAAAAGCGAGTAACGGTTAATTAAGGAAGCAGGTAGAAATTCTTTCAGCTCCTGCTTATGTTGCTCTAAAGTTCTATTAATTAGGCCGCGTAACCAGCGGCCGTCCAAACCTTCAGTAAGGGAATAAAGCGGAACAATCCGGCCGGTATGAATCAGCTCATCGTTTGAAGATTGCAGTAACTCGTACTCATGAACACGAATTTGTTTTTGTCCTCCACCCCAATCAACCTCACCGTAAACAATAATTTTCTGCCCGGGCGCAATCTCTTTTTTTAACCGATAAAAAACATCGTAGCGGGGACTGCCTTGCTTAAACCAGATCCCGTAAATATAACCGCTGGGATCAGAGAAGAGCGCCTTAAACAAACGCAGGCCGCGGGAAACCTCTTTAATTTCCGTGGCTTCCACTTTAACTTTTAAGGTATAAATTTTGCCGACAGCCGTTTGTTTAATGGAGAGCAGTTGGGAACGGTCTTCCCAGTCGCGGGGATAATAGGCAAGCAAATCTTCAACAGTTTCAACCCCGACCTTTTTTAATAATTTTGCCCGCCCCGGACCAACACCTTTCAGATACTGAATGTCCATCCTACACCCCCAACAATAAATGTCCCATTTTTTCTTTCTTGGTTTTCAAATATCGGGCATTCATTTTTGTTGGCGGAATTTCCAAAGAAATCCGTTTGGTCACTTTCAGGTTATAGCCTTCAATACCGGCTATTTTGCGCGGATTATTGGTCAACAGATGGATTGTCGACAACCCTAAATCGGCAAGAATTTGGGCGCCGATGCCGTAAGTGCGCAAATCCGGCTGGAAACCGAGCCGCAGATTTGCTTCCACCGTATCCAACCCTTGATCCTGCAGCTCGTAAGCCTTTAATTTATTGACCAGACCGATCCCGCGGCCTTCCTGATTCATATACAACACAACACCCCGGCCTTCCTGATCTATCACCTGCATCGACTGATGCAGCTGCTGTCCGCAATCGCAGCGCAAAGAGAATAAAACATCCCCGGTCAGACACGAAGAATGGACCCGGACTAAAACATTTTTTTCACCGCTCACTTCTCCCTTAACCAAAGCCAGATGATTTTCCTTGTTCATCGTGTCCTCGTAAACATACATTTCGAATTCGCCAAACCTCGTGGGAAGATGAGCTTTCGTCACGCAGCGGACAAACTTCTCGGTTCTGCGGCGGTATTCAATGAGGCTGGCGATAGTCAGCATCTTTAGATGGAATTTTTTGGCAAATTTTTTCAATTCGGGCAGACGGGCCATCGTTCCGTCCTCATGCATAATCTCGCAAATCACCCCAGCCGGATACAGACCGGCCAAGCGGGCCAAATCGACAGCGGCCTCCGTGTGACCAGCCCGGACCAGAACACCCCCTTCCCGATAGCGCAAAGGGAAGATATGCCCGGGGCGAACCAGATCATCCGGTTCTGTTTTTGGATCAATCAGCGTCTTAATCGTCAAGGCCCGGTCGTGAGCAGAAATCCCGGTGGTCGTATTTTTTCCGGCATCCACCGAAACGGTGAAGGCGGCCTCGTGCGCCTCTTTACCCTTTTTAACCATCGAACCGATTTCCAAATCATCCAATCGGGAACTGACCATCGGCACACAGATCAACCCCCGTCCGTATTTAGCCATAAAATTAATCGCCTGCGGGGTAACCCCGGAAGCGGCCATTAATAAATCCCCCTCGTTTTCCCGGTCCGGATCATCAACAACAACGATCATCCGGCCTTTTTTTATTTCCTTAAGCGCTTCGGGCACACTGCAAAATTTCGCATTCATAGAAAACCGCTCTCCTTTAATAATTTCCAATCTAGCTGTTTCTTGTTTTTTCCCTCAATAATTTTTTCCAAATATTTGATTAAAATATCCGGTTCGATGTTCAGCAAATCACCGATTTTTTTCTCTCCCAAAGTGGTGTTTTTCTGAGTATGCGGAATCACCGCCGCCTTAAAACTTTTCTCTTCCTTCTTCCAAACAGTCAGGCTTACCCCGTCAACGGCTACTGACCCTTCGTCGACAAAGCTCTTCCCGATAGCTTCCGGGAAAGATATTTCCAGCATCCGGCCTTCCTTTTGTTTAACCATCCCTTTCAGACATCCGACACCGGCGATATGACCGGTTACCCAGTGCCCGCCCAACCGCTCACCGATCACCAACGCCCGCTCCAAATTTACCCGATCGGACTGGCGCAAATTGCCTAAATTGCTTTTCTGCAAAGTAGCCGTAGTTACCTCGACGGTAAAAATTCTTTTTGCCGAAATAAATTCCACCACCGTTAAGCAAACCCCGTTCACACTAAGGCTTTCCCCTAATTTTAATCCAGGGAAATCGGCTTGAATCGTCAACTTTTCCTGCCTATTTTTTAAAACCACACCAATTTCTTCGACCAACCCGGTAAACATTTAACACCTCAATTCCCGATATATCCTTCCACCAAAATATCCCCGCCTAATTTTCTTATCCGCCAGTTTTCCACTTTTATCGCTTTATTCATGGCCAAAATTCCCCGGCCTTCCACCGGGGTTTTTGCTTCCCGCCCACCGACAATTTTGGGGGCAATCACCCAAATAATTTTATCCACAATGTTTTTTTCCAAAGCCAAAGCGCTGGTTTCCCCACCGCCTTCAATTAATAAAGTTTTGATCGCCCTTTTACCCAGCTCTTTTAAAACCGGCTTAAAATTCAATTGCCCGGCCTGATTCAACGGCAAAGCAATAATTTCTATTCCTTTATCGGTCAACAATTTTGCTTTAGACGAAGAATAATCGCGGGCCGTAACCACGATTGTTCTTCCGGGCTGATTGAACACCTGGGATTCCGGCGGAATTTTTAATTTCGGATCCAAAATAATCCGTTGCGGATCGCGCCCCAAATTATGGCTGGTTAACCGGGGATTATCAATGAGCGCCGTGTTGGTCCCCACCATTATTCCGTTTACCCGGCTGCGTAATTTCCAGACAAATCTCCTGGCCTCCTGACCGCTAACCCATTTCGAGTCTCCCGTCACGGTAGCTATTTTTCCATCCAGGGTCATGGCCATTTTTAAAATTACAAAAGGTAATTTTTTATTCAGCCATTGAAAATAAAACCGGTTAAGCTTTTTGGCTTCCGCCGTAAAAAAACCGTTTTCCACTTTTACCCCGGCCAGCTGCAAATCTTTTAATCCTTCACCATTAACTAACCTGTTGGGATCGGACATCGCTGTCACCACCCGGGCAACACCGGCTTTAATTAAAGCTTCACTGCAAGGCGGTGTTTTACCGTAATGCGCGCAAGGCTCCAAACTCAGGTAGACCGTTGAACCTCGAGCCTGGCGACCGGCTTCTCTTAAAGCATAAATTTCGGCGTGCGGTCCGCCAAAATAACGGTGGTATCCACGGCCGATAATTTTACCGTTTTTTACGATAAGACAGCCAACTAAAGGATTGGGCCGAACCTCAAGACCACCCTTAGCCGCCAGTTCAATCGCCTGCCGCAGATACTTTCGATCTAATTTGTTCATAAAAATTTATGCGTCATGAGTCTTGAGTCGTGGGTCATGAGTTGTGAGTTTAAAGGATTCGATTCTTTTAAAGACCCAAGACCCAAGACACATGACTCACAACTCAAGACTTCTCACATCTCACCTTATGGCTGTCGCCAACTTTTCTCCAAGGCGGTTCCTGCTGAGAGCAAAATTCCGTTTTTGCCGAACAGCGCGGCCAAAATTCACATTCGTCAGCGCCCGGTTGCGGAACCTCTCCAGCGATCGTCGGCAGGCGGTTTGTTTTCTTCTCCAGCGAGGGGGTGGAATTCAACAGCGCCCGGGTATAAGGATGCAAAGGGTTGTGGAAAAGTTCTTCCGTTTGCGCCTCTTCTACAATTTTGCCGGCATACATGATACAGACCCGGTTAGCGATTTTTCGAATCACCCCCAAATTGTGGGTAATTAAAATTATGGAAAGTTTTAAACTTTTTTGCAAGCGCAGCAACAACTCTAAAATTTCTTTTTGGATCGTCACATCGAGAGCGGTAGTCGGTTCATCGGCAATCAAGATCTGCGGCGAGGCCGCCACCGCCATCGCCAGCATCGCTCTCTGCAGCATCCCGCCGGACAACTGATGCGGATAACTGTCCGCCACCCGCCCGGGTTGAGGTATTTGCACTTCTTCTAAAACTGCGCTGATCTTTTTTTTAACTGAGTCCGCGGTGAGTTGTTTCGCGTCATCGTGCTGATAGATAGTTTCGGCGATCTGATTCCCGATGGTCAACACAGGATTAAAAGAGGTAAACGGGTCCTGAAAAATCATGCTGATTTTCCTGCCCCGCAAAGTCCGGATATCCCCTTCACTCATCCGGCAAATATCCGCTCCTTCTAAAAGCACTTCTCCCTCGATAATTTTTCCCTCATTCTTCGGAATCAGCCTTAACAGCGCCAACCCCAAAGTAGTTTTCCCACAGCCGGATTCCCCAACCACCCCTAAAATTTCTCCCTCCCCCAACTCCAGAGAAACCCGGCTAACCGCCGGAATAACTTTCTGCGCCCGATAATACTCAACGGAAAGATTCCTGATCTCCAACAATTTATTATTCATACGCGATGAATTTATAGTCTATAATATTTCTTCAGACAAGAAAAGGGAATTTTTGCTTGCAACAGGGAATTTTTGCTTGAAGAACAGAGATTGGATGTGAACCGGCTACTTGGACAGAATGAAGCCAAGACAAATTTGCACTGGCAGTGCAAATTATCATATAGAAACATGGGGCGCACCGATTTTTCTATTTCTCAAAATCTTGGGTTTGAAAATACAGATTAAATGTTTTCTCAATTTTTTTGATCACATAAGCATTCGGGAGATGTTCCCCGGAAAGCATCTCCGAAACATAAGAAGTTCCTACTCCCAGGAGATCAGCGAGGTCTTTTTGTCCCATCTTTCTTAATTTCAATACCGTTTTAATCTTCCGGGCAAAAGGGAATTTATCCATTACCGTCTTCCTTGTAATTAGATTTATGTCGAATTGAAATAAATATATTATATTAAAGAGTTCTTGTCAAGTAAATTTCACGAACCAGGAACCGCACAGATTTTTTTGCGTCCAAAAAAATAAGTCGTGGGTTATGAGTCCTGAGTTATGAGCTTAAAAGAATCGATTCTTTTAGACTCACTGCCCATGACTCAAGACCCATGACTTGCTTTGTGCGGTTCATGGGCTATTCTTTTAGCTTGAAACTAAAATCGGGATCGACAGCCTTTAAATCCGCGACGGCAAAATTAAGTTTTTCCAGAGCTTCCGGCTGTTTCGTTTTTAACCAATAAGAATAGGCATCAAGAAATAAATCCCGCTTTTTTTGCAATAAAATCTCCCGCTGGGATTGCTTGGCTTGTTCGATAATCACAGCGAATTCCTCCTTTGAAACTGTTTTTGTCAGACAAAAATAATCCTGACGCAGAAAAGAGAGTAACTGCAAATAATTGCTTAAATTATGCGAAAGCTGCTCTAAAACCTGACTCAAAATTGTCTGCTGGCGATAAATTTTCTGATGATAGCTGGAGGCCAGCAGATAATAATCTTGCAGCCGTCCGACGTATGTTTCCTTTCGACGACCATAAAAACAATGACTGTCTTTGAAACTGGTCCCAATATTATTGAAAATACCCAAACAAACTAACAGATGATCGGCATTAACTTTATAGATAGAATACTTCTCACTGACATCTTTAGTTTTAGAGAGGAGCTGAAAAATGTCCGTATCATTTAAAGAGATCAGCTTATCGGAAAATAATCGTCCAACCAATAAAGACAGTAATACTCCAGCCAGATAGACATTAACTTCTTCTTCCAAGAAAATGTTGCCGCGAAAACATTCCATTTTTTTCTGTAGTTTGATTATCGCTGAAAGCAGATAATAACCGACAGAATCCTTTTTCTTATTTCTAAAGTCATAAAAAAACAGCTGATCCATTTTTTTACTCCCGCTAAAGTAATAGCCGGATTTCCTAAATTGTCAATAGGTCTTATGGGAAGAAGAAAAAAGCCAGCAAATTCCCTCACAAAAATCGCAATTGAATTATGGAATTAATGGAGTTCGGTTACCGATGAGCCGGAGAAAGGCAAAGAAAATAATTGGTAAGGACTAATTATTTACTACTTTATTACCGAAATTTTCCCTTTCTTTGTTCCTTCGGACGCAATAATTACATATAGATAGACGCCACTGGCTATTTCGTTTGTGTCCCACTCCGCTTTGCCGCTCGAATCAGCGGAAAATTCCTTGACCAATCCGCCGGCAAGATCATAAATTTTAATTGTAGAATCCTTGGGTAAATTAGCAAAACTGATCCTCTCCCCGCCGCTCTTCCCTTTGATAAAGGGGTTGGGAAAAACTGTAATCTTGGCTAAATTTTCTGGGCTGGAGGTGGCATCCTGCAGGGTGACACTGACTTCGTTACTCTTTAAACTCTCCCCCGCCGCATTTACCGCGGAAACACGATAATCGTAGTTTAATCCTTTGATCACAGCGGTATCCGCATAAGATAGAATAACACCTACAGCAGTAATCAAATTTTCGTTACGATATATTTTATAGCCGGTAACTGGTGAACCGCCATCGCTGACCGGCGCCAGCCAGGAAAGCGCAATTTGACCGTTTCCGGCCGCCGCCGCCAGATTCTGCGGCGCAGTGGGAATGTTGATGATCGGAACCGAAGGCTGACTAATCTCCACCTCCGGCGGGGTAACGATGTCCGCTTCGGTATCAGTTTCCGTAATCGTAAAAGTTTTTGTTGACCATTCAGAGTTAGAAAATTTTACATACTGATTGGCGTTGGATTTAATAATCTGGCAGGTAAGACTGCTTCTTTTGATCTCATAATTGGTCTCCGCTTTTAAATCTCCAATGACAAAATCTACATTGTTCCCATCAGCAGTTTCTGCAACGACCTCCACCAAAGTTTCGCCTTTCGATAAGGAAAGATCAAATTTGTTGACGGTAATCGAGGCTGAACCGGTCTGCGGATTCGCCGTCATCGGATAAGTGGTAATTTTCAACGTAATCCCGCCGCTCGGAGTTGAACTCATTACGGTATAACTTTTTCCCGGTGTCCAAACCGGTTTTTCTATTGTATAGGGGCCGTTGTTCCAGGTTATGGCCTGTTTGTAAACGCGGTTATTGGTATATTCCAAAGTAATTTTAGATCCATAAACACAGCGAACATTATAAGCTTTATCCCGCGGATTGCGCACAACATTATAATCGCCGGAATTAATCCGATAATTTTTTCCTTCATCGATATCGTTATCTTCCATAACGATATTACTGCCGCTTCCGTTTAATGTGTCACTGGAAGGATCATTATACAAACGGTTTCCCTTAATCAAAATGTTTTTATTTGCAAGATCGAAAGAGTAAGACAGACAGTCGTGAATAGTGTTATTCTGGATAATGATATCGGTTAAAGGATATTCTTTATAGCCGCCGCCGGAAACGCCCCGGCTTACCCGATAAATATTATTGTCGCGGGCAATGAGGCCGGCGCCGCGATTATGAAAATATATCCCTGTGCAAAAACTTAATTGATCGTGAAGAACATTTTTTTCCACCAATGTATTGTAGGCGCCGGAATGCAGATCAACATGATTATGGCTGACGTTGCTGATTTCACAGTTGCGGATAGTATTATTAAAACAGGGGTTGTTACCCACCGTCCAATCGTGCACGGCTACCCCATGCCATTGGGTGTTGTCCACAACCAAATTTTCCATGATTGAATTACAAACACTTAAAGAAAAACCGACACCGTCGGTACCAGCCGCTTTGTATACTTTTCCGTCATTAATATGCAGCCGGTCGACATACCGCCAATAAATACCGCTGCCGTTAGTATCGTGAATATTGAAATTGAAAATTTCGATATCGGAAAAATTGGAACCTCCGCCGTAACTTAAAGCCGTATCGCCGGCGCCGAGACCGGCGGCATAAACTTCAAAATTAGAAAACAGGAGACGGGAAAACGGGCCTTTGCTGTTAAATGTTATGGCAGCATTTTGCGTGTTTTCGATCGTAAAATTACTGACTTGAATATCGGTGGTTTTATCCTGAAAATAGATTCCGTTACTATAATTTTTTAAATGCAGACCGGAAATATTCCAAGATGTTTTGCCGTTGGCCCGGATCCCAAAACCGGTTTTATCCACACCATCCAAAATTGAGATTTTGTTATCGTAGGTGGTCAAGGTAATCGGAGCAACATCAATCCCGGAATTGGCCAATATCAGATGTTCGTCATTCCATGTTCCTTCGAGAAGATAGATGGTATCCCCCGCTTCGGCTTTCTGAACAGCAAAAGAAGGATGTTCCCAAGCCTGCTCAGAAGACAAACCGCTATCAGTGTCTTTACCGCCAATTTTTACATAGTATGTTTTCGGTAAATCTTTTAATTTGCGGGACAACTTAATTTTATCTGCCAAAGATTCGGCAGAAATTGTTGTAAAAGTACAATCCTCAGAAACGCGGGTTTCCCCATAAGTGTCGAGGCTGGTTACCTGATAATGATAAAGCGTAGTCGGAGAAAGATTGCTTAAAACGACCGAATGAAAAATCCGTAAATCTTTCACCGGAGTTTCTTGCGCCACCGACGACCCGTAAGCTGCTGTTAAACCATAATCCACCCGAGAATATCCAGAGTCGGATGTGTTCCAACAGATTGCGGCTGAAGTATCTTTAACCGCCATAGCCTGCACATTAAAAAGGGTAACCAATTTTACCGATTTATCCTCTTTACTGTCGTCCTCATAAGTTACGGCAACGACCGCTGTTCCTTGATCAGGCAGATGAATGTTTTCCACAATTTTATAACAAAACCCCAGCGGCTGATCAACACTCTCGTCTTTGTTTGGAGACAAGGTCAGTTTGGTCGTGACGATAAACATCCCCGTATAAATACCGTCGTTGGCTGTTTTATCATAGTACTTACCATGATCATAAATATCCACCGAAACCGATTGCGCCGGTGTCTCATTGTTAGTAACCGTAATCGTTTTTGTCCCGCCATTAACCGAAAAGCCGCTAACCGTGACATAGACTTTTCCTCCGTCAGCAAAGACATCAGCACTCTGGGTCAAAGCGCTATCCTGATAAGTTGAGATGGCCGCCCTAACCGTCGTAATCACAAACAGAGTGATAAACAAAACAATAAACACCATTTTTTTCATTTTTAAATACCTCCGGATTTAACCGACCCATTAACAACGGGCATGATGAATCAAGCTTCTATCTGTTAAAAAAATGTAATCCTCTGGTTTACTAGAAAAAATTGCCAGTTAAAATTTATTAATATCCAGTAAAAGATATACCCTGAATGCCGAATTTGTCAATAGGACTAAAGTCCTTAAAAAATACCATATTTTCCCCAAAAAAAAGACCGGCAATTTCGGCCGGTCTCTTTTAAAGAATCACTGGTTTTTCTTAAATTGAGCAATTTTCTACTTTTTTAGCGCCGCCGCAATTTTGTCCAGTATATTTTTATCAACTTGATATACAGATTGTTGATCAGCAGTTTTAAGATAAACATTGCTATCTTTCTCTTTACCTAAAAGGAATGTCCGCAATAAATTGTTCTGTTTATGCACACTGACTGTATAGACCGGTTGTTCTAAACCGTATTGCGCTAAACCCGCGGGCTGATCATCAGTAAAAATACTCACATAAAGTATCCCCAACTGGCTGGCCAAAACACTTATCTCCGCGTCAGCTTCGATTTTATTCGGCTGGACGATAAACCATTTTTCCGTCTTGTCGGTTTTTTCTATTTGACAAACAATTTTTTTACCTTGATTGGTTTGAATCTCTATTTTATCAAAACCGGAAAGATCCTTATTCAACACCTGCCGGTCGCGGATCTCGTTCGGATCACGGTCCAAATCCTTCAGGAAACCGGCGCTGACGGTATAAACCGGGGCCAGCCCTTCTCTCCGGGCATAATGTTCTTCTTTATCTTTCAGCTTATCGCCAACCAGAATCGCCACAACCGCTTTTTCTTTACCCTGCCAAACCCGGGCCGTCAACTGCGGTTTATCTAACCCGTAGATTTTAAGATTTTTCGGTTCGTCTTCCACAAAACTTTGCGCCCATAAATTTTTCAAAGTATTTAACAGCCCTTCCACCCCGCTGGCCGTCACCTCAAACTCTTTCGGTTTCTTCAAGTACCATTTTCCGCCCGTTTTTTCGATGAATATTTTTTTTGCCCTCGAAACGATTTCTAACTGTTCAATTTTCTCCGTTTCGATTTCCATAATATTTTTCTTGCGCAAATCTTTTGTTTCCTTTTTGAAACCGGCCAACTGCGCGCTAGCGATCGTATAGACTGTTGCTCCGGCAGTATTTTTCAGGTAAAAACTCCCCCGGATGGGAGTTTCATCGCCCACCACAAAACTGCGGCTGGAACCGTCCACCAGCCAGACCGTCGCCTGGAAAGAAGGGATCTCTAACCCATAAATTTTCAGATCAGCCGGTTTCTTTTCGATCTCCCGGTCACTCTCCGGTTTGGCTAATTTCTGAAGCAAGGTGTTTATCTCCCCTTCATCCGTCTCATATTTCTTCGGCGCGGTGATCCACCATTTCCCGTCTATTTTCTCGCCTTGCAGCTCTTTTTTTTCCGGTTGGCCGGACTGCTCTAAAAGAAACTTATTAATTTGATCTTCTTTGACCACATACACTTCTTTGCCGGTAGTGGTTATTTCTTCCTTCTCAAAAAAATAAACATAACTCCCCAACAAAATTGCCGCCAAAACTAAAACATAGGTCAATTTAAATTTTTTCATTTTTTAATCCCCTTTTAAATCTTTTCTACCTGGTTTTTCAGCAGCCAGCCTTTAAGTCCTTCCTTCCTTAAGCCGATTGCATACCATTCGTTTCGTTCCTCTAAAATTACCACTTTTCTGCCTTCCGGAACCGTAAACCCCAGCGAATAATCTTCCCCCGGTCCGTTTCTCGCCTCCGCCGAAACGTTGATGACGATCGCGGTCTTCACCAGTTCCTGTGAATAGAACCGGCTTCCCCACCAAATAACCAGTAAAAATAAAATGCTGCCCAAAAAAAGACTGCCGTAAAACGAAATTTTGCTTCTTCTGAAGATCAGTATACTAAAAAAAATAAAAAAAATGAAATAAAATCCCGAGGCTAAATAAGTTAAATAATGCAGAGCAATCGAATTGTACAATATTTCCCAGAAATTTATCGGGGGCTCCTTAATTAAAGACCGGAGATAGTTAAGATTGAAAATTACGTCTTCATCGTTGGGCGCCAGCCGGTAAGCTCGTTCGTAACACAACCGGGCCCGCCCCAATTGCCGATCCTTAAAATAGCCGTTAGCCAGATTATAATAAACCTCGGCGTTCTTTACCCCAGCCTCCAGCAGCTGTTGATACTTTTCCACGGCTTGAGCATAGTTTTTTTCTTCGTAAAACTTATTCGCTTCAACGGCTAATTGCCCCCAATCGCCTTGCGCCAGCAAATTACCCGCCAAAAAAACAAACAGTAAAAAACCCGCTTTTCTCATATTTTCCTCTTCAATAAAACCACGATCTCTTCGCTTCTTTGGTAAAGTTCTTTCAGTTGATTTAAACTCACCGTAGTCGGCGCAAAGCGGGCAAAATCACAGTCTTCCAGCAGCCGCCCAAGCGCTTCCACAACTTCTCTCTCCACACCTTTTTCCTTAAGCAGTTCTTTAAGTTTTTCCTGAGTAATTCCATGCGGTGATAAATTCATCCGGTCCGCCAAATAATGGAGAAAGGCCTCCGACAACGATTCCAGAAAATCCTTTTTAGTCTCCAGCGCCATCAGCTGTTTGGCTATTCTTAAACGCTTTTTAAAAAACGCTAAAGCTTTCTCCGCCCTCGCCTGCGCTGGATTAGCCGCTACTTTTTCTTTCTTTAATTTTATGAAAATTACCACCCCGGCCAGCAAAAGCGGAAAAAACTGCAGCAGCAAAAAAACACTGCTCCGGTAAAAAAGTTTTCCCTGATGATCTATTTTTTTAATCGGCTTGTTAAACCGGATATCTTTACCGACTAATTGGATGTCAGGCGAAACGAAAGACGGGCTGGTTATGGTTTCTTCACTGCCGGGCAAAACATTGATCGGGGTACTTGGGGTAGTCAATAGAGTATATTTTTTCTGTTGAGGATCAAAAAAAGAAAAATTAATTGCCGGGATTGTCTGCCGGCCGGCCATCTGCGGAATAACTACGGTCTTAAAAATTTTTTCCCCTTGAACAAGATAATTTTCCTTGGATACGTTGAGTGAAGTTATTGGGTCATATTTTTTAAAATTAGTTAAATTTTCCAACACCGGTTCGGCAATACTTTTAATGTTGCCCGCCCCGGAAACTTTTACAGAAACAGTAATTGGTTCATACTGTTTAACTTCCTTCTTATCCAGATCAGCCGAAATTTTATACCGGCCGACCGTCCCGGAAAAATTTTCCGGTTGGCCTTGCTCCGGCAAAGGCAGAACTTTAATCTTGATCGGCTCGGTTACCAACTGTTTGGTTTTTCCCTGCGAAAAAAAACTGCTCATCAAATCATCGGGAGAAAAATCCTGGATACGGCAAAGCAGTTTAGCCCCGCCGATAGCAAAGTTGCCGCTGGTTGTCGGAAAAAGCGCTGTTTTTATCTCCGTGACCAGATATTCCTGGCCGCCGACAACCGTCCGATAATTTCTCTGCGGCGGCAAATCCTCCTGCCAAAAACCGGTAACCTGCGGCGGATGGTATTCGGGGTTGCCCAAAAGCTGTACCCGCCGATAAAAGCTAAAGGTTAAAGTTATCTGTTCATTGACGAAGACGGTTTTTTTATCTACTTCGGCCGTAATAAAAAGATTCTCTCCGGCTCGTTTTGCCGCGCCGGAAGCGGAAGTCTCCTGGGCTGGGAAAGCTCCCCCGGATTTTATCACTTCAATCGGAATCGGCATAGTTTGATAATTTTTATCTTTATAAGCAAGGTTTAGGGACGGAATAGTATACTTACCCGGACTTTTCGGAGTAAGCAGATAATTAAAGACAACTGAAGAGGAAATCTTTCCGTTCACAAAAGAAACATTCTGTGAACGGCCGGCCGAAAAAGCCGTAAACCCGTTCAAAGGAGGCAGCTGCGGGGTGGGCAGAGAACTAACATCGCCGGAAATACTGATTTGCAAAACGACTTGGTCATCCAGAGAAACAACTTTTTTATCCACCGTAGCCAGCAGTGAAATATCCTGGGCAGAAACAAAAGAAGTGCATGATAATATGAAGATTGAGACGCTGAAAAAATTAAATATTTTCTTCATCTGGAAATACTCCAATTCGTTGCTATTGTTTTCCTCTCCCTTGAGGGGAGAGGATTAAGGTGAGGGTGTTGGGGAGAGGGAACATTGATGCAATATCGAACTTCCCGTACTCCTACCAATCCTCATCTACAGAAGGAGCTTGGGAAGAAGGAATTTGCCTTTTTTCCCGGGCTTTATCTTCCTGATCTTTGAGAGCGTCTAAAAGTTGTTCAGCTTCTTCTTTAGACATCTCCCCTTCCTTTTTCTCCTTGGCCGGAGCCGGCTTTTTTTCTTCCTGTTTCTTTTGTTGCTGCTTATTATCCGCTGACTCTTCTTCCTCTTTTTGTTTTTGTTGATCCTTCTTTTGGTCTTCGCCGGATTTCTGCTGTTGTTGTTTTTGCTGCTGTTTTTGCTGTGAAGATTGCTGTTTGTTTTTGTCGGCCAGTTCTTTTATTTTTTTTCGCACATATTCCAGGTTATATTTAGCATCCTCATCGGCAGGATCAATCTCCAGAGCTTTTTTATAGCAAGAGATCGCCTCAGTCAATTTATCCTGCCGGTAAACGCAGTTGCCCAAATTGTAATAAGCCTTCGCCTGCAATTTGATATCCTTGCTGCCAGTCGCCTTCTCCAATTCTTTAATCGCCTCATCATATTTTTCTAACTTATACAGCCCAGCGCCCAAATTGAAATGAAGTTTATCGGATTCCGGGCGGTCAATTTGCGCATCACGATATTTTTCTACCGCTTTCTCATACTTCCCTTGCCGGAAGTAACCGTTGCCTTGCCGCACTTTACCGATTACCGAGGCAAAAACGGAAGCAGTAAAAAATAAAACTATCCCCATAAAAATACAAACATATTTTTTTAGCAAACCGTCCCCCGTTAATAGTTGAAGAAAGCAATTTAGTCCGCGCTACGCTCAGAATTTTACACACCTGCTGGACATTTTTTCTCCCTCTTTTATAAAGAGGGGTAGGGGAGATTTTAACAACATTTTCTAAATCCCCCTCAGTCCCCCTTTCTAAAAGGGGGAACATTTCAACCAATTCGTTTTGTCTCCGGAATAAACAGTTCGAACAGCAGTAAAATTAATCCGAAAAAAAGAAAATATTGATATCGTTCTTCGTACTGACTATAAATCCTGCTTTGCAGTTCTTTTTTCTCCATCCCCGAAATATCTTGATAAATTTTTTCCACTTCCACTTCCCCGGAGGTTGCCCGGTAATATTTACCGGAGGTAGCCAGGGCAATCTTTTGCAAGGTTGCTTCATCAACTTTGCTGGTGACCAACTCCCCGGATTTATTCTTTTTATAGCCCAGCGCCTTGCCTGATTCGTCCCGTAAAGGAATCAATTCGCCAGTCGGACTGCCGATTCCAATCGTATAGATGCGAATTCCTTCTTTAGCCGCCGCCTCCGCCGCTTCTAAAGGCTGGCTCCGATGGTCTTCTCCGTCAGTTAAAAGAATTAAGACTTTATATTTTCTTTCTTTGCTGGAAAAACTTTTTATCGCCAAGCGAATCGCTTCGCCAAGCGCTGTTCCCGGATAAGGAATCAAACCCGGTTCAATAATTTTTAAAAACATCTTATTCGCCGAATAATCCAAGGTTAAGGGACACTGCAGAAAAGCCGAACCGGCAAAAGCGATAATCCCAATCCGGTCCCCGCGGGCTTCATCGATAAAGGAAGCCAGCTCCTGTTTAGCTTTCTCCAGCCTGGTCGGTTTCATGTCCTCAGCCTGCATACTCAAGGAACAATCAACAGCCAGAATAATATCTACACCCCGCCGTTTAACCTCCATCAAGCGCGCTCCCCACTGCGGACCGGCCAAACTGATCATCACAAAAAAAAGACCGGCGGTGATCAGAACAGCCTTCAGCCGCTGGAAAGGGAAATTTACCCCGGGGGTCAATTTAGCCAGAATATTTTCCTGGGCAAAAGAGTTCAAGAGGGCTCGTTTTTTCTTAAACGCCCAAAGATAAAAAACGATTACTCCCAGCCAAAGCCAGATAAAATTTAAAAATAAAGGATAATGAAAGCGCATATTAATCTCTAAACCGTTAATTTGATGTTTTTTGATGCCTTTGACTTTACGTTTTGCGTTTTGCGCTTTACGTTTTGCCCTAAGTTACGGTATCCGGCGAAAATAAGTATTCCCTAAAATTATTTCTAACAACAGCAAAATCAAACCCGGGAAAATAAAAAAAGGATACAGCTCGATATATTCCGTATATTCTTTAACTTTAATTTCGGTTTTTTCCATTTTATCAATCTGTTTGTAAATATTGTTTAGACTTTGCGAATCGGTCGCCCGGAAATACAGCCCACCGGTAATTTGGGCAATCCCGGTAAGTGTTTCTTCATCCAGATCTTCGGGTAACTGCACATACCTGCGGCCAAAAATCGGATCCTCGTATGGAAATAAGGACCCTCCCGGCGCTCCCGCCCCAATCGTATAAATCTTTATCCCGAGAGCCTGAGCCGCTTTCGCCGCGGTTACCGGATCAATCTCCCCCTTATTGTTCCGTCCGTCAGTCAAGAGAATCACAACCTTACTTTTTGCCGAGCTGTCCTTTAAACGATTCAGACAGGTACCGATCGCCATGCCGATCGCTGTCCCATCGGTTTGCGTCATCCCAATTTCCACTTTATCCAAAAAATCTAAAACCGCCCCGTAATCCAAGGTTAAGGGACACTGGGTAAAACTTAAAGCAGAAAAAACCACCAGTCCGATCCGGTCATTTTTGCGGCCCTGAATAAATTTTTTCGCCGCCGCTTTCGCCGCATCCAGCCGATTTTTTGGTTTGAAATCCTCCGCCCGCATGCTGGTCGAAGTGTCCAGACAGACGATGATGTCGAGCCCGCGATTCAAAACCTCTTCGCTTTTTTGCCCAGACTGCGGCCGGGCCATCCCTAAAATCAGCAAAACCAGACTGATCAGCCTCGCCCCGGACAATAAACGGGGATGAAGAAAAATTTTAGGATGTATTTTTTTTATTCCCCGGATATCGGAGAATCGAATGTTGGGGAAAGAAAATCTTTTCTTCGTAAAAAATAACCAACTGTAGAGAGGAATAAAAATTAATAAAATCAACCAAATCGGATAAGCAAACCGCATAGTTTTTTTCAGCCTTCGCCTAACAAAATTTTATTGAACTACTTTAATTCATTGAGTCCAAACTTAGTGCACCTTTGGTGCGAGCTTTTTTATTCCCTCTTTCAAATTCCTCTGCAACAAAGTTAATTCACTTCAACAGGAACAGGGGTGGTCAGTTCGACGATTTTTTCTGCCGTGGAAAAATCTTCTCCAACAATTTCGCTCTCGGGAATATATTTGGCAAATTTTACCAAATCACATTCTTCTAGAAATCCTTTTACCAACTGACTATGTTTTTTATCAACCTTAGCCTCGCGCATTTCCCAATAAAGCTCGCTGGTTGTCCGGTCAATTACCGGTATACGGTAACGGGCTTCCAAATATTTGCGGACTATTTCGGCCAGAATAATATAATATTCTTTAATCTTCTCCTGCGCAAGCAAATCCGTTTCTTTAAGTTTAGCCAGTCTTTCCCGGGCGATTTCTTCCGGCGGACGGAATGATCCGCTATCCGCCAAAATATCCAGCAATTTTCTTTGCTGATAAAATTTATATCCCCAAATACCAGCGGCAGCCATTACGGGGATTAAAATCAAAATAAACCAAAACCAGAAAGAATGTTTCCAAAAAACCGGCGGTTTAATCTCGCGGATATCATCTTTATCCGTTGGTTTTGGTTTGACACTTTCGACGAAGATCGTCATTTTATTGGCGCTGATCTGTTTCTTTTCCCCTTTTTCATCCCAATAAGCAATCAACAACGGGGGTATCGCATATTCTCCGGTGGTAAAGGTGGAAATTACATAGCGGTGCCGCAAAATTGTCTTCCCCCAATGTTTTTTCGGTCCCTCGATTTTATAATCTTTGATTTCAAAACTGGACAACTGAGCGGCGATATTGGGTAATTCCACTTTTAGGCAGGAATCGTATTTTAATTCAACACGATAAACAACCTGATCACCGATCGTAATCTTATTTTTATCAACATTACTTTGGAGAGTAATCGGCGGTTGATTAGCCCAAAGACTGGTAAAATTGATCAAAAAATAAAACGCGCTGCACAAACAACTTAATTTCATTATCGCACCAGAAACTTTATTTTAAATTAGGCAGGGAACGCATATATGCGTTCCCTGCAACTATTTTGCATTAAGCAGATCTTCATAAATTGTTACTTTCTCGGCCACCAGCATTTTTTCAATCAGGTCTTGATAAACCTGCTGAGCTTTCTCCTCTTCTAAACTGCGCTGGATACTCTCTTTAACTTCAGTTATCGGCTTAAGTTTACCCTTTTCGCTAAATTTATCTTTATTCGCCTGGTAGTAAAGCTGGATCTCCGAGTCGGTTACCTGTACTTTGCTTTTTACTTCCTCACCGAGCAATTTTTGCACCATTAAGTTTTTTTTCGACTGGAAAGCTTTCTCCACTATCTCCGGATCACGGTCAAAATTCTTTCTCTTAGCCGTATCATAAAGCAGTTCAGCGACGATATAATTTTTTAAAAACTCCAGCATCTTCTCCTTGTTTTTATAATACTTCTGCACTTCCGGAGGAAGATCTTTAATCCGCCGTTCCAATTCGTCCCAGGTAATCTCTTTCTTCCCGATTTTTGCGATTACTATCCCCCCGGCCACCGCCGGTTTTTTATTCAGCAAAGTTAGTTTATCCATCTCCTGCTGAGCATCCAGCGAATGTCCCAGCCGCTCCAAACATTCCACTGAACGACGGTTAATTTCTTCGCTCACCTCGGAGTTGGCGGCCAACGTTTTTGATTTCAGATAGCCGACTAGGGCCGCTTCGTAATCACGCAGATCATCAAAATAAAGGTTAGCGGCCAGATAATAAAGGTTAGCCCGCTGGTCCAAACTCAAACCGGCGGATTCCGCCAGTTTTTCGTATTCCTTACCGGCCTGTTTATACAAACCTTTTTCCAGCAAAGAATTAATAATCGCTTTCTGTTTATCCACCCCCCAAAAAAGTGAACCTGTTTGTTTAGTGGGAGCCAGATAAAAAACTATTACCCCGACAAGCACTGCGAAACTACCTGCAAAAATCATTTTTTTCCTCATTGTTTATCCCCCTGCCACGAATTACCTATCTCATTCTTCGTTCCCGAAGGCGGAAAAATTTAATCAACGGTTCAATATAGGATTGATCAGTTTTAATCTCGATATGATCCAGGTTGATCGACCGAAACATTTTCTCTCTTTGCTTATTTTGCTCCTGGTTATGATCAATAAACTTCTGCCGGAAATCTTTATTTCTGCTGTCCACTAAATATGTTTCACCGGTTTCGTTATCGGCAAGCTGGATAAAACCGACGTTGGGAAGCTGTTCTTCCCGGGGATCGTTAATACTGATCCCCACCAGATCATGATGTTGGTTACTGACTCTTAAGGCGTGGGTAAACCCATGATTACGAAAATCAGAGATCAGAAAAACTACCGCTTTACGCTTGCAGACATCATTTAAAAATTTCAACGCCGCGGCGATATTGGTTTTGCGGCTTTTCGGCTGAAAATAAAGTATCTCCCGGATAATCCTTAAGGTATGCTGACGGCCTTTTTTCGGGATGACAAATTTTTCCACCTGATCGGTAAAAACAATCATCCCGACTTTATCGTTATTCCGTAAGGCTGAAAAAGCCAGCACCGCTCCGATCTCGGCGGCGATTTCGGACTTTAATTTTTCCTGACTGCCAAAATATTCCGAGCCGCTGACATCCACCAGAAGGATTACCGTTAATTCTCGTTCCTCAACAAATTTTTTAATAAAAGGGCGGCCGAACCGGGCGGTGACATTCCAATCGATCGTCCGCACATCATCACCAGGCTGGTATTCACGCACCTCGGCAAACTCCATCCCTCGTCCCTTAAAAACACTTGTGTACTGCCCGGCAAAAATATCGTTAACCAGCCGCGAGGTCCGAATCTCAATCCGTTTAATTTTTTGGAATATCTCTTTCGGAATCATGGCACTTCAATCTGGTCCAAAATTTGACGAATAATATCTTCGGAAGTAGTTTCCTCCGCTTCCGCTTCATAAGTGACGATTATCCGATGGCGTAAAACATCCATCCCCACAGATTTTACATCTTCCGGAGTAACATAGCCTCTTCGGCGCACAAAAGCTAAGGCTTTACTGGCTAAGGTTAAATAAATTGTTGCCCGCGGAGAAGCTCCGTAAGCAATTAAATTTTTTAAATCAGCCAACTTGTATTTATCCGGCTGCCGGGTAGCCATAACGATATCCAGAATATAATTTTTAATTTTCTCGTCAATATAAATGTCGGCCATTACGCGGCGGGCTTTAAGAATATCCTGAGGATTGGCAACTTTGCCGGCTTTCGGTAAAACCGGATTAGTCATCCGCTCCAAAATTTCTTTTTCCTCGTCACGACTCGGGTAGGTAATCTTCAGCTTGAGCATAAACCGGTCAACCTGGGCTTCCGGCAAGGGATAAGTCCCCTCCTGCTCAATCGGGTTTTGCGTGGCCAAGACTAAAAAGGGATCTTCCAGGGGATAGGTGTTTTCGGCAATGGTTACCTGCCTTTCCTGCATCGCTTCTAAAAGGGCGCTTTGCACTTTGGCTGGAGCGCGGTTGATTTCATCAGCTAAAATAAGATTAGCGAAAATCGGACCTTTCTTGGCAACAAAATCTCCTCCTTTGGGGTTGTAAATCATTGTCCCGATCAGATCGGCAGGCAAGAGGTCGGGGGTGAACTGGATTCGCTGGAATTTTGTCTGGATACAATCAGAGAGAGTTTTGACGGCCAACGTTTTAGCCAGCCCCGGCACACCTTCCAACAAAACATGTCCATTGGCCAACAACCCCACCAGAAGCCGTTCCACAATATAACTTTGCCCGACAATCACTTTGCCGATCTCGTTGGTTAGATTATCGACAACAACACTTTCTTCCTTAACCCGCTCATTGAGCGCTTTAATATCCTGCATAACAACCCCCCCTTATTATGAAATAGGTTAATGTTACAAGTCTTTCCCTCGCCCCTTGTGGGAGAGGGAACCGCTTATTTATCAATCTAATTTACGATTTTTTTCATAAAACTTTTGACATTACCTAAAGACATTAAGATTTGAAATTATAAATTATAAATTAAGATTAAAGATGGGGGAATCATTTTCTTTGCGGCGGGCTAAGCGGTTTAACGATAAGCATTGAGTTCTTTCCTCCCTGTCCATCGTCTACAAAATTCGGATTATTGGGATCCCTGATTGTCCGGCCATCAACTACATATTTATAAAAATATTCCCCGGGATCTAATTTAATCATTACCTCCCAGCTATTATTCTTCCCTTTAATCATCGGATGCGCTTTCGGATCCCAGCGATTAAAGTTACCGACAATACTCACTGTTTTCGGACGGGAATTTCGATACTGAAAAAGAATATGACGTTTTTTCTGTACAAACTGTTCCTTTTTTTCGGACAATTCTTTCTTTTCCGGCTGTTCTTTCTGAATCAGCTCTTCAATAATATCTCTCTGCGAAACCAACGGTTCTTCTTTCAGCCTTTCCTGGGGAATATTTTTTTCCGTAATCCCAACATCCACTTCTTTGGGATTATAAACGATTAACCACCAACTCGCCCCAAAAACCACAACCGCATCGATAACAATGAGAAAAATCAAAAACTGTTTCTTTTGAGTAAAATTCATCGATTACCCGCCAATTCGCTTATTGATTGCTGTAAATTTAAAATTTTTTCGTTGAGCCGGGAGAAGAAAAACTCCAATTCATCCTGATTCTGGGCTTCTGTTTTTCCGCCGGTAAAGCTGGCTTCTATCTTCTGCGCTAATTCATCCAATCGCTGCAAAGAAGGATCCTTATCCTTCAATATCTCCGAAGACAACTGATGAATTTTCTCGATGTCCACCCTGATTGATTTTAATGTTTCCTCGAACCGCGCGGACAATTTATCCAGCTGTCCCGGCAATTTTTCCTCTATTGAGGCAATTTTGCTCTCTAACTTGCCCACTTTATTTTCAATTATTTTTCCCATCTTCTCTTCATCAATAACCTTAGCTAATTTACCTTCAATAACTTTAACTATCTTTTCTTCATCAGCTATTTTTCCCATTTTCTCCAGCATCGCCTGATTGATTTTTTCCTCTACAACCTTACCAATACTTTCATTATTTACTTTCTCGTTTTTTTCATCGAACAACTTTTCCAGCTGAACCTTTTCATCTTCCCAGTTTTTTCTGACCAAGGACAAGAAATTAACCCGCTCTTCATCCAATAATTGACGGAATCTTCCTTCTTCGCTAAGCGGAGCAGCTGTTTGGCCGCCGATTTCTTCTTCCGGTTCCGGCGGCGCAAGCTCTTCATTAGACATATTACTCCAATACCAAAAGATCAGAGATCCCAAAATCAGTCCCCCGACAATTATACCCACTAATAAACTCGGCGTCATTTTACCCCCCAGCTTTTTTCCCTTTCCAACAATTGTTGTTTCTTCTCTGTGCCTAGAGAATAACCTCCCAAACTTCCATCTTTAGAGATAACCCGGTGGCAAGGGATTATCGGAGCAAAAGGATTGCGCTTCAAAGCCTGCCCTACCGCCCGGTATGCTTTCGGCCGGCCGATCTTTTCGGCAACCCATCGATAAGAGCGCGTTTGCCCGCAAGGAATTTCGGCGCAAGCTTGCCAAACCTGCTGATAAAACAATGAATGTTTAGCCATCCGTTCCCGGATATTTAACTTATCTTTTGACATCAATTTTTTAATTATTTTTTAATTGTAGGGGCAATTCATGAATTGCCCCCCCTACATCCCATTATTACCGCAAATAATGCGATTGCGCCGGAAGATCAGTAATATAGAGTTTGCCGTCCTTATCCCGGTAACTATATAATATCTTTTTTAATTTATCCGGCCGGTCCTGTTTATAATAATTATAATACTTATAAACATTTTTTATATAACCCTGAGTTTCCTTATAGGGGGGAACATCGCCATACCTTTTGACGGTCTGAGGGCCGGCGTTGTAAGCGGCCAAAGCCAGAGTGATATTTCCGTCAAACAAACCAAGCATATCGCTTAAATATTTTGTACCCCCCAAAATATTTTTCTCCGGATTAAAAATCTCTTCTTTGGGAATACCCAGCAGCTTCGCCGTTTCCGGCATCAACTGCATTAATCCTTTTGCCCCTTTACAGGAAACATCGCCGGAATTAAAGTTGGATTCCGCTCTCATTACCGCCTTCACCAAGGCCGGATCCACCCGATGGGTCTGCGCGGCCTGATGGATTATTCCGTCATAGGGGCTGGATACATCGGCTTTAGCAGGCACTAAAGAAGGAGTTTTTTTCAGTAACCTCAAAAAAGAATTCGATTTTTCCTTAACGGAGGGGATATAATCGATCGATTTGACTTCTTCTCTTTCCAATTGAACCGAGCCATTATCGAAACAGACAAATATTTTATTGCCCTGAGAAAAAACATCTCCCGAAATACTACGCCCATTTTTTAAAAAAACCCTCCCGGATTGAGCGAAACAGACAAACTCCAAGAGAATAAAACAGCTGATTACCAAGCTTGATAAATCACTAAATTTTGACATAACTTTAGGTCAATCCTTGCTGCATTTTAGTTATTCCCCTTCATAATATATCCGGAAAACATTTATATTTCAAGTAGATTATTTTTTTCAAAGAGCGAACAAAAATCCACCCCTCTTTGATAAAGAGAGGTTAGGGGAGTTTTGAAAGATAGAACCTAACCCCCTCAGTCCCCCTTTATAAAAGGGGGAATACACGCAACATCATTATTGTTTAATCAAATTACGCAGAGCTAAACTGGGTTTAAATGAAATCTTTTTACCGGCTGGTATTTGCACAGTCTCACCGGTCTTCGGATTTCTCCCGATACGGGCTTTACGGGCCTTTACCTTAAATGTTCCCAGACCGGAAAGTGTCACTTTCTCTCCACTTTTCATTGCTTCCTGAACAACTTTAACCATTCCTTTGATCACATTACCGGCAACCCCGCCTCTTACTCCTACCCCCGTGGCAACCTGCTGAACAAACTCATGTTTAGTCATCACACAACCCCCTTTATAAAACAAAAGTTTAGCCAAAAATTATCGTTTAGAAAACTGGAATCGCTTCCGCGCTTTAACTTGTCCGGGTTTTTTACGTTCAACCATTCTCGGATCGCGGGTTAAATAACCTTCCTTACGCAGCAATATCCGCAGCTTCTCATCGAACTGCGCTAACGCCCGGGAGATGGCGTGCCGCACCGCCCCCGATTGCCCGGTGACCCCTCCCCCCTGAACATTAACCAGTATATCAAATTGTTTGCTCGTTTGAGTAAGCAGCAACGGTTGAAAAAGATCCTTTTTCTGCCGCTCATGCCCGTTGAAAAAATCTTCCATTGTTTTCTTGTTAATTCGGATCTTCCCCGAGCCCGGTGAAAGACGAACTCTGGCTACAGAGTCCTTCCTTCGGCCGGTAGCCCAGATCGGAAACCGAACATCTTTGTTAACTTGACTTGCCGTTTCAACCTGTGGTTCCAATTGTTCAGCCATTGATTTATTTCACTCCTCAATTTTTAAAATATAAAACAAGTTATTCTTCGCTACGCTCTTACACATCTGTGACGTTTTTTTCCCTCCAAAAACAAACACTGAAATTTCTTAGCTACAAAAGAACTAAATTGTTTCCGGTTTCTGCACCGCGTGCGGGTTTTTAGCGCCGCGATAGATCTTTAGCTTAGTTAACAGACGATCACTCAAACGGTTGCGGGGAAGCATCCCTTTTACCGCTAAATACAACACTCGCTCCGGATGATCTTCCATCATCTTTTCGTAGCCGGTGAATTTGGCCCCGCCCGGATATCCCGAATGACGAAATAATACCTTTTGCTGCAGTTTTTTCCCGGTAATTTTCATCTTCTCGACATTTGTGACAACGACAAAATCCCCCGTATCCACACTTGGCGTAAAACAAACCTTACCTTTACCCCGTAAAAGCCCGACACAGCGGACCGCTAACCGGCCTAAAACCTTTCCCTCAGCATTAAGGTGATACCACTTCTTTTGAATATCTTCTTTTTTTGGTAAATAAGTTTTCATAAGCATAGCCTCTATTTTATAAAAAATTAGAATTAAGTCAACTGTTTTTTGCATTCCTCGAACTAGCTGATGCCGGCAAATTATTCCCGCGCAATTTCTTCTTCTTCGAACCTCCTTTCTAAATTTAGCGCCCAGGATTTCACTTCTATTTTTTCCTTGCTTACCGCCAGAATAAAATAAGAATAATTCTCCCAGGCCCGGCTCAAATCAAATCCGCTGGGATAAACCGGATGGTCCGGATGGGTATGATAAAAACCAACAATCTCCAGTTTTTCTTGTTCGGCTTTTTTTTCTATTTGATAAAATTCCGCCGGTGAAATTTCATAACGATCACCCCGGCGATCCGGATTAACATTTTTAGCCGGCCAAATTTTTATTACCTTTTTATCAGGCTGCCGAACACCCAGTAAAAAACCGCAGCCCTCCTCCGGATAAACCCCCCGGGCCAATTGCAGCATCCTTTCCCACTCATTTTGTGAAGAGAAGATAATTTTCATCAAAATTCCCGCTCCCCGAGCCTCGAAACCCGGGTGTTAACCGCCGGCCTTCTCCATTCCCACCTGCAAACTTGCAATTAAATTATCCAGATGTCCGTCTAAAATATCAGGCAAATTATGCAAAGTCAAACCAATTCGATGATCGGTAAGGCGATCCTGAGGGAAATTATAAGTCCTGATTTTTTCCGACCGATCGCCGCTGCCCACCTGCTGACGGCGGTCTTTTTCTAATTCTTCCTTCTGGGACTGCTGAACATTTGCCAACATTCTTGCCCGCAAAACCTTCATCGCCTTGATTCTGTTTTTCAATTGCGATCGTTCATCCTGACATTGAACAACTATTCCCGTCGGCAAATGAGTTAGCCTTACCGCGGAATAAGTAGTGTTCACGCTTTGGCCGCCCTTGCCCGAAGAACAGAAAGTATCAATCCGCAAATCTTCCAGGCGCACCTCGATCTCCACCTCTTCAGCTTCCGGCAAAACCGCCACCGTTACCGCCGAGGTGTGAATTCTCCCCGCAGCTTCCGTTTCCGGCACGCGCTGGACCCGATGAGCGCCTCTTTCATATTTAAGTTTCGGCCAGCAGCCCTTGCCGCTGATCAAAAAAATCACTTCTTTAAACCCGCCCCGCCCGGCAGCGTTAGCGGAGAGCGCTTCCACTCGCCAGCCCTGATTTTCCGCATAACGGCTATACATCCGATACAAATCACCGGCAAATAAAGCCGCCTCATCGCCGCCGGTACCCGCTCTGATTTCCATGATCACATCCCGATTAGCATAGGGATCGGCCGGCTTAAGTAAAACTTTTAATTCTTCTTCCAGCATTTTTAATTTTTGTTCTAAGCCCGGAATCTCCTGGCGGGCCAAATCAATAAGTTCAATATCGTTGCTTTCCAAAATTTCTTTTAAATTGCGCAAATCTTTAAAAACCTGCAGATGCTCCCGATACTTGAAAACAACCGGCAAAAGCTGAGCCCGTTCCCTGGACAAACTTTGCAGCTGACCGGAATTGGAAACGATCCCGGCTTTAGTCAGCAATTCTTCGATTTCCTGGTAGCGATTCTCGATTTCTTTTAGTTTTTCCCACATAATTAAAAAGAAAAGACAGCATCTCTCTGAAGAACCGCTGTCTTTTTAATCCACTAAAGTTTTATTTTTCGGAAGATGTTTTTTGCTCTGCCGAGGGGGCCGGATTCCCAATTAATTCCTTAACTTTTGTCGAACTGGTTTTTGCTCTTTTCGACACCTTTTTACCTTTTTTACCCGCCGTAACGCCCCGCACGGTTTTCCCTTCGGTTTTTTTGTAACGTTTCTGGAACCGTTCTACCCGTCCGGCGGTATCCACCAGTTTTTGTTTCCCGGTAAAAAATGGATGGCATTGCGAACAAATTTCTAAAACAATTTTTGGTTTGGTGGAACGAGTTTTAAACTTGTAACCACAGGCGCAGCTTACTGCACAATCCAGATATTGTGGATGTATTCCTTCCCGCATTTGTAATCTCCTTTTCTCACCCGAAGTAGTCGAAATTTTAAGTTTGTAAGGAACGCATACGCGTTCCCTGCAACTTTCCTTAAATTGGCAAACTTTTCCTGTTGCTTTTGTAGGGCAAGCCTTTAGGCTTGCGTCTTTAAAACCGCAGGGCTAAAGCCCTGCCCTACGTCATCTATTGCAACGATAAACGATAATTAAATTTTATTAATTCAAATATCTCAAGGGGTTAATCGGCCGCCCGTTTTTACGCACTTCAAAATGCAGATGCGGTCCGGTTGACCAACCGGAAGAACCGATCCGGCCGATCAATTGGCCTTTCTTCACCCATTGTCCGCTCTTAACTAATATTGCGCTCAAATGAGCGTACAAAGTTACAAAACCTTCTCCGTGACGAATCATTATACAGTTCCCGTAACCGCTTTTCTCGCCATTATAGATTATCTTACCTTCCCGCGAAGCAGAAACCGGAGCGCCATAATACTTGGCTAAATCTATCCCCTCATGAAACCGCCGCTCACCAAAAATCGGATGCCGCCGCATCCCAAAACGGCTGGATAAGCGGCCATAAACCGGATAAAGAAAATCCTCAAACCTGATTTGGGCGTTGGGCACAAAGACTAAAGTGTCCGGTTTTAGTTCACCGCCTAAGGCAAAATCGCCAACAACAATTAATTTTTCCAACGGACATTTATATTTATTCGAAATCGCTTCTAAACTTTCTCCCGCCTTAACTTTATGTAAAAGTCCGCGTTTATTAAAAACCACTATTTTTTGCCCGCTGCGCACGATCGTTGATTCCAACATATTTGTAGAGCGCAAACTGGTCATATTTGTTCCGTATCTTGCCGCGATCGTCCAAAGGTTCTCGCCGGTAACCACGGTATGTTCTTTTACGACCAATTTATCCAAACTTTTGATCAACTCTGAAGAAGGCTCAGGCATTTTTTCGCTGGTGCGTATAATTAAACCAAAATCAGCGCTGCTTCCTTTCCAGAGCGTATTACTACCGACGATATTCACCCCAAAGGAGATAATGATTAACAGCGCTAAAAGAACATCCGCGCCCGCTAAATAATGAAAATTAGAAAATATCTTATTTTTTTGCACGCACACAGTATAGCCGTTTTATCAGTTTTTGTCAATTTGATAAATAATTTTTTTTCAAGGCGGGTTTGGATTCGATTAGCTCAGACTATTGCTCCCTTGCTTCTCACAAAAATCCTGGTACCGGCAAAAACAAGGCATAAAACCGCAACGTTTGTTATCCCGCTCGGCAGGTCCCAGATAAAAGAAAGATAGATGCCGGCAAATGTTGATCCAAGCGCAATAATTACGGCAATGCCAAAAATCGTTTTAATGCGCTCGCTTAAGATTAAGGCCGTCATCGCCGGGATAGTCAAATAAGCAAAAGATAAAAGCACACCGGTTGTCCTTATGCTTGCGGATATCATAAGGCCCAGTATAAGATAAAATAAAAAGTTCCATATTTCTGTTTTAAGGCCCTGCGTTTTGGCGGTTTCGCTGTCAAAGAAGACAAAAATGAACTTTCTATAAAACAAAATATGAATAAGAACCGCCACAATAAACAATATACCCACAACATAAATTTCACTGTTTGTTATGGTTAGAATGTTGCCTGAAAACATGTCAATAAGGCTTCCTTCACCCCCGTGCGACTTTGCCAGGAAGATAATGCCGAGCGAGGAAAACAAAGCATACATAAAACCGATAAACGATTCTCTTGTTATCCGTTTTTCAGCAGCATGGAGTGAAAATATAACAACTCCCGCAAGGGTGAAAAGCAGGGAATATAAAGATGAGTTGTAGCCCGTAAGCAGCCCAAAGGCAAACCCGCACGCCGCTATCTGGGATAAAGCAATGCTTACAAACACTATCCTTCTTAAAACGACATACACTCCGGCAAAAGCAAAAAACGCGCCGATAAGCGAGCTAATTACAAGCGCTTTTTGGATAAACGGAATACTAAATATTTCAAACATCTGTTTCTCCTGTTACTCGGCAATTACAACTCTTTTACCGCACACTGAACCGAGATGAACCTTGGAGTGATAGGTCTTCCAAAGCTCAGTTTCGCTTAAAGCGCTGTCAATAGGATGAATCTCAAATTTATCCGTATCAATAAAACCGATATTTTTAACATAGTTAATAACTACATTAACCAGGTGGCTCACCATAATAACTGTTATCTTCTCCGTTTCGTGCAGTCCTTTAATTAAATCCATTATTGCTTTTTCGCTTGAAATATCAAGATCGTTTGTCGGCTCGTCAAGAACAAGAACCCCCGGCTCATTTACCAGCGCCCTGGCCAGCAGCGCCCGCTGTTTTAAGCCGCCGGATAAATCTCTATAAGGGATAGAGGTGTAGGCCTCTATCCCGGTTTGCTCAAGCACAGAAAATATCCGCTCCTTCTCTTCTTTGTTGAACCGCCTAAAAATAGACACCTTGTTATACAGCCCCATTTTTACTATCTCCAATACGGTAAACGGGAAAATATTGTCTATTGTGTTTGACTGCGGGACATAGCCATAAACAAGGTTATCCGGTTTATCAATCCTGCCGTTTTGCGGCTTAATCAGCCCGAGAATTCCTTTCAGTATCGTTGTTTTTCCGGAACCGTTGGCCCCGACTATACCGATAAAGTCATTTTTGTTTATGGAAAAACTCAAATCCGAAAACACCGTCTTTTTCCCATAAGCAAACGTAACTTCTTTAAACTGAATTAATGTCTCCGGCATGATTAATTCTCCGCGATCTTTGCAACTATATAATCAAAAAGCCCGATATAGCTTTTAATCGCGCCTTTCATTCCGCCAGTGGCAATCGGAAGAACAATTACCTTTGCGCCTGTCTCTTTTGCCACCATCCGGGAAGTTTTAACCGGATAGATGTTCTCATGCAAAATGATAATGTTTTTTTGCGGTTTTAACTGTTCAATTAAACGGTTTAAATACGCAGGCGACGGCGGTATGCCGGGTTTCGGCTCGATGGTTGCGATTATTTCAAAACCAAACCGGCGCGCAAAATACTCCCAGGATTTGTGGTATGAAACAACTTTATTGCCTTTATAAGGCTCAAGTTTCGCCGCCCACTCACTTATTTTCTGTTTTAATTTTTGGCTATATTCATCACCGTTTTTCTTAAAATATTCGGCATCGCTGCCGCTTACCTTGCCTAATCCATCAACGATATTCTTAACCATCACTTCGCCGTTTTGAGGATCAAGCCAGTAGTGCGGATTTCCGTAAATATGCACATGCCCCAGACTTGCATCAACCTTGCCTTTAGGGACCTCAAGCCGCTCAATGCCTACGGAAGTATCAACATAGCCGGGTGCGCCGAACACTATTTTTGAGTTTCTTGCCGCATCAAGCAGGCTGTCGGACCAGGAATCATAAGCCATTCCTATCCGGACAAACAAATCCGCTTTACGAAGCCCCATCACCAGGCTCGGCCGCGGCTCAACCGAGTTGCAGCCGGATTGATCGCCATGCGAAAGGCTTATAACTTCAACCTTTTCTTTTCCTATTTCTTTGACGATATCCGCAAGGTCTGTAGTTGTGGCAACTACATTTATTTTTTCCTTTGCCTGCCCGTAAACTGTTACAGATGACAGCAAATATATTATTAAGCAAATCTTTTTAAGCATCTAAATAAACCTCCTGAATTTTGTTCCTAAAAGTTAGTCCGAGCTGCGCCCGGAACTTTACCTATCTGTGACGTTTTTTTCCCTCTTTAAAAAGAGGTGTAGGGGAGATTTAGACAATATTTCTAATTTTCAAAATCCCCCTTTATCCCCCTTTTTAAAGGGGGAACACTTCAACAACATTGAATTTCCTATACTTTAAATTACTTCCGGAAGCTAACCTGTTGCTGATTTTCTTATTCCAGCGGGTGGCTGTGAGGCCCGATACCGAAGGACATCTGCAAAAACGCCTCAAACCGGCCTTCAGGTTCTGTGTAGCATTTGTACTGGCCTCTTAAATATGTGGTTTCAGTCAGGTTCCTCGTCACAATTATTGATTGGGCCTTTGTAGCCTGGCTTACATCTACGTTGGTTAGGCCTGCCGCGTCAGGATGAGGAAACGCATCCTGTGTCCGGTCATAACGGGCGCCGAAACTCCAGTACTGATTTGCTTTGTATCCAAGATAGCTGTAAAACCCGTTTCTTTTAATTGTGCCGATCGGCACTGCGCGGTTTAAGATAAAATATTCATTCTGCCAGACAAATTTAGAAAAAGCGGACGGGAACAATTTGAAAGTTAAATCCACTCCGGAAACCTGTGTTTCATCCTTATGCTCTAAATAATGAGCGCCCTTTCCTTTTGCATAGCTTATCCCGCTGATCAGTTCTGAGTCTCTGCCTAAAGGAAACGAAAGTTTAAGCCGGCCTGTCGAAACCCGGTCAGCAAGCGAAAACTCCGTGTGTTCGTGCTCCTGATGCAGGTCAACTGTTCTGGTATTACCGCTTGTATCCAGAACATCTGCGGTTTGCGCTTCTTCGGTTGAATGATGATGACCAGCCGGCGTCTGGCCCCAGCCGGCTTCAATTTCTGCAAAAAACGGCAAGGGAAGCAAATAGTTCAAAGCTGCGCCTTCAAGCATAAGCCCATGGTCTCCCAGGAAACTTTTGTGAACATCCGGCTGATCAACAAAAGGCCGGTGATGAGGATGAAAACCGTTGACGATACCAAAATTGCCGAGCATCTTGCCGGCTTTTAGGCTAAAAGCATTGAACAAATTAGTAAAAACAACATTTGCCTCTTCTATATCCGATTCAATGTTTCCTTCATGCTTGTGAAAGGCAAGTATAACATTTGCTCTCATCGACGGGTAAATATAACCCTGATAGGCAAACTCTACGTTTCGCATGTTGAGTTTATTCTTGTCTATATCTCCTTCTATATTACAGGCCTTGCCCACAATTTCGCCCACAACGCTGATATCCGGCAAATCAGTTGCAGCGCCTCTCATGCCCGACGGCTTTGCCGGCTCCTGCATGACCGCGCTGCCGCCGTATATATTTTCTTTATCCTGCGCGAATACATTCATACTGCAAACAAACAACAGACAAATAAGTAAAAACACTTGCATAGTAAAACCTCCTGCAAAAGAAGTTAGTTAGAGCTTTGCCCATAACTTTACATATCTGTGACGTTTTTTTCCCTCTTTTTAAAAGAGGGGTAGGGGAGATTTAGACAATATTTCTAATTTTCAAAATCCCCCTTTATCCCCCTTTTTAAAGGGGGAACACAAAAAAAACATTGAATTTCCTATGCCTTAAATTAAATAGCCGGCCTGGAAATCAGGCCATAGTTTTTCAAGTAAATGGTGTTTTTTCTATCAGGTTAGAGCAAAACCGGGGGACCGCGGTTGGAAATATGCTGGATTAATGATGCCGCCAAAAAATGCGGCTGGCCTAACACAATATAAGAACTGTTAAAATCAATATCACTAATTATTTCGGCAGAAGAAATGGCGCTGGACAACAGGGATGTTAAAATACATTTACTGCAGTCTTTGTGCTCAACAACGTCTTCATGAACATGGAAAGACGTTAAAGCGATTAACGAAACAAAGGTTAAAAGTAAACAAAGGGAGATAAATTTTTTCATAAAATCTTAATCCTGAACAATTATAACATTTTTTTGCAGCTAGTCAAGTGCTTTGACACTTTGCGGAGCAGCTGCCAAATACCTCGTCAAGCCGGCTGGCAAGCCCACATCCGCCTTTTATTGACTTTCGCACAAATAATGGATACACTTCGAGCTTCGCTCGGAACTTTATCTATCTGTGCTGGTTTTTTCCCTATGCCTCAAGATTTTATACAGGAATTAAAAGTCCGGGCCTCCAAAAGCAGCTTACTTTATCTTTAAGGCCGGCGAAATTACAACAGCAGATTCAAAACCACACCTGTAAGCAACGCAACAAAAACCATAATAGATGTGGTTTTCAACATATCCTTTATGCCTAATTCACGGATTAAAACCGCATAAGCGGCGATGCAGGGGAAATAAACGGCTAAAACTGTCGAGGCAATTACTAATTGCTTAGTAGTTAAATCAAGCGGCCCGAGCATTCCTACCGCTACATCTTTTCTTAATAATCCAATAATTAGGACGGAGATGACTTCTTTAGGAAGACCCCATAATCCTGTAAGAATCGGGGCAAAGGTATCGGCCAGAAAATCTATTATTTTCAGGGCATAAAAAATATTCACTAAAAGCACTCCCAAAAGCACCAAAGGCAAAGCTTCTCGTAAAAAACTAACCAGGCGCATCCAAAGTTTTTTAATCACCGCGGTTATTTGGGGCATTCTATACGGAGGAATTTCCAGTAATATTTCCGGACTCGCGCCTTTTAAAACTTTATTTAAAATTAAACCTTTGGCGACCAAGAGAATAAAAAGAGTCAAAAAGACAATTAAGACATATTTCCCGCCTCTTTGTCCGACTAAGCCCACAATCATCGCAATCTGAGCCATACAAGGAACGGCAATCGCCATTAGAGTAGCGGCAATAAATTTCTCCCGTTTTTCTTCTAAGATTCGCAGCGCTAAAGCGCCCGGCACATTACAGCCCAGACCCAGGATAAAGGGTATAATCGCATAGCCGTGGAGACCTAGATGGTGCATAAAATTGTCAACCAATACGGCCAAACGCGGAAGATACCCAAAATCCTCCAAAAACCCCAAGACTAAATAGAAACTAAAGATGTAAGGCAGTACCATCGCAATGGGCACAAAAAGACCGGTAGTTAAAAGCCCGAAAGACTGACCAAAATCTACTGCCCCTTCAATAAGATTGCCGATAAGGATATGATGCAAAAAACTGCCTTCCCCTAAAAATGCGCTTAATTTCATTATCAAAGGCAGCCATAACTTTGCAAACAAGGGCTCAAATAGATAACCAATCAGATTCTCGCCAACAAACCGAATCACCCAAAATGCGCCATATATAACGCCGAAGGCGATCGGCAGCCCGGATAACGGCTTGATGCTTAAATCTTCTAACCTTTCCAATAAAGTATGGTGGTGATGCGTTAACTTCTGAACTTTGCTGATGATTTCTCCTATTCTTTCCCATTTCTCGCTTTCAGAAGTATTTTGTAACTTTAAAACTCCTGCCTCAGGCAAACGGTCAACCAATTCTTTAATGCCTTCTCCGCTTAAACCACAAGTAGGAACTACAGGCACTCCTAAAGATTCTTCCAATTTCTTGACATCTATGTGAATACCTCTATGTTTGGTATCATCCCACATATTTAAAGCAACGATCATCGGAATATTTTTTTCCAGCAGCTGCAAAGCTAAATGCAAATTTCTCTCTAAATTTGTGGCATCTACTATATTTATAACCAAATCGCCTTCTTTTATCACCTGAACCGCTACTTCTTCCGCTTTAGAGGTTGGCTCTAAGGTATACATGCCAGGAACATCAATAACTATTGGCTTTTCTTCACCTACCTTCATCTGGCCCTGGGTAAATTCAACGGTGGTCCCGGGATAATTAGAGATGATTACCTTTGCCCCGGTAAGCCTTGAAAATATAACGCTTTTACCGACGTTGGGATTACCCATTAATAGAATCTTATTTATTTTCATCTTTTAACCTCAAGAAAAATTCTTTTAGCCATGCCAAAACCAATGGCGATTTGCAGATTATCTATTTCCACCGTCTGAGGGCCGCGCCAGAAATGCGAACTCACCTTCGTCGCTTTTTTTCCCGGCCTTATTCCCAGGCTTTGCAGTTTTCTCATGAATCCGAGTCCGCCACGAATTTCCATGATTGTACCGCTTTCACTTGGCTGCATTTGGGTTAAATCTATTATCATTTTCCTGTCCTTAAAATTCTGTAACTACTCAGGTATATGACCGCTCATAATTAACTGGAAACATAGAAATTTCAATGTTTGTTTTGTGTGTGTTCCCCCTTAAAAAAGGGGGATTTTGAAAATTAGAAATATTGTCTAAATCTCCCCTACCCCTCTTTTTAAAAGAGGGAAAAAACATCACAGAACGGAATTCATAGTCCTTTTTTTATGCGCAGTTAATTATCTAACCGTGATCACTTAACAAC
>JBDRON010000064.1:0-8874 GCA_043810025.1 Elusimicrobiota bacterium
AGTCCCATTAAACTGCATTCAATTCTTTTTTCTTGACTTTCCGCGATCTCTTCATTATTATCACTTATATGTTTCTTCATGCCCCCATTATATTATTTGTTCCCCTTTTTGTCCAGCAATAAATGTGGGACATGATAAGCCTTCAGGGAGAGGGTGGGGTGAGGGGTGTTTCTTAAAAGATACACCCTCCCCTTAATCCCCTTCTCTCAAAGAAAGGGGAAAACAAATGTCCTTGTCGTATTGCAAAACTTCTGAATTGAGCTATACAAGCATCATACACCCACTTTATGTATATAATTTATACTGATTTTGTCAATAGGACTATTGACCCCTGTTTTAAAAAAACCGCCTGAACACTAGACCACGATTTTTTCTCTACGGGATAACGCAGGGGACAGTTGCGGCCAGACAAGGATACGGGGATGCACTCACATATAAATACACGCCGCTCTTGATCGCGCTGAACTTTACGGTAGACGCATTTTCTGTGCGCGGTCCCAAGCCAGGCCGAACGTTGAGGACGGCAATACGATGGTCGCCGAGACTGCCGAAAAGAATTACCTTGTCTCCCGGCCGGGTCTTACTGCCGGAGATATTTACTCCCTTTGGTAACACCACGCTGGATTTAATGGATTACGCCGATTTTGTGGGTGATTTTGCTTTTAGCGCCGTCAGCGCCTTCGGCTTCGATTACGGCCAGATACATTCCCTGGCTCACTTTCCGTCCGGAATTATCGGTACCATCCCAGTCGAAGCTGTTGGCGCCGCCCGGATTGCCTTCAACAGATACCTCCCGGACCAAATATCCCAGTAGATCATAAATAGTTATTTTTACCTGGCATTTTTGGTTAAGGGTGTAATTAATTTTTGTGGAAGTTTTACGGCTGTCAAAGGGGTTGGGGTAGTTGCTCACTTCACTTAATACTTTCTCCGGCAATTCCCCGACAATGGTCGGACTGCCCATCTCCGACCATTCGCTCCACACCCCCGCTCCGTTCTCCGCCCGCACCCGGTAATAATAGGTCCCGCTTAAAACACCCTCAACCAGATAAGTCAGGTAAGAATCGTCGACGCTAACAGCGGTGGAGAGTAAAGACGCCGCGCTCATTTCTACCGTTTTAATCGTTTTCCAGAGCGGGCTTTTTGCCTCCCGTTGTTGAACCTCATAGCGGACTATCCCCGACACCCCGGAATCAGCCACGGGCCATTTAATTACCACATCGTTGAGTGCGTTCCTGCTGATGATATCCGTTATTTTCGGTATTTCTTTAAACAGCGGTTTAACCAAATCAACCGTTAGGCCATCGCTTACCCCGACATCGCTCCAATAATCTCCCAAAGAATTTTTTACTTTCACCGAAATAAAATAAGTAGCTCCATTGATTAAAGCCAGATCCCGCCGCTCTATTTCCAGACTACTGCCCACCGATGTCCAGCCCGCCACATTAGCGCTGCCCGATAATGTCCCGATGGCATAGACGCTTTCGCCAATACTTCCGGTATAAACTTGCGATGTCCAATAAGCATGAAGTCTGCTTTCGCTGCAGGTATATAAACCGTCGTCTACCACCAAAGGCGCAGTCGGCGTCCGCCCGTCTTTAATCGAGGCGATACTGCTGCTTATCGGAAATCCGCTGTTATTCACGGTGTCCGGTATCGTCACCTCAATAAAACTGCTATCGCTCACCTCTGCCCCTAGACTATTGCCGACCACCGCATCGCTCCTCATTCCAATTACGATAAATATTGTCTTACGATTACTTACTTCTTCGGCCGGCGCTATATTCACTAGCGCCTCCCCGCTGCTGAACAGATCATTCCCACTGCTGATCAATCGGTCATTACTGTCGCAACTGCCGTCACCGTTATCCACCACCACCTTTATCCTCTCTACCTCTCCGTCCCCGCAGTTGCCTAATTTCTTTACTCTTATCCGGCTTAACCCGGTTTTGTCGTGATCAACGCTTAAATCCAATTTTAATACCGTCGTCTCCCGTCCCTGGACAATGCTCTTGCCGCTGCCGATTAAATCTTCTCCGGCGATCGTTAACTGGTCCGGATTGTCGACAATCTCCATCTCCTTGGTCTCAAAGGGTAAATTGCCGGTGGCTGCGGTATCCGGCGCCTCGACGCTTACACCTCCCTCCTCTATTTTTAGGCCGATTGTCCCGCCAATGCTCGCCGCTTCGCTTAGCTCTACTCCAATGTAGAGATTCTTCCCGCTGGTATTGATTACTTCTCCGCTGGTTAAACTTAGAGTAACTTCCTCATTGTTGAATAGATCAGCGCCGCCGGAAATCAATCTCACCTGCACCGTCGCTCCTCCCCCGATATCTAAATATTCTACGCCGCTGCTGTCCTCTTTATAAACTTTCACCGCGCTTACTTCCCCAGCGCTGATTGTCCCCTTCTTTCTTATCTTCAGACTTCTTAATACTACACTGTTGCTTAACGACTTTAAGTTCAATTTAGCAAAAGCCCGGCCCTTGCTCCCCAACCCTTGTTTTATCTGCGCGCTGGTTAAATCTATCCCGCTTATCGTCATCGTATCTACGGTCGCCATTAGCGTCCCTAAACCGCTGCTGTAAGGCAGGTTGGTCTCATCTATCCGGTCAATTGTTCCCAAATCAAAATTGTTGGCATTGCCGCTGGCCCCCACTGTTGCCCCGACTGTCGCTTCATTGCTGACATCGTAAGTTAAATAGTAGTACTGCGCCGTGTTATCGATAACCCCGGCCGGAGTAAGATTTAAGGCCGCCGCTCCGCTGCTATATTTCCCGCTGCTCACCAATACCGCCTGTATCCCGCCGTCCACAGCTAAAGTAATTGTCCCAAAACTATTCTTCTTGTATAGTTTCACTAAACTGATGTCCGTCTCTTTCCCGCTCCCGGTGAGGCTTACCCCCATCTTGTTCCAGCTTACATTCCCGCTGTCAGTCCAGACTTCATAGCGCTCTACCACCGTATCCTGACTACCCTGGGCGATAGTTGTTTGTAACTTGCTCTCCACTTTTAAGCCCATTATTTTGGTTGTCCCCTGAATTACCGAATTGGCGCTGGCGATCGGAAAATTGTTCATCCCGACTTTCCGGCCTGCTACATCCAGGTAGCTGACATCCGTCAACTCCACACCGACGCTATTCCCGTTCCCGGCAGATAAGCTAAAGTCATAGACCAGATAATATATTTTGGTTTCTTCATTGATTTGTTCGTTTAATCCGCCCAAAATCGTCGTTCCCAAACTAAACACAGCGCTGCTGACTAAAATATCTGTAATCTTATTGTAAATCCCATCCCCGTTATCCCGATATAATTTTACCAGAGCCACATCGCTGTCGGCGCCAACCGTTCCGGCCTTTTTTACCTTTATTCCCTTTAACACGCCGCTGCCGCTGCTGGAAGCAATAATTAATTTTTCCATTCCCACATCTTTGTCCCCTTGCTGGACATTAGCCGGAGCGATATTCACAGGCACCACTTTTACCCCGGCCCAGTCAATTAAACTGCTCTCCCCGCGGATCCCCGGGTTTATCGAATCTTCTGCGGTGATCCGGGCTTTTTCCACATAATAATCCAAGGCCTGGATTAGCTTCACCCCTCCGTCGCTGAGACTAAAAGTTGCGCTGGCGGGCAAGAGTATATTTCCATCACTACTCAAATTCGCTACCCCGGTATAAACGCTGATCGGATTGTTATAAGAATCCACCGCGGTCAGTTTAACCGATCGACCAATACCCGCATCGCCGCTTGTGGAACATTCGATTGCAAAATGATTTATCTCGTAATGAATAACGGTCTCTATTTGTATTCCTTCAATCCACCAATCCAGGGTTTTATTCCTTACGGTAATTGTCGCCGTGCCGGCCGCAGTATCAGAATAATAAAAACTAAGGCTATTGTTGCCGGAAATTATGGTCGCCTCGTTTAACGGGATCAACTTATCCAGGGAAAATTTACCGGCTACAGAACTGCTCTCTAACGAAAGAACCGTATCCTCGGACATATTTAGGGGATTATTGTTTTCGTCCTGAATCTGAACCGTGATCGCCGAAACGCTGTAATTCCCCGCCACCACTGTCACCGGCGAAGTGGTAAATACTATCCGGCGCACCGGATAAGGTATCGCCGAAACACTATTGGACACAGCGCTCCAGTTAAGCAACCAGTCGGTCGTCCAGACCCGAATGTAATAAGTGGTTCCTAAAGCACCGGTCAAGGTGTGAGATTGATTTTGCCCCGTAACGGCATTTGTGTTCAGTTGAATACTGTAGTCATTGACATTGAAACTATAACTACTGTCCGTAGAATATTTGATCCGATATTTCCCGGCAGCGATATTATTGTTGTAATTGTCAGCCACCGCCGTCCAACTCAATCTTATCTCCCTATCGTTTGTCCCTGGAACAGCCATTAAATCGCTGATTGCTACCGGCCAAACTAAATTTTCTTCGCTCCCGGGTGTTCCGGCGGCCGGCGCCGGCGAGGCATATTTGCTTCTGATATAGTGGCGGTAAACCTCCTCTGCGGAAAGCGCGCGGGTATAAATTTTTGTTTCGTCAATGTACCCAATGGCGTTAAAACCGGCAATGCTCCGGCCGCTGATCCGGTAACTTACCGAACTGTTAAAATCACCAGTAAGTGTACCGCTCCCGGAATTCTCCATTACACCATCGACATAGATGTATGCGGTATTTCCCTCTTTTACCCCAACTAAATAGTGCCAGTTATTGTCATTAATGGTTGTACTGCTCAAGCCTGAATTAACCCATGTACCAGCACTATCTCTAGCCCCAAATGAGGCTTTACCCGGTCCGTCACCTTCGAGATGAACTGATACATCACCGGATCCCGCGTATCTGCCTAAGTAAGAGACCTCACCGCTGACATCTTGAGTGGTTTTTATCCACAGTTCAAAAGTAAAATTTCCAGTGCCCAGATCCAGGCTGGGAGCGTCCGGAATATTAACATAATTCGATCCATTAAAAGACAACGCCGAGCCGGTGCTGAATTTGACATCTGACCGGCTGTCCCACTGCCCGCCGTCGCTTGCTTGCCAGACCGGGCCGTTAGTTAAAGTTCCGGTATTATTGTTTCCGCTCGAATCCACGGCGGTTGTCCCACCCCCTTCATCCAGATGCCACAAGCCCGCCAGCCCGGATTCGCCATAGTCTTTGGTAAAGACATTATCAAAATTACCCGTCGTAGTAGTCGAGGAATTCCCATAGTAGATGTAAATATTCTGGTTAGCATCTAAATTATCCTTCACTTTTACCCAAAAAATCGCGCTGCGATCCGGACTGCTGCCGGTTACCGACTCCCGCCAGTATGATAACTCCGTATCCCCATCGTTATCCGTAAAGCGGACATCGTCAAAAATACCGGCGGAAAGACTATGTCCATCAACATTTACATTTGTCCCGGCCGTTCCACTGCTTTCCCCGACGACAAATTTCAACTGATAATTTGTCCCGGCTCCCGGCGAACCGGTAAGCGGAAGCAATTTCCGATAGATCCAGCTCCCGTTGCCATAAACCGCAACTGCCTTATCGGACAAAAATAATATCGTCCCAGAAATTAAAATGACCATGATTAATGATTTTTTATACAACTATGCCTCCAAGAAAGGCGGGACAACGCGTCTCACTACCGCGTTGTTCGTCCACAATTCTCGCCGAGTCCCGCCGCTCTGGATAGTGAGCGTGGGCCGCCGGCGCCTTAGGTGAACGAATCTGCACCTGCAAAACCGGATCCACACTTTGCAATCTGAAGTTAATTTCTTTTTTTCTCCCACTTTGATATATAACAGGGAAAAATTAAAATTTCCATCTGTTTTTTAGCAATATTGCTCACTATAAAGTAGCCGGGGTTGTTCTGCTGAACTTAGATACCATCTATATTTACTCGGAAGATAATCTGTTAATATCGAGAAATTTACCGTTTCTTCTTGAATAGTAAACTGAAACAAACCTGTTGTTTTTTTCATCATCTCACATCCATCATCATGATTTTATTCTTTAACCTTGAGTCTCAACCTTATCCTAATTTTTTTAGCTCCAACACCATCTCACCAAACCATACTTGCGGCTCACTTAATTATACTAATCTTACTTTTCTTTGTTCCTGATTGACGACAATTATAAATACCGGTCAACGACAATTAGAATTACCGATGCAAATTAAAGAAATTAGCCTCCTTTTATTTAGAATAGTCTAGCAGATTTATTACATTTTATGCAAATAAAATTGCTCCATAAATTAAAATTATCAGATTTGTTTTGTATCATTCTTTGAGCTTTCCTTAAGACTTTTAATCGCTCCAGCATCTCGTGGAAGGCTGGCAGTTGCCTTTTAACGGGCTTAAAAAAGCAAGGCAATGGTTTTATACCCTCCAAAACAAACTGTTAAAGCTTGCGGCTTTTGGCCGCATTAATTCGGTAACTGGGGAGATTTAATTCCACAATCACACTATGATGAATTATCCGGTCAATCGCCGCGGCCGTCATCATCGGATCTTTAAAGATCTTTTCCCATTTGGAAAACGGTAAATTGCTGGTGATCATAATACTGTTCCGTTCATACCGTTCTGCCAAAAGCGTAAAAAGAACCTCCATCTCTTCCTTCTCCTGTTGCACATAACCCAGATCATCAATGATGATGGCCTGATAATTATTTAGTTTTTTAATCATCTTCGGCAAACTTAAATCCCGCTTGGCGGCTAACAGTTCCTGCAGAAGCAGCGCGCAAGTCGTAAAATAAATTTTTTTGCCTCGCCGGATAAGCTCTTGGCCCAAGGCGCAGACCAGATGACTCTTACCGCTGCCAGGATTGCCAAAGATTAGGATGTTTTCCTTATAGTCGAGAAATTTTCCTTCCAATAAGGTCTTCAGCTGATAGCGGACTTTATCCGGAAGTCTTTTAATTTCAAAAGTCTCCAGATTCTTTTCCATCGGCAACCGTGATTCATGCAAATGTCGGTCAATCCTCCTGTTGCGCCGTTCATCCACTTCCTCCTGAATTACCGTCAGCAGATACTCTGCATAGCCCAGCTTTTCCTGTTCAGCTTTTCGGGACAAATCAGCATACCTTTTTCGCGCTGTGCTCAGATATAATCCGCCTAAATATTCATCTAACTTGTTTTGTGTTTGTTTATCCATTGACGATACCCTCCTGCCCGGCGCTCAGCAACTGATCATATTCACCAAGAGGGATATCTTCAACGGTAACATCGGTCACAGCCGGAAGCTGGCTGCCCAGCCTAATTCCCTTTCGCACTACCTCAGCCGAAATCTTTAACCCTTGCGACAACAGTTCATGGATCACCCGTTCGGTTAAAACTTCGCCTTCTCTGGCGGCCAGATAGAGTATGTTGACATACTCTTTATTCGCCCTTAAACTGTTATCGCGCAGTAGGCAGTCATAGGCCATTCTAAAACAACTGGATGGAAACATATCCGACTGATAACGATAATTTTCAAAAGCGCCCGGTTTCCGTACCAGCCAGTCGATTATATGCCGGTACTGGATTCGATGCTTGCCTTCTCCGCTCAGCCGCGGGATTTGCTCAATTATCTTTTGGCCATACCAGACTTCCAGATAATCCAAATAAATTCTAACTTGCACTTTCGCTTTTATTAGACGGCTATGCACGGAGTAAGTATTATGTTGAACATGAATCGTGCTCGAAGGGCAGACAGTTACTTCCTCTTGTTTGTAACTTTCCAGCCTTCTTGCCGGAAGCTTCCCTAACAGCGCTAATTCTTCTCTTAATTTTTCTTTGCGTCCCTCGTTTGACTGCTTAAATATCTGCCGTAAAAATTCTTCGTAATCTTGCCGGTTATGAAAATCTCGGCTGCCTCGCAGCATCAGACTTTGGTCTACGGTATTCTTAAACCGATTGTGCCGCTGCTCCACATCGCCATTCTCATTCGCTTGGCCAGAATTGATCCGCTCCTTCGTCACATCGTAATGGCTCATTAAACTAATATATCGTCTAGTGAACTTATCCGGATTACAGTCTTTGTTCACCGCCGCGCTCATCCGATCCGTGCGATGCTTTTTTGTCACCCCGCCTAACTCCCAGACCGCGTTTTGATATCCTTCCGACAAACTTTCAAAACTTTCAGAAAAACAGATTGTTCCCGCTTCCCAGTTCGAATAGGTCAATACAAAATGGTAAATCATGTGATCAAATGGTTGCCCTTGAATTGTTACCCCTAATTTACCCATATGGGTAAAATCTGATTCTGACAATTCTCCCGGATGATGTTCCTGTGTAAAATAGACTTCCTTAGCCGGCCCTTCCGTGGCCCGCCAATCCCTTATTTTCCTTTGCAGTGTTCTTAGCTGTCCATTCTGGTATTCTCCAGGCTTCTCCCGCTGCAAATATTGAAATATTGTTTTTGCCTCTAACCCACCGTTGCGTTGAAGCATTTCCTTCAGTTCTTCCCAGACTGTCTCAAATGGATCAGATCTTGTTTTCCATGTATGATCTTTTTTTACCTCACTGGGCAACACGCCTAGCTTTAAATATTTACGCGCCGTCTTATCACCCATCCCAGCCTTAGATGCGGCAATACTTTTGGTTTCTTCAATCTTGCTAATCACAATTAGCCTCCTTACTTGTTGATCGGTAACCATTTAGCCTCCTTTGTAAATTTTGTTGGCTTAAACAGTTTACCATCTTCCATCAATTTTCGGTAATTCTAATTGTCGTTGAACAGTTCCTTCCGCTGACGGGATTTCTCAGCGTTAGTGTCCTCTTTTCGCGGGACTAATTCACTACTAAGCGTGAGATAGGGTAAAGTTTGCTTGCCAGCCCCCATGGGGGCTGGCAAGCAAAAAAAATTCGCAAAAATTGAAATTTTTTGTGAATAA
>JBDRON010000065.1:0-14541 GCA_043810025.1 Elusimicrobiota bacterium
AACAAATCAATATCACTTTTAGCATTTTCTTCTTTTTTAGCAAAAGAACCATAAATAAAAGCAACTTCTATCCCTTTAATTTTCTGTATAATTTCTTTCAATAAACCTTGTATTCCGATAGTTTTAAAAACAATGCTTTTCAATTCCTCAAATAGCGGATAGGACTTGTTAAGAAAATAATATACCAAATTAGCTTTTTTTTTGGATACAAAAATTCCGTCTTCTTCCAAATTTACAAGCTCCTTACGGATCATACTCACCGGGATATTAAATAACTTCTCTAACTCCCTTAGATAATATTCATGATCAGGGTTAGTGAAGTAAAGCCTAAATAACTCTTTCCGTGTTTTGGATTTAAAAATTTTTGCAATATCCATATTATGTAATCTGTATACATTACAATTGTAATCTATTTAGGTTACAGTTGTAAAGAGATTTACTATCGAAACATAAAATATTCTGGAAATCTCTAAATGTTTCTTTTAACAACTATACACAGCGCAATAAGTAACTGCGCATAATTAAAAGCGGATGAAATTCAATATTTGTTTTGTGTGTGTTCCCCCTTAAAAAAGGGGGATTTTGAAAATAAGAAATATTGTCTAAATCTCCCCTACCCCTCTTTTTAAAAGAGGGAGAAAAACGGCACAAACATGTAAAGTCCGAGGAAGTTCGGACTAACTTAAGGAACATGCGCAATAATTTATTGCGCTGTGTATAGATGCGGACTGTTCGCGAACAGCCCCTACAACTGCCACCTGAACGACAAAATAAAAATTCTCAATTTCTTAATTGACAAATTCCACCTATGAGGTGAAAAATGGTTTACCATGCCAGTGTTTTTTGCCAGCTGGCTTTGAGTTCTGGCAAAGTTGCGGAGATGACTAATTTTCCTTTTAATCCGTAAATTTTCAGTTCGGGTGATTCGGTGACTTTTCCTAATTGGGCGAAAATGTTTCCGGAGATTGTTTTTTCAAATTCTTTTTGTTTTTCAGGGGAAACTTCGACGACAAAGCGGCTGTTGCTTTCGGAGAAGAGGGCGGTGTCGTCGCGTTGGATATCTGGAGTGCGGGGGAGTTTTTCTAAATTCAGTTCCATCCCCCAGCCGCCAGCGAAGGACATCTCGGCGACGGTGACGGCTAAGCCGCCTTCGGAGCAATCGTGGCAGCTGCGCACCAGGCCGGCGGTGATTGCCTGGTGTAAACTTAGGAATAATTTTTTGGCTTTTTTCGGTTCGGCCCGGGGTACTTTGTTGCCGGTGTAGCCTTTGGCTAAATAGTATTGCGAGCCGCCTAACTCGTCTTTGGTTTCGCCCAGAATATAAATTAAATTAGCCGGTTTTTTCACATCCATGGTGACAACTTTTCGGACATCTTCGACTACCGCCACGGCGGAAATTAAGAGAGTGGGCGGGATGGAGATTTGCCGGCCGGTGGCTTGATCGAGATATTCATTGTTAAAACTGTCTTTGCCGGAAATAAAGGGAGTCTCAAAACTTATGGCCAAATCATAACAGGCCTGGCTGGCCTGCACCAGATCACCCAAATGTTCCGGATTGGTAGTTTTTCCCCAGCAAAAATTATCCAACAGGGCCGTCCTGGTTAAATCGGCGCCGACGCAAACCAGATTACGGATGGCCTCATCAATCACCGAGGCGGCCATCCAGTAAGGATTGATTTTTCCATACTGCGTATTGATCCCATTGGCAACGGCGACACCTTTATACGAACCATAAACCGGCGCAATCACGCAAGCATCCGATGGGCCATCGTTAGCGACACCGGTCAACGGCTTGAGGATTGTCGCCCCCTGCACCTCGTGATCGTACTGACGGATCACCCATTCCTTGCTGGCCACCGAGGGTTGCGACAAAACATTTTTTAATTCTTCAGTTAAATTTTCCCGCTCCGGTAATTGCGGTTCGGGAAAGGTTCTTTCCTTCTTCACGGCTTTCAGCGTCAGCCGCGGTAAACCGTCGTGCAAAAAATGTATATCTAAATCGGCGACTAATTCGTTTGCATAAAACAACTGTAAACGGTCATTGTTGCCAAACTCGCCGATCACCGTGCCCTCGACATCTTCCTGATCGAGAATTTTCATGAAAGCGGCCAGATTTTCCGGCGGCACAGCAAAAACCATTCTCTCCTGGGCTTCGGACACCCAAATCTCCCAGGGCAGAAGCCCGGCATATTTTAAGGGCGCTTTATCCAAATAAACCTTCGCCCCGATCTCTTCGGCCATCTCCCCCACCGCCGAAGAAAACCCGCCCGCCCCGCAATCGGTTACCGCCCGATATAAATTTTTGTCCCGGGCGGCCAATAAAGCGGCCGTGACTTTCTTTTCCACAATTGGGTTACCGATTTGCACCGCGGCGACATCGGTTTCCGCGCTTAGTTCCAAAGAAGAAAAAGTCGCGCCGTGAATCCCGTCCCGACCGGTACGCCCGCCGATCGCCAAAATTAAATCTCCCGGCGCCACCTTTTTAAAACATTTATCGTTGGGGATTAACCCGAGGGTTCCGCAATAAACCAGCGGATTGCCTAAAAAATCATCGTCAAAACAAATCGCCCCGTTGGCCGTCGGTATCCCCATCCGGTTACCGTAATCGCGCACCCCGGCCACCACTCCCTTGAAAATTCGTTTGGGATGCAAAACGCCGGCTGGCAATTTTTCCCGCGGATAATCCGGCCGGGCAAAACAAAAAACATCCGTATTCAAAATCGGCTTCGCCCCCAGCCCCACCCCAAGAATATCCCGGATCACCCCGCCGATCCCGGTACCCGCTCCCCCATACGGCTCCAAAGCCGAGGGATGATTATGGGTTTCCACTTTAAAAGCCAAAGCGCAATTTTCGTCAAATTCAATAATTCCCGCGTTATCCTTAAACACCGAAATACACCAGGCTTTATTCAAATCCTTAGTCACTTTCACAATCGTCTGCTTCAACAAATCATCAATCAGCCCGCCTTCCCACTCAATCCGCCCGCGAAAAGTCTTATGCTTACAATGCTCCGACCAGGTCTGGGCCAAGGTCTCCAGCTCCACATCCGTCGGATTCCGCTTATCTTTCCGATAATACCCCTGAATCGCCTGCATCTCCCCCAAATTCAGCGAAAGCAACCGCTCCTTGCTGATCTTCAACAATTCATCGTCAGTCTTGTTAATCAACTCAATTTCTTCAACTTTTTGCGGTTGTTTAAGCATAAAATGTTTCCTCATTTAAATATATTAAACTTATATTAAACTTTTACCTAATTTGCTAACCTAATTACCTACTAACTCCGTCCCCTATATGCGGTTTCTTTCACTTTTTCAAAGTGAAATTGCAATTTCGTTGTTCTAACTTTTTTTATTCTTTTATAATTTAAAGGACTTTTAACACAATGTAATATTCACCATGCCTGTAATATTCCGTAGGGACAAGGCATGCTTTGTCCCTACAATTAGTGCGTAATGTTTACCATTTTTAGCACAAAAATTGGAATCGGATCTTCCAATCCTTACTTTATTATTTTGCCCCTGTCTCACATTTTTCTATTTTAATTACTTGTATGACTTTCTATTTGCTTAGTAAGGAATTAAATTCATCTATTTTCTTGTTATATTTTTCTTTGACTCTTTCTGCAAAAGCAGGAGGAAAAAATGAAACATTCCCCAAATTATTATATGTTTCAAGCGAAATTTTAAGCTTTCCATTATCATCAAATTCTGTTTTTGATCTTTCATGATGTTGTTTAAATTCTGCGAATATATCTCGATCGTCGCTATCTATATAGGCAGAATTATGATCTATTAAATCAAGAATTTTTTCGTTATTTAATAAAACAAAATTGTTTTTAAGATCATTACCTACTTTTATTAATTCAGAAGATTCTTTCTGAACACTTCCTTGTGTATCTTTATCTTGACTCCAAATCTTTTGTTTAAATCGTTTATCATACTCTTCGCCATATTTATTCATTAACTTTATTGTATTTTCATTTCCTAGCACTAAATGATACAATGGAGCATAAAGATTATTAATCCGTAACTGCAAATTAGAGTAAATTCTATTTTCTTTGTTTAGCTTTCTATTCTGCTGTATAATCCAATAATTCATTAAGACAGTTCCTATAAATCCAATCCCAAAAATCCCATATAATATTTCTTGCCACATTTATTTATCTCCTTAAAAACAGATTAAATATTTCAACCTTTAACTTTAATAAAGCTTATCCGGTAGTTGCAATCAATAGTTGCATAATTAAAGTCCTGAAAGGACGCTAGAATATAGGCGGGGGGTTCACCCCCCGAATAACAAATATCCGATGTAAGCCCTGAAAAGGCGCAGGAAATATATATCTGTAACCGAAAAACACCTTCGCCCCTTCGGGGCTTGCATTGTTTTGGACAATCTTATCGGGGATTACATCCCCGCCTATATTCCAAAATCCCTTCGGGATAAAAATATTAAATACACCAACCGATATTCTATAAAAATGTGAAGTAAATATTTACGAAAGTTCTCCTCTTTTTAAGGTAACATTTTGGCACCTTAAAGAATTGTATTCTTCTCTTGTTAATTCAAAAAGAAAATCTTCTGCAATGGTGGGGGACGGAGTCAAAATATCAAAATATCGTTTCCACCCAATCCTTCAAAAATTTTTGTCCTTAGTTTTACTATTCCTGATAATTTTCTCAACCATCTCGATGGACTTCTCTGCCGATTGAATGGTTCTTTGGGCGCCTTGTTCGGAAAATTTGCTCTTATAATCCGCCATTTCCCGCAGGCTTAAAGCTTGAATGTAGTCGTCATAATATTCATCCGGCAACAAACCTTCGTCAATATACAACGATTTAATCGCCAACGCCAGTTGAATATGACTTTTCTCGCGATATTTTTTAAAATAAAGAAGCGCTCTTGTGGCATGGAACATGGCATAATATGAACACACTGTTGCCATTTTAAATTTTTTTAGGGCAAAAACATCTTTTGCATCTTGCAAATCTTCTTTTGCCGTTTGCAATTCTTTTAAACTTACTTTAGGCCCATCGGAAAAGGGAATGATTCTCCTTTTCTCAATAGCTTCTTTTAGATTAAACTTATCCCTCATAAGTTGGTTTGCCCTCCCAAAGTGTTATCCCCTTGTTTACTTGTTGGTAAAATACACTATCTTCTTTTTTTGAGGAAGAAATCTCTAAAGGGTCTTGCAGAACAACTTGAACTTTTCTAGCTATTGTTTCATATTTGCTGATAATTTTTCTTACTTCCTTCTTATATTCAGTTATAACAAATAAATCTATGTCGCTTTCCCAGTTATCTGTCCCATTTGCTCTACTCCCATAAATAACTATTTTGTAACAATACTCTTTAAGATTTTTCACTAATTTTTGCAGTTCCAAAAGATTTTCAAATATTTTAAATTGCTTTAAAACAAAACTTTCCGCATTAAGTTTATACAAGAATAAATTACCTTTTTTTTCTCTGAATAAAATATCCAAGTTCGAAAGGAACCGTAATATCTGATTGGTTGAACCTTTACTGCTTTTAGTTTTACTGGCTATTTCATTTGCAGAAAACACTGTTCCATGATAATTGGAAAGAAAAGATAAGATTTGTAAAGGCACTTGATTATAGAGGATTTTTTTAATATCTTTCATTATATTGTTGCTATTGTTCATTATATTGTTACTATCGTTCATTATAATGGTAAATCAAACCAATGTCAAGATTTATGATTTAATACACTATCTGTAAAAATGTAAGGTAAACATTTACGAATGTTCTCCTCTTTTTAAGGTAACATTTTGGCACCCTAAAGAATTGTATTCTTCTCTTGTTAATTCAAAAAGAAAATCTTCTGGAAAACGAACTCCCGAACGCTCCAGTTTTTAACACAGTTTGCCCATCATAAAATCGTCTTTCCTTTTTATCTTTTATACTTATGTGTGTTCAGCTGTGACATCAGCGATGTCACAATTAGATTTCTCAACCATCTCGATAGACTTTTCCTTCGATTGAATGTTTCTTTGCGCACCTTGTCCAGAAAATATGCCTGAAAAGTTATTACCCTTATTTTTACCCTCTCTTTGGGATATTACCCTTTTTCTTCCAAATAGCGCCTGGTCCATGCCCTTTGCAAATAAGCTTGTTCTCTTTTTGAAATTCCCGCAGCACAACCCGGATCATGTCAGGGCTTACACCGGGACAGGCCCGCCGGACTTCTTTAACTGTAAATTGATCAGGTAAATGTTCTATCGCCTGACTAATCATTTCCCGTTTAGCTCCACGGGTTGTGGTAATTCTATCGACTCGCTCTTCAAAAGAGATAGGCTGCTCTAAAAAATAACCATATTCAAACGATCGCATTTTTAATCCTCGCAAATGTCGGTTTTGATTCTATAAAAATTACTTCTTCAACATGCTTAAGAAAACGCTGCCAATCTGCAGCAGCTTTTCCATCGTTTGATTGTCGGGTAATGGAATTTGCAGGGTTTGTTGGCCGGTGTTTCTATCCTGCTCGATTTTAATTCCGGAAAATTTTTCCTTCCCGGCTAAAACCGCTTCCCCTTTAACCGGTTTAGTTGAAGTATCAAATTGCTGCGATATTTTTTGCAAAAAAGAGGCGCCGGCTCTTAAAAATTCGCCGATAGTTTCTTGTGTAATTATCGCCGGCGGCTGAATTGTTTTGGTTTCTTTTTGCTGTCCGCTGTCCTCACTAACTTCCTCCTGTGAGATTTTAGCATCTTCCATAGCTTCTTTTAATTCTGTTTGGAGAATTTTTTCGCTTCCGGCAGGAATAGCTCCGGTTGCCGTTTCGACACTGCGCATAAATTTTTCCATCCGATTTGTTCCCATAAATACTTCATTAGCCCCGCTATCCAGCACACCGGAAAACATGGACTGCTTAAATTTCAAGAGCGCAAGCATCCCCTGCTCAATTGAACCCTCGGCAATAAAATTAATCACCTGCACTTTTTGCTGCTGACCCAAACGATGAACACGGCCAATCCGCTGCTCTAAAACTGCCGGATTCCAGGGTAAATCCAAATTAATTACCGTGGAGGCATTCTGTAAATTCAGGCCGACTCCACCCACTTCCGTTGATAAAAAAACCCGGCAATCCGGCCTTTCTTTAAAGGTTTGAATCAATTCTCCCCGCTGATGACCGGGCACACCGCCATGTAACCACACATACCGCCATTTATTGGCTTCCAAAACTTCCGTTACCAGCTCCAGCATTCTTAACCATTGCGAAAAGATCACTACTTTCGTCTCCCGTTTTTCAAACAACTCTTGCAGCTGAATTTCCAACTCCCCAACCTTATTTCCAAAGCGTGTATCCGGATCAATTAAATAGGTGCTATCGCTAACCATGCGCATGTTTTGGAGCGCGCACATTAGCCGCTGTTTATCTTGTTCACTTAAAAATTTATAACGCCGCCATTTAGCAGCAATCTTGGCGACAATGTCTTTGTTTTCTTCGTGAATATCCATCTGTTGGGAGGTCATCGCCACAAAATAATTTTTTTCCATTCGCTCGGGAAGCTGTAATAAAACTTCCTCCTTTTTCCGGCGAATCAAAATCGGCTGCAAGGATTTCCCCAATCCATTAAGATTGCGGTAGCCAACGACTTTCCCTCCTTCATCCGCAACCTGGTGATTATTCAAAAAACGAAATAACGGACCTAGATGATGCTGGTCAATAAACCCGACTATGGAATGCAATTCTTCCAGACGATTTTCCAAAGGAGTGCCGGTAAGCACAAGGGCATAAGGAGAAGACAACCTTTTTACCGAACGAGCCAGACGCGTTTTCCAATTTTTTATCCGTTGCGCCTCATCCAGAATAATTAAATCCGGCGCCCAATCCTGAATAGCGGAAAGATCTCGATAAACGACATTATAGTTAATAATTTTAAAAAAACTTTTCTCGCTGTATAAAATTTTTCTTTTTACCAGCGAACCGGAGATTACCTGGGCCGAGCGCTGACTAAATTTTTCGATCTCTTTTTCCCACTGATGTTTTAAGCTTGTCGGACAAATTACTAAAACTTTTTCAATTCCCATAGCCCGAGCCAGGATTTCGCCGGCCGCGATGGCTTGCGGTGTCTTGCCTAACCCCATATCGTCAGCAATCAAACTTCTTCCGGCCAGCGCGGCAAATAAAGCGCCGGCTTTTTGATAGGGGTACAAATTAGTTTTGATCAACTGTTTAAATTTGGGATCGTTGCAGCCTTGCGGAAACATTTTGTTGATCCGCATTTTACGCACCTCAACATCGCGGATATTGGCGATAAAATTCATCGCATCCTCATGATAATGCAATTCATCATTAAGAATATTGGCACGCTCGATAAATTGATCAAAATGGCTAAAACCCCATTCCGTTAAAAAACCGTCTTGATCAAAAAATTGCGCGGCTAATTCCTTAAGTTTTAAACTGGCCCCGCTTCCCAGACAAATAGCCACCCGCCGTTGCAGTCCGTAGCGTAAAGTTAAAGAGGAATGGGGAGGAATATATCCATCCTTAAGCAGTTTGCTTGCGCCTCTTTTTTTTCTTAATTTATTTAAAACATACTCTACATGTTTGCAAGTTCCCAAAGTGTTAACGGAAAAATCCGGGCAGGAACAATAGTTTATTCCTGGTTTTTCCCCGCAAATTACCACCCGGTAACTTCTTTCCGTTTGCGGGTTAGTAACTTGAAAGGTGGAAAAAATCTGCTCTGACCCGGTATTCTTCATCATAAAATTCCCGCTGTCCGCTACCTGCCGGCGAAGAATAATCTGCCAATCTTCCAACGACATCCCTTGGGGTTTTGTTAAATGAGAAATATTCCTTTTTGTTTCTCTTTTTGCCTGCGCTGTTTGTTTCAAAACACGATCCTCCTTTTTATCTTTATCTCTCTAACCCTTGATCCCTTGAACCCTCGACCACTAGACCCCTATTACATATTCATTCACGATGGCATTCGCCAGTAAATCTTCGGCGATGTGTTTTATTTGGTCCGCATTAATTTTGCCTTGGAAAATGTATTTTTGGCCGGTTTTCACTTCGTTGACTTTATCGATGCCTAAATCGTGGATGCCTAGTTTGACGCTTTCTCCGACGGTGTCGGTGACGCCTTTTTTATACCAGATTTCGATGGAGGGCGAGCCGTTTTCGGGAGAGGAGGGAGAAAGGATTTTGTAGTCCTGGACGACGGTGTCGGAGAGCAATTTTTGGCAGACTTCTTCCATTTCGGCGGAAGATAAATCACCGTTAACCTGATAGATTTGGGCCAACGAAATTTTCTCAATTCCCAGAATTCCCAGATCCTCGATGTCTTTCTTCAAACCTTCGCCGAGAGTATCCCCGACACCAGGTTTATAAGATACTTCGACTTTGTATTTTTTTAAGTTAGCCATATTTTTTCCTTATATTACTTCGACAATCGCGAACTTCAGATATTCCGTTTCGGGCATCGATAGCAGGATGGGGTGGTCGCGGGCTTGAGAGCGAAATTCCAGGAGGCGGACCGGTTTGCCGGCTTTCACCGCGGAATCCTGCAGCATGTCCCGGAAATCCTGCCGGCCTAAATGATGAGAACAGGAACTGGTGGCCAGGAGGCCTCCGGGGAGCAATAACTGTAAAGCTAAACTGTTTAAGCGCTTGTAGGCTTTATACCCGGCGGCGAAATTTTTCCTGTTTTTGATCATCGCCGGCGGATCGAGAATGATCAGGTCAAATTTACCGACTTCTTTCAGTGATTCCAAATAATCAAAGATATCGGCGACTACGCCGTTAAACTGTTCGCCGATCCCGTTGAGTTGAGCATTTTCTTCGGCCAGTTTTAGCGCCCCCAGCGAAGAATCCACCCACTCGACTTTTTTCGCCCCGGCTTTGAAGGCATTAATCCCAAACGCTCCGGTGTGACAGAAACAATCCAGCACATTTTTTCCCCGGCAGTAGGAAGCCAGAATCATTCGGTTCTCCCGTTGATCAAAAAAGAAACCGGTTTTTTGTCCCGCGGCTAAATCCGCCCAAAAAAAGCAGCCATTCTCTTCAATTTTTATCCGTTGCGGTATTTGGCCAAACAACACTTCGACTTTTTCTTCCAACCCTTCCAGTTTCCGCAAAGCTGAATCGTTGCGGGCGATGATGCCCAGGGGAGAAAAGACCTCCCGCAAAACAGAAATTATCTGTTCCCGGTTTTTTTCCCAGCCCGCCGACAAAAACTGCACCGTCAGGTACTGGTCATACTGGTCTACAATCAACCCCGGCAAACCATCGGATTCGCCGAAAACCGCGCGGTAAAATTTAAGCCCGGGATAAATCCTTTGCCGGAATTCTCGAGCGGCTAAAATTTTCTTTTTCCAGAAATCAGGATTGATTTCTTCAGCTTTTCGGCTGAGCAGTCGAACAGCAATTAGAGAATGCGGATTATAAAAACCGCTTCCCAGAAAAACGCCCGAAGCGGACAACAACCTAACGATATCTCCGGCCAGCGGTTCGCCTTTAATTTCCTTAATTTCGTTCGAGAAAACCCAGGGATGTCCGGAAAGAATTCTTTTTTCTTCATTTCGCTTTAAAACTATTTTTTTATCCAAATTATCCCCCCCCCCGGCCAAAAATTCTAAACATTTTTTTCCCTCTTTTATAAAGAGGGGTAGGGGAGATTTAGACAATTTCTTATTTTCAAAATCCCCCTTAATCCCCCTTTTTAAAGGGGGAACACACACATTACAGTGAACTGCGCCCGGTTAATCTTTTGTAGGCATCTAAATATTTCTCGTAGGTTTTCTGGACTAGCTGCTCGGGTAGTTCGGGAACCGGCGGGTATTTGTTCCAATGAATTGACTCTAAATAATCACGGACAAACTGTTTGTCAAAACTGTCCTGGGATTCTCCGGATACGTATTTTTTCTGGTCCCAAAAACGGGAAGAATCAGGGGTAAGCACCTCGTCAATCAGAATAATTTTATCCGAATCCGGCGGGTAAAAACCAAATTCGAACTTGGTATCGGCAATAATTATCCCCCGGCTAAAAGCATATTCACCGGCTTTTTTATAAATTTGCAGACTTTTTTCTTTTAGAAACAGCGCTACTTTCTCTCCCTCATTATTGATTAACTGTTGTTCTGTGATGTTAATATCGTGGTCGCCCATCTCCGCTTTCGTCGCCGGTGTAAACATTGGTTCAGGTAATTTGTCCGACTCTTTCAAACCGGAAGGCAATTTTACTCCACAGACAGTTCCATATTGCTGATATTCTTTCCAGGCCGAACCGGCTAAATAACCCCGCACTACACACTCGATGTTAATCCGGCGCGCTTTTTTTACAATCACTGACCGCTTCTCTAAATCTTGATCATACTGACGAAGAGAAAGAGGGAAATTTTGAACCTTATCAATCAACAGATGGTTGGGAATCACATTTTCTAAAAACTTAAACCAGAAGAGAGAAAGCTGGTTAAGTATCTTGCCTTTACCTGGAATTAGGGTAGGCAAAACAAAATCAAAGGCGGAGATCCGGTCGGTCGAAATGATCAACAGCTCCTCACCCAAATCACCCAAATCATAAACATCGCGCACCTTGCCCTGCCGAAAAATCGGTAAAACCATTTTATTCATTTTAACCCCCCAAAAATTGGAACAAATCTATAATTATTAGCAATTTTGGCAACTGCAGGCTTTAACCTGCATCGTAATCCGACGATAAAACTAACACGGGCTAAAGCCCGCGGCTACCTTTTCTGTTAATTGTCGGAATAGTCATACCTGCATTTTTAAAAAAACAGCTTTAAAAAAAAGTAGACTACGGCAGCTAAAAACATAGTGCAAGGGAGGGTAAAAATCCAGGCCCAAAGAATTTTTTGGCCGATACCCCAGCGGACCGCGCTTAACCGTTTTGCCGCTCCTACCCCCATGATCGAAGAAGTAATAATATGGGTAGTGCTCACCGGCACACCTAAAACAGAGCAACTATAATGATGGCAATTAAAGTTATTTCGATAGACATAATATTAGTGCAAAGTTCAAAACTCAAAACGTAAAACGAAAGTCAAAATAATCGAGTCTTTAAAAATTGTAAACTTTGAGTTTTGCGCTTTGCGTTTTACGCTTTAAGTTGTTACACTTTGCGTTTTACGCTTTAAGTTGTTACGCCTTAACGGCAGCCTAAGAGCCTAAAAGTCAAAAAAACAAAAGAATATAAGCTATTTCACAATATTCAATTTACATTACACTTTACGCCGTTACTCTTTATACTCTTAGGCTTTTAGGCTCTTAGGCTCTTAGACTGCCGTTACTCCCACTCTATCGTTGAGGGTGGTTTGGAACTTAAATCGTAAACCACCCGGTTAACGCCTTTCACTTCATTGATTATCCGGCTGGAAATTCTTTCCAGCAAATCGTAAGGCAGCCTTACCCAGTCGGCCGTCATCCCATCCTGGCTGTTTACCGCCCGCAAAGCAATCACATTTTCGTAGGTTCTTTCGTCACCCATCACCCCGACCGTCCTAATCGGTAAAAGCACGGCAAAGGCTTGCCAGATTTTCCGGTAAAGATCGGCATTTTTTATTTCCGCGATCACAATAGCGTCGGCCTGGCGTAAAATTTTCAGCCGGTCTTTGGTCACCTCGCCCAAGATTCGCACCGCCAGCCCCGGTCCGGGAAAAGGCTGACGCCAGACTATTTCCCCGGGCAACCCCAGTTCTTCCCCGACCTTTCTGGCTTCATCTTTGAATAAAAACCTCAGCGGTTCAATCAACTTCAATTTCATTACCGCCGGCAGTCCACCCACATTGTGATGACTCTTAATTCGGGCGGAAGGACCGTTCACCGAAACACTCTCGATCACATCGGGATAAAGCGTCCCCTGCGCCAGATATTTTATCCCGCCAATTTTCTTCGCCTCTTTTTCAAAAAGGCGGATAAAGAGGCTGCCGATAATTTTTCTTTTTTTCTCCGGATCAATTACCTTCTTTAACTTATCTAAAAATGTTTTTTCCGCATTAAGCACTTTCAAATTAATCCGGAAATTCTTTTGAAAAATTTCCACGACCTTCTCTTTTTCTCCCAAACGCAGTAAACCGTTATCGACAAAAATACAGATTAACTGCTTGCCGACCGCCCGATGGATCAGGCTGGCCGCCACCGAAGAATCTACCCCGCCGGAGAGGGCGCAAATTATTTTTCCCCCGCCAACCTTTTGCCGAATCCCGGCAACTTCTTTTTCAATAAAAGAGCTGGCCGTCCAATCCGCTTCGGCCTGACAAACCTGAAACAGGAAGTTGGCCAATATTTCCTTCCCCTGCGGAGTATGAGCTACTTCCGGATGAAATTGAATCCCATAAAACCGCTTTTCCTGATGTACAACCACCGCGTTGGCCGAATTTTCGGTTTGCGCCGCCACCGCAAATCCGGGAGCAAGCTGGGTAATTTTATCGCCATGGCTCATCCAGACGCGAATTTTTTTGGGCAGACCGCGGAAAAGCAGACAAGATTCGGCCGCTAACAAGTCCGCCGGGCCATATTCCCGCGCTTTGGCCCGCTCTACCCGCCCGCCTAAAAGATGGGTGAGCAGCTGCGTCCCATAACAAATCCCCAATACCGGTAGGCCCAGCTCTAAAACCGCTTTATCAATCAGCGGGGCATCCTTCTGGTAGACACTGGACGGACCGCCGGAAAGAATAATCCCCTGCGGAGCCTTGCCTTTAATTTCCTCGTAAGGAACATTAAACGGCAAAATCTCACAATAAACCTGCAGCTCCCGCACCCTCCGGGCAATCAACTGCGTATACTGTGACCCGAAATCTAAAATAATAATCATATTTTTAGCCCCTAATCTTTCATTTTACTTGTAATTTCCATGTTCTGGGTTTTCTGTGCAGATGCATAATCGCAACTATCAGAATAACTTCTTCTCTTGTTTGATAAATAACACCGTAAGGAAACTTATTGGTCCTGCAACGTCTGGTTCGTTTTGAGATTTCTGTCCAGGCTTTTGGATACTGTATAATTCTTTGTAATGTACTTTTTATCTCAGCGGCAAATTCAAATCCCAATCCTTCACTCTGAGAATTATAATAATCGACAGCTTCTTCCAATTCATTTTCTGATGATAAAAGAAATCTTATTTCCATATCAGTTCTTTTTTTCAATTTTCTTGAATACTTTTTTTGCTGATACCGACGGAAGAGAGCCCTTTTCATACGCATCAATTCTTTCTTCCACTTCTTTCGCCCACAACGCATCAATGTGCGCTCGATCGGCAAACTCAAAACTTTGGAAAAGATTTTCTATCAGTTCCACACGTTCAATAGGAGAAAGTTCTAACGCTTTTTTTAATATTTGTTTAGTATGCAAAGTCATCTTCTCTCCTCCTTATTAATTATTAATCCACCTCTCGACCCCTTGACCCCTCGATCCCTTGAACCCTAGCGGGAGTTTCCTAGTTACGTCGCCGCTGTAACATCTCCGCATCGCACGCAGTTCGGTCCAGCCCAATTCTCCGACGGTAACCTCGCTCTGTCCCCACCAAGGATGAACGATGCCTCCCCCTGTTCAAACTATGACC
>JBDRON010000066.1:0-23042 GCA_043810025.1 Elusimicrobiota bacterium
CAGGCGGTCTGACTTTGCCGCAAATAGTAAATTTTACTATTAATTTCGTAGGGCAAGCCTTTAGGCTTGCGTCCTTAAAACCGCAGGGCTAAAGCCCTGCCCTACAAAATCAAAGGCAAACTGGTTTTACCGTCAACAACATTGAAATTCCTTAGCATTAAATATAGGGAACGGTCGCGACCGTTCCCTACAACTGAATTTATCTTTCTCTATTATGTCCATCGTTTATCAATATAAAAAAGATTTATACGTTAATCTCACTAACCGCTGTACGGCCGATTGTGTATTCTGTATTAAGAGAAAATGGGATTACCAATATCGCGGTCACAATTTACGGTTACAAAATGAGCCGACAGCCGAGGAAATTATTCGAGCAATTGGTGACCCGGCAAAATACAAAGAAATAGTCTTTTGCGGTTATGGGGAACCGTTCTTGCGGCTGACGGTTTTACTTAAGGTCAGCCGCCGGCTGAAAAAAGAGGCGGCCAAAATACGAATAAACACCAACGGACATGGGAACTTAATTGCCGGGAAAAACATCTTGCCTAAATTGGCCGGGTTAGTTGACGAAATATCGGTAAGTCTAAATGCGGGTAATACCGATGATTATATGAGAATTTGCCGGCCAAAATGGGGCAAAAAAACATTTCCCGCCATAATCGATTTTATTCGCCAGGCTAAAAAATTTACCCCTAAAGTATCAATTACCGCGGTGAATTTGCCTGGTTTAACCACGGCAGAAGATTGCCGGAAACTGGCGAAGAAGCTGGGGGTAACTTTTCGGTCTCGTCCGTATCTAATGTAGAGAACGCATATATGCGTTCCCTACCACTTACATAGTAGAGGTTTTTTTCCCTCTTTAAAAAGAGGGGTAGGGGAGATTTAGACATTATTTTAAATTTTAAAATCCCCCTCAGTCCCCCTTTCAAAAGGGGGAACACACACGAACAAGGAACTTTATGTTAATCGCCGTTATTGCTGATGATTTAACCGGGTGCGGGGATGCGGGGATTTTTTTCCGGCAGGCCGGTTTATCCACACAGATAATTAATTCATTCCCGGCGGATAATTTAAAAATCACCGCCTCGGTTGTCTTAATTAATACGGAAAGCCGTGCCGATAAACCTGAAACTGCCTATAAAAAAGTAAAAAAAGCCGCCCGGTTCCTAAAAAGCCTTCAACCGTTGTGGATCTACAAAAAAATAGATTCCACCTTACGCGGCAATATTGGTCCGGAATTAGATGCTCTCTGCGATGTTTTCTTGATAAAAAGTTTAACCTTTGTCGCCGCTTTTCCGCAAATGAAAAGAGTAACCATCAATAGTTGGCAATATGTAAACGGGACAAGATTGGACAAATCGCCTTTTGCCGAAGATCTGACAAACCCGGTAAAAGAAGCCCATCTCCCCACACTGCTGGCAAAAACCTGCAATAATTGGGATAAAATTAAAGTTTACGATGCCTCTACCGGGCGTGATCTGCAAAAAATTGCCCGGGCAAACCGCCGGCAAAAATTTTTTTGCGGCGCAGCCGGTTTAATCAAATACCTGCTTAAAGAAACCTATTTGCTGCCCAGCTCTAAAACATTAATTGTGGCCGGATCACGGAATCCAATCAGCATCGCCCAGATAAAAAAAGTTGAGACGAACAGAAAAGGTTCAGCCAATCCAATCATTCTAAAAATTAATAAAAAGCTGTCACCAGGGGAAGCGGCGATTTTTTTGGCCGCTCAGGCAAAAAAAATAATCGAAAAAGAAAGAATCAATAAATTAATTTTAGTGGGCGGAAAAACTGCTTATTCCATCTGCAAAGCCTTGAACATTGACAGCTTAACGATCTGCAAAACAGTGCTTCCGGGAATTGCTCACTGCCATAGCCGGGAAGGCAAAGAAATTATTCTTAAACCAGGAGGGTTCGGTTCCACCGAAACTTTAAGCCGATGTCTAAAATACTTTCAAAATTATTAATAAAAGAAAGGAGTCTAGGGGGCGTGGCAATTGTTTTGGTTTTGTTGGCGACCTTTGCTTATCCGATGGGTAAGGGACCAAGTATTCATCCTCCTTTACCCACGGCTCCGGAGATGCCCGGGGTCCAATCTTTTCTCTCCCAAAAAATAAGTTTTTCCGCACTGCTGATTTATCAGCCGGAGCCGCAAACCAGCCCGGAAGAAGTTTTGGTTTTCCTGAAAAAGTATCCGCAATACCGGATTATTTTCTGTCCATCCAAAGACTTTTTGGGGAAGGTAACCGACCCGGCGCTCATTGAAGAGTTCCGACAACTGCTCAAAGAAGGAAAAATTGATCCGGTTTTAGCGCTCCCCGGCAAACCTCTACTGCCGCTGATCTACAACCTGAATCTGGCCAAACCGTTTCTGCCCCAAGGATCATTTTTGCCCGGCAGGGAATTCGCCTGGCCGGAAGATATCCGTAATCAACTGGCCGAGGCAAAAGCAAATTACCGAAACCTCTGGGGTAAAACTGCGCAAGGTCTAATTTTCCCCAACGGGATGATTTCACCGGAAATCGTTCCGTTAATCCGAAGAATGGATTTTCAATGGGGTATCGGCGCCAGCCTCGCCAATCCGGATCAATTAACGACAAACTTCATCCTCGACGACAACTTTTCTTTTCTCGCCGTCACCCCAAATTTCTATGGGAAATTTGATCATCCTTTTATTGAACAACTGGCGCAACAAGCCAAAAATGCTCCAAACTTCGAAAGGCCTTCGCCCTTGACCATAAACCTTTTTTTTCAAGATCCCAGCCTGCTGGAACAGCTGGACAAACAATACAATATTTATTCTTTTACGCCTGCGCAGTTAATCGCCAATTACCCGGCAAATTTTTTTAAAATTGAAAAAGAAAATTTTACTCCCGTCGACTGGAACGGAAAAAATCTATCCCATTGGGTAAGCCAGCCGCTGCAAAATCGGGCTTGGGAATTGATTGCCGAAACCAGAGAAGCGGTAAAAAAATACAAAAATAGCGGCGAGGCTGAAATCGACCGTCTGGATAACGCCTTGCAAGAAATCTATACCCTGGAATCAAGCCAGTGGTTTGAAGAAACCAATCTCTCCGACCAGGAAAAAGAATTGTTTTTCCGTTCCGGGCTGGCCAATATTTATCGTTTGATCAACCAGCCGCTTCCCTCCGAACTAAATCTTCCCTTAAAAGAACAAATCTCTTTACCCAACCCGGAAACAAAAATAACCGTCGGCACAAACGGTTTCCAAGCCACAGACAGAACCAACGATGATTACGGCGACGGTAAATATCTTTATCCTCAAGACCCTACGCTCCTCCCGGGATATTTTGATCTAAAAAGCTTCCAGCTTAACTTTGACGATAAAGAAATTACTTTTAAAGTAGAGTTCAGCTCGGCAACTGACCATAATCGGATCTTGGTTGATATCTATATCGATCTTAATCATACGTTTGGCGCCGGTTCGACCAAATTGCTGGCCCAACGCAACGCGGAAACCAAACCGCTGGATGCCTGGGAATACTGTCTATCTTTGACTAATGAGAAAACCACTCTTTTTCAATACCGCTCCAGCCAAAAAGAACCGAGCAATATTGCCGTTTTTTATTCCTATTCCGATTCTCTTTCGCCGCAATTTATCAGTGTCGCAATTCCCCGTGATACCCTGCGCGGAAACCCTTTAACCTGGGGCTACATCGTCTGCGCTTTGGGGGCTTTGCATTCCGGCGGTGAACCACAGATAATCGGAGTGAAAGAACAACCGGCGCCGGATAGTTTTAGCGGAGGCCTGAGCGGCCAGCCAAATCCTCCGCTAATTGACTTGATTCTTCCGCCCGGTTACAGTCAAGAAATAATTTTGAGCGCTTTTCGCAACAAAGGAGTTATCGAAATCCCGGCGTTAAGAGTAAAGTAGGAAAATCAAGTTAGGACCGCCAAAAAACAGGCGGTCTGACTTTGCCTTAAATAGTAAATTTTACTGTTAATTTCGTAGGGCAAGCCTTTAGGCTTGCGTCCTTAAAACCGCAGGGCTAAAGCCCTGCCCTACAAAAGTCAAAAGCATAGCTTTACCGTCGATAACATTGAAATTCCTATGCTTCAAATAAAACATGACAATTAACCAAAAGATCTGGACTGGATATTTAGCTCTGCTTTTTACCCTGATAATCATCCTCGGGATTAATATCATTTTTTTGGAAAAATTCGGAATATTCATCAATCTGCCGGCAAAAAGCTTGTCTCTAATAAAAAGAGGGTTCTATTTATTTTTTATTCCTTCAGTAATATTCTTAAGCATCGGCATAGTTATTTTTTCGACAAAGTTCATTAACCGCTCCATCGGGAAAATAATTTTTCTTTATCAATCCAGCCAAAACTTGATCACCGGTTTAGCTATCGAAAAAATGATTTCCAAAACCTTAGGAAGCGCCGCTCAACTATTTCCCAAATCTTATTCCCCTTGTCTGGGAATAGCTCTAATCAACAAGAGCAAAGATCGTCTAAACTTACGCTATTGCTGGAACGGTAACGAAAACACCGATATCCCCGGCAAAGAGGCTAACATTCAACTGGAGAGTTTACCGGAAGACTGGCGCAGCAAAATTTTTCAACAACAATCGCCTTTAATAATCCAGGCGGCTGATAAAAACTATTTGCCTCTGCAAAAAATATCGCTTTTTTCCCGCTTACAGTCGATATTAGTTATTCCCCTGCTGATTACCGGGCAGCCCGGGGGAATTTTTACCATCGGCTTAGAAAAAAAATGGCGGCCCTCAGCCGACGAAGTAAGATTTTTTTCCACTTTAGCCAATTTAATTGCTTCGGCTCTGAATCGGGCGATGCAGCATCGGGTACTCCTCAGCAACTTGGAGGAACTAAAAAGATTAAACCTGGTAAAATCCAACTTTCTTTCTCTGGTCAGCCATGAACTTCGCACACCTTTAACCAGCATTAAAGGCTATACCGAATTAATTCTCGATGGGCGCGCCGGTGAAATAACCGCTCTGCAAAAGAATTTCCTGCAAATAGTCAGCGATCAAACCAACAACCTTACCCAGCTTATTTCCGAACTTTTAAACCTGAGCCGGATTGAATCGGGACAAATGAAAATGCAGCGCGTTTCTATCCCCCTGAGCGCATTCATCCAAGAACAAACAGAAAAGTTTTATCCTCAAATCAGAAAAAAAGAAATTGTCTTAACTGTCCAAATTGAACCCGATCTGCCTTCATTATATGCGGATCATTTAAGATTAAGCCAGGTATTTAACAATATCTTAACTAACGCCTTAAAATTCACACCCGCCGGAGGGGAAATAAAAATACAAGCGCAGCGCTTCTCCGATAACACTGATTATGCGGAAATAAAAATTTCCGACACCGGCGCCGGTATGCCCCGCGAAGAATTGGAAAAAATATTTGACAAATTCTACCAAATAGATTCTTATATAAACAGCAAGTCGGGAATCGGTTTGGGATTATCAATTTGCAAAGAAATTATCAGCGCCCATGGAGGGGAAATTTCAGCAAGTTCCTTAGGTAAAGGCAAAGGAAGCGCCTTTCAATTCACCTTGCCATTTTTTGAACAAAAAGGAGAAAAATCATGCCAAAAATCTTAATTATCGATGATGATTACATGATCAGCAAACTGATCCAAGACAATTTGGAGATGGAAGGTTTCAGTGTAATCAGCGCATCCAACGGGTTTAAGGGACTGGAATTAATGATGCGGGAAAAACCGGATATGCTTCTATTGGATATTATGATGCCGGGGATGGACGGTTACGAGGTTTGCCGCAAACTCAAGGGAAGCCAGGCCACAAAATCTATTCCTATAATTTTTCTTTCAGCAAAATCGCAAGACGAAGATATCACCCTGGGATTAGAAATGGGAGCCGATGATTATATTCCTAAACCATTTGACATTTTAGATCTGGGTAAGCGGGTTCGAAAGGCGCTGGCTAAAAAACCTGTGGAGCCGGCAGAGATTTCCCCTGAAGAAGTAGATCCGAAAACATTAAATTTTATCGAAGAAAATATTCTATCTTACGCTCATTGGGACACCTTAACCTATTTCTATAGCGGTGGAACGCAAACCAGGAATTCCAGCGAAGAAATAACCCAGGCTATCGGAAGACCTTTAACCGCGACAGAAGAAGTCTTAAAAAATCTTACCGCCAGCGGGATACTGATGGTAGAAAAGAGCCGGGACAAAAATTTTTATACCGGAACCACTGATCCGGAAACATTGAAAACGATAAAGAAGTTTTTGGATTTTTCTGAAACCTGTTTCGGCCGTCTAAAGACAATCCAAAAAATTATCCAGAAAAGAATTTCCTCTAAATAATTCCTGCAAATATTTGTTGACAATACAATTGTATTATTGTATTATTACGGTGAGGTGAAAAATTATGTATAAAGGCTATGTAACCACCAATATTCGTTTGCCTAAAGAGATGTGGGAATCTCTTAAAAACAAAGCTTTAGATGAAGGTAAAAGTTTAGCGCAGCTTTTTCGGGAGGGAGCGATGCGGGTTTTGGGGAAAGAAAAACTACCCAAGCGTAAATTTCATGATGACCCTTTCTTTAAGATTATCGGCAGAGGGGACGGCGCTAAGGATGGATCTAGAGAACACGATAAGGATCTTTATGGAAACAAAAATTTTCGTTGATACCAGCGCTTTTATTGCCTTGTTTAATAAAAAGGATCATTATTATCAAAAAGCATCGGTTTATTTTGGAGATTTGGATCCTACTGTTATTAAACTGCATACCTCAAATTATATTATTGACGAAACGATCACCCGGATACGAATCCTCAATGGCCATCACTTGGCGTTAGAATTTGCCAATCATTTTTTCCGAAGCAAAATCTTTCAGTCTCACTATATTAATCAAGAATTGGAAAAATATGCTTTTGAACTTTTTAAAAAATACTCCGATAAAGAATTAAGCTTTACTGATTGCACAAGTTTTGCCCTGATGAAGCAGTTAGGAATAAAGAAGGCTTTTGCCTTTGATGAAGATTTTATCAGTGTCGGATTGGAAATTGATAATTCCAGATAATTAATTTAGGGAAAAATTTTTTTTATTTCACAGCAGTAAGGATCGCTGGCGTTGATATCTTTATTAAAATAGATTGCTCTCGCCCGGCATCCGCCTGAACATTGTAAAAGAATTGGGCAATTAGCACAGGTTTCGTTTCCATGCAAGGTACGCAAGGTATTCAAAGCAGCATCGTTATTCCAAAGATATTCTAAAGAACTAATTTTTATATTACCTCCCTCATACTCCTTACCTAAAAATACACAAGATGTGATTTTGCCTTCGGCAGTAATCCCGCATTTGGTATTGCCAGCCGGACATCCAAGACCTTGCCAGTTATTTTCTGTATACTGACAGATGTTTAAAAATTTGTTTGCCGAGATAGTTCTTATCCTTTCCTTTACCAATAATACTAGTTGCGGTTCAATCAGTATTTCCGGATGTTCCAACGCCCGGCCGGTCGGCTTAATGATACCAATCACTACATTGGGCACGTTAATTTGCTGGAGAAAATAAGGTAATTGCAAAATATCACCAATATTTGTTCTATTCACAGTGAAATGAATCGAGCGCCTCTCTACCCCGGCTTCTTTGAGAATATTCAGACAGTTTAAAACCAAGTTAAAATTTCCCTTGTGCCGCCGATTATCGGAGATTACCATAGGCTGTACCCACAAGTTAAAATTGTCCTACTTAACCGGAAAAGCGAGGAGATTACCCAATCAATATTGGATGGGGAGGCAGAAATTGGGATAGGATATTTGGCTAAGAAAAATCCGGAAATTATTAGCCAAAAAATTGGTCAAGCAGCTTTCCTATTAATAACGGAAAAAGAGCAACAGAAGAAATATTCACAATCGCCAGCCACGATTTTAAAGGGACCATTTATCCATTTTGAGGAAGGAGTAGAATTACGCAATTATATTGAACGCAGCTTAAAACTTAAAGAGGGACTAAAAATAATTTTAGAATTGCCTAGCATTGAAGCGATATTACAATACATCAAATATGGGGTTGGTTCTTCAATTCTACCGGACTTTGCTGTTGCTGAACAATGGCACAAAGAACTCTTTACAAGAAAGTTATCAAACTACCTGACACCAATCGTCATTTCGGCTCACACCCACCGCAGACGCATCCTCACCAAAGCTGCTGAAAAATTTAGAGAAACTTTGCTTGGGGTTGAGGATTAAGGGGAGAGGGTACATCGAGATGCGACATTGAAATTCCTATATATAAAATTAGTTATACAAACTTTCTTTCAGTAAAGCCAGTTTTAGTTTTTTCATTTTATTCTTTCTTTTATTTTATAAATAACTTCTTCCGCCCTATCCAATATTTTTTTAATTTCTCCCTTTGAATATTCAGTAATCGGTCCTGGCGGATAACGTTCCTCGTAATAGAATGCTGTCAACTCTCTGCCCAAATCAAGATATTTCTGGAACTCGTCATCAAAATTTGCTGTCTCGGTTAACAGCAATTCAATGTCATGAATCTTCTTTAACTTCCAGCCCTTACAGATTAGAAATCCTTTAAGATATTTCTCAACAGCCTGATGAATATGAAAAAGTATTACATCCGAATATTGTTCTTCGGATAGAAGTATCTTAGCCACCGCCAGATCATGTTCTCCTCTTTGAATCCATTCCTTAACTAGCTTTTTCATAGAGAGTCACGCCTTTTTGAATTATATCTTTTACAAAATCATCTCCCAGCTTAAGACGGTCTTTTAATTCTTTGGGATTATATATTAAAGGTGAAATGGGAATTCGATAATTACGACTGTAGATGATTTTTTTAACCTCAACAAACCGCTTAACCCTATTTTTTATAGTATTTTTTAAAATTAACAAATCAATATCACTATTTTCCGTAGGTTTACCATAAGCATAAGAGCCGAAAAGTATTATCTTTAGCGGCTTATAGTCCCTCTCCAATTTTTCAACAGTCTCGGACAATATTTTTTTAATTTTTCCCTTCATTTATTTTCTTTCCTCCATTAGAAATATACTATCAAAAATTTCCTAAAAAGGCGAATAAATTTTACGAAATTAACAAATCACAAATCCCCTAAGTTGTCAAGTTGACTCCGTCCCCTATGTTTGTTGGGAAACTCGGACTACTTCCTCAAGAGTGGTCCATCCCTTGGCGATTTTTTCCAGTCCGTCCTGCCAAAGCGTGCGCATCCCGTTTTTTATCGCATAATCCCGAATTGGTCCGGCGGAAACTTCTTTTAAAACAAGCGACCGCAGATTATCATCCATAAACAAAAATTCATGAATACCAATCCGCCCTTTATATCCGCTCTTATTACAATTGTTACAACCGCGCCCCTGATATAATTTAATATTGCTCGTCTCTATCCCCATCTGAGTAAAAACGGTCATTATTTCTTCGCTTGGTTCTATTTCCTCTTTACAGGAGGGACAAATTGCCCGGACTAACCGCTGAGCCAACACACATTCTAAGCTGGAGGCGATTAGATAGGTGTGTATTCCCATCTCCGCCAAACGAGCAATCGTGCTGGGAGCATCGTTAGTGTGAATAGTGGAAAGAACTAAATGTCCGGTCATTGCGGCTTCTAAAGCGATCGTCGCTGTTTCCTTATCGCGAATTTCACCGATCATGATAATATCGGGATCCTGTCTCAAAAAAGCCCGCAAAGCAGTGGCAAAATCCAGGTCAATCTCCGGATTTACACTAAGCTGAACTACGCCTTCCAAATTATACTCTACAGGATTTTCCACAGTCAGAATCTTCACAACAGGTTTATTCAGGAAATTCAGGGCGGCATAAAGCGTCGTTGATTTACCGCTGCCGGTGGGTCCGGAGACTAAAATTAAGCCATTAGGTTTAGTTAGAGAGCCTTGAAATCGTTCCAAGACATCGGGCAGAATACCAAGCTTGGCCATGCTCACCCGAATGGCGCTGCGGTCCAAAAGCCGCATCACGCAACTTTCCCCATAGACGGAAGGAATAATGTTCACCCTTAACTCTAACGGTTTACCTTTGGACAAAAGCTGAATCCGTCCGTCTTGCGGCCGGCGCCGCTCGGTAATATCCATGCTCTCGGTCATAATTTTAATTTTGGCGATTATCGCTGATTTATACGAATTGGGCACATGGAAAGATGATTCCCGCAGCACACCGTCTACCCGATAGCGGACAAGAACCTTGCCTTCAAACGGTTCTACATGAATATCGCTGGCCCGCTGCTGAATCGCTCCCAAGACGATAGCGTTGACAATTTTTTCCACTTCCGGAGCCGAAGCTTCTACTTCGGAGATGTCAACTTTTTCATCCACAGACGCTTTAGCGAGACTAAGATCGCCGTCTAAATCTTTATCCACTACTGAATCCATCAACTGATTCAGAGCTTCAGAAACACCGTAGGCCTTATCAATCTCTTTTAAAACATCGTCCGGCATCGCCAGAAAGGGCTGGATATCGCAGCCTGTTCTTAAATGTATATCCTCAGCAATAAAAAAATTACGCGGATCAGCCATCGCCACAAACAGACCATCTTCTTCCCGGGCAAACGGCACAGACAAATGCCGGCGGGCGGCCGCCTCCGGGATAAGTTTGACCACCTCCGGATCAATTTCCATATCCGACAAATCCACAGCCCGAACACCCCATTCGTTGCTGAGAACTTTTAACATCTCCACCCGGCTAACCAGCTTCATGTCAATTATAATCTGCTGCAAAGGCTGATCGTTTTTATTGGCTTCTTTAATCGCCTCTTCAACCTGCTCTTCGCTGATTAGTTTTTGTTCTAAAAGTATTTCACTGCAAGTTTTTTTACGCACCAATTTAGACATGTGGACCTCACTTGAAATTAGAGTTTCTTCCGCCGACTACCATCAATATCGCAATTAAGGAAAAAACAAGCAGAGACTGAGAAAGAAGAGCAAATGATTCCTTACTGCCCAAATGACGAATAACCAGAGCATTTAAACCTAAAAGGAAACTTAAGGTATAAATAAAAATCACCGCCCCTTTCTCGCTAAATCCCAATCTTACCAACCGGTGATGAAAATGATCATGCCCAACATATTCTATCCATTCCCGAAAATTATGTATCGCCCCGCGATGCATACGAGATATGGAGATATAAGAGATATCGAATATCGCCACACCCAAGATTAACAAAGGCGTAGATAAGGCGACAACAGGGTTTTCCACATTCCACCCGCCCAGCACCGCAACGTTGGCCAAAATAAACCCGATAGTCGTAGAACCCGCATCCCCTAAAAATATTTCCGACTTCTTAGTTCTCGACCAAAACTTAAAATTGTAGGGAATCATTCCCAAACAACTCCCCGCCAGAGCGATGGTAATATAAACCAAAACATTTTGCTGGGTAACCCAGCCGATGACAAAAAACAGCGAGCAGGAAATTACAGCTAAACCGGCAACCAGCCCATCTATCCCATCGAGAAAATTTATCGCATTGGTTATACCGATTAACCAGACACCGGTGATTATCGCTTCCCAAATATATTCACCCGGGCAATGAGGCAAAAAGGTAATTGTTATACCCCCGCGGATAGCAATTATTACCGCTAAAATTTGGGCAATCAGCCGTAATTTTGCCGATACTCCCCACAAATCATCACAAAGTCCAACAATGAAGATAATCGAGACCGACAAAACCAAAGCTTCCAGGTAAGGGAAAACCCGCCAATAATTAAAAGACATAAAAAATACAGTCAAAAAAATCGCTACCCCGCCCAAACGCGGCACCGGCTGCAAATGAATTTTGCGTTCATCGGGATAATCAAGCAATCGATAATGCCGGCAAAATTTAATCCAGGGACGCAGTAAGAGATAAGTGACTAGATAGGCGCGAATACCGACACAAACCCACCACAAATTATAAGATAAAAATTCCTTGCCGACAAAAGGCAGGGCAAACACAAAAGCAACCAGTAAATGGATAATGTAGATAATCATAAAAATAAACTTAGACGCAGAGGGACAAATCCTTCGGCATATTTTACCCGATGCTGAAATCCCCGAAAAATAGCGCAGGAATGAACGCTTTCAGTAATCGTCAGATCGGGGATTTTAGTTTGATGAACCTGGGAGTGATGGCATTTGATTAATGAATATTTTTCTTCGACCGTTTCTCCAATATCGACAAACACGGCAGGAGAAAATTCAGTTGTTGTGGGACCCTCGTAAAAAAGAACATTGCGAATGTAACGCGTTGCGGTTGTTGTGGCCTGAGAAATTTTACGATGATCCTGATGGGTATCATTAAAACTATGCACTAAAATCAGACCAGGTTGAACTTTGGCGATGATTTGCTCAACTTTATTAATTACAGATTTATTTAAGGGAAAATTGGTGTCTTTCACTCCTCCCCAAAAAAGTTCAGCGCCGATAAGCCGGGCAGATTTTTTTTGCTCCTGAAAGCGAATTTTAGGATTTCCTCCCATTTCGCCTTTGGTCATCACCAGGAGAAAAATATTATGCCCCGTTTTTTTAAATTTAATTAAAGTTCCCCCGCAGCCATATTCAATATCGTCAGGATGAGAACCAATTGCCAAGATATTCACTCCGTTAATCCTCCTTCACTGAAAACAAGTTAGTTAGAGTTGCGCTCGGAACTTTACCTATCTGTGCCGTTTTTCTCCCTCTTTTACAAAGAGGGGTAGGGGAGATTTAGACAATATTTTTAATTTTCAAAATCCCCCTTCATCCCCCTTTTTAAAGGGGGAACACACAAAAAAAAAACATTGAATTTCCTATGCCTAAATATAAATGAGCGACTATAGTTTAGCACAATATTGATCTGGTTCACTCAGTCCACCAACGGGACAGGCGTAAAGCTAAAACATATTTTCCGTCATCGATTTTCAAACTTGTTTCATCTACGGCCCCTTCAACATTCAACATATAATTCTGAGAGAGGTCAACAATTTTTTCCTCCTTTATTTTTTGTCCCTGGCTATTCACAAGCGCCCGGACTTGCGGACGGGTCGGCGATTCCGAAAAAACCTTGACCACTTTGCCGATTTCTCCGCTGCTCAACCGCACATAACTGCCGGTCGGAAATAGTGAAAAAGAACTAATCAAACTTTTGAGCAGAGACGGGTCGAACTCCCGTCCACCTTCTTCAATAAGCAGTTTTATCGCCTGGTAAGGAATATAGCGCTGCCGCCAATTACGCGGATGAGTTAAGGCCTCGTAAGTGTCGGCCAAGGCTAACAGGCGGGCCAGCGGATGTATTTCCTTTTCCCGCAAAGCCTGCGGATAACCCTGACCAAGCCAACGTTCATGCACCTGAAGAATAATCGGGCCGATTTCCGTTTTCACGCCGGCAGGTAAATTGTTCAATCTTTGCAGTTTTTCCCACGACGCAACAGAATGCGAACGAAACTTTATTTTTTCTTTGACCGAAAATTTCTGCGACTCCAAAGCAGCCGGCAATAAGTCAATCATTCCCAGATCGTGAAGAAAAGCCGCCCAGGTCAGCTGGGTAAGCTCTTCCGCCGATTTCTTTAAAGCGAAACCGAGGCGAAGGGAAAAAATTACCACATTGACAATATGTCCGCACAAATAATTTATCGGGGTAGCTTTATCGGCCAGTTCCAGCAAATCCTGCTGATCGGAAACGATCAGTTCCTTAAGCTGGGAAAAAAGCCCGGTTAAATTTCCCCCCAATTCAAAATTACCCTTTCGCACATTTTCCATCAAATTTCCGGCCTCTTTAATTAACCGGCCATAGACTGCTTCCGGATTAATCCTGGAGGCAATTTTCGCCGCAGCCTCTGGGAAACATCCGGTATTTCCCATCGCTTCGCTTTTGGATATTTCGGAAATGGAAAGTTTGTTTGCTTCTCCAGGTTTGCTTTCTTGTGCCGAGGGAGTTGTCCCATTTATTTTTGTTTCCGGAACAGGCTGGGAAGGTTGTTCGTCCGGATTGATTATTTTGCCGAATTTTTTTTTAATCAAATTAGCTAACCGCATTTTTACCTCGCAATGCTCAGCCCAGCGAAAATAAAACACTCTTATCAAACATTATCAACTTTTCATTTTCTTGACATTCACCCTACCAAACTTTCTGTGGCGTCCTTGACTACCGCTTCATCCACCTCGCTAAGCTTGCGGCTGAAACCGGTAAGCAGACAAAAATCGCAAAGCTGATTTATCCGGCGAGGAATGCCGCCGGACGCGTCATAAATTAATTTTCCGGCCGCTGGAACAAAACTAATCTTTTTGCCGCCGGCCACCCGTAAACGATGCTCAATATAACCGAGCGTATCTTCCAAACTTAAAGCCTTTAAATGATACCGCATCGCAATCCGCTGCAAAAGCTGTTTATTCGATTCTACTTTTTCTTTCAACTCCGGCTGTCCTAAAAGCAAAAGTGTGAGAAGAAACTTATCGTTGTGCTGAAAATTCAAAAGCAATCTAATTTCTTCAAAAGCATTATTGTCTTCAATCGCATGAGCTTCGTCAATCACAATGACAGTTTTTTTCCCGTCATTAAAATTGTTTTCTAAAATCTTTTCGATAATGATTAAGGTTTCAGCTTTATCCTCTCCAAGCTCCTGCGCGCCCAAACGATAGGCAATGATTTTCAATAAACCAAAAGCATCTAAACGGGGATGCGAGAGCAGCGCCAGACGATAAATGCTTTGCTCCAATTCATCAAAAAGACTCCGGGAAAGCATTGTTTTTCCGCAGCCAAAAACCCCGGTAAGCATCCCGGCGCCTTTTTCTTCCCGCACGACATAAAGCATCCTCGCCAAAGCTTCTTCATGTTGGGGAGAATTATACATAAACCTCGGATCCGGCGTGTTTTCAAAAGGCTTCTCGGATAAACCCCAATATTCAAGGTACATTACTTCATCCCCCGAAATCCAAAAATTCATCAGTTAGGTAGGGAACGCATATATACGTTCCCTACAACTTCACCTGCCTGCTGGGTATTTTTTCTCCCTCTTTATAAAGAGGGGTAGGGGAGATTTTAACAACATTTTCTAAATCCCCCTCAGTCCCCCTTTAAAAAAGGGGGGAAACTTCAATAAACAAAGTTTTGCTTTTAATCCTCGCAAACTAAAGAGCTTACCGCTGACATAACTCGTTTTTTTTCCTGTTCCTTCAAGGCCGGATAAATCGGCAAGGAGACTGTTTTTTCGTAAGCCTCATCGGTAAACGGCAAAAAAACATTTTTTTTAAAATACCGATGTAAGGGTTGAAAAACCGGGCGCCGGGCGATTATGCCTTGCCGGTTAAGCTCTTGAATAAATTTTGCGGATTTTTTCCCCAAGCGGATTATATAGCGAAAAAAAACGGCCTCGCTGTTTTCCGCAGTTCCGGGCAGAATAATTTTTTCATACTGCTTAAAACAATTTGTATAATCAGAAGCAATTTTTTTCCGCAAGCGAATAAAGCCGGATATTTTCTTCAATTGAACCCGGCCCAAAGCCGCCTGGAGCTCGGTCATTTTATAATTGTAGCGAATTCGAAATATGTTTTTCTGATCATATTCTCTCAAATCCCGGACCACGGCTAAAATTTTTCTGGAATCGGATAAAAGCATACCGCCTTCACCGGTGCAAATCATTTTGGTCGCATAAAAAGAACAGACCGCTATTTTACCAAAACTGCCGATTCTTTTGTTTTTATATTTTGCCCCCAGAGAATGAGCGCAGTCTTCAATCACCGGAACACCCAGTCTTAGAAAGTTGCCGATGTCCGCCGGGAAACCAAACATATGCGGAAGGATTAGCGCTTTTGTGCGGGAAGAAATCTTTCTGGCTGCATCTTGCCAGCAAAGATTATAATCAGACAAATTGATATCGGCAAAAACCGGTTTTGCGCCCAGATAAAGAACCGCTAATAAGGGGGCGCTGCAAACAAAACTGGGAAGAATTACTTCATCGCCTTTTTTCACTCCCAAGGAAAGCAAGGCCAGATGCAAGGCGGCCGTTCCGGAATTAACCGCTACTCCTCCTTTGACCCCGACAAAATCCGCCGCCTCTTGCTCAAACTTAGCGGTCTCTGCTCCTTGCGCTAATTGTTCGCCGGCAAGCACTTCCCGCAAGGCCTTCTTTTCCTCTTTCCCCAACAAAATTGACGAGTGAGAAATTAAATTTACCGGCATAAAACCTCTAAACTTTTTTCCCCGCAATTAAAAAACAAATCAACAACCGAGAGGTTCGGGATAAAATCACCATAAAGTTGAGCATAGCGGGGATGCTGATATTCCTGAAAAACAAGTTTAAGCTTGGCTTTTTTAAAACAATCCTCATCTAAGTAATCCTTTCCGCCGCTCCCCGAAAGATAGGTATCCGCTCCCAATTGAAGACAAATATTCACCAACCGTTCCGTGGATTCGCCGCTGACCTTAAGTTCGGAAGAAAGCAATAGCGGAGTAGGAATATTCATCTTTTCAGAGAAAAATCGGACTAAGGCGATATTGAGGTCAGCCAAACTGGCATATTTTTTTTGCAATTTTTCTTCTAAGGCCGGATAATATTCTTCAAAATAAGCTGCCCGGTGATAATTGGTTTTCAGCGCCTGGCAATGTTTCTTCATCCAATTTTCCTGATAACTAATCTTTACCTCCCTGATTTTTTCCGGATATCGATAACAAACCGGCACCGTCAAGTATTGCCAGCCTTCAACAGTTTTTATTCGATTGCGGTTTTGCCATTCATTTTTTTTGAATTGCACATCATCGAGTAAAACAAAAATATCGGCTTTAACCAATTTATCAAAATACCCTAAATATGGTAAATACTGCGGCTGGTGGATAGCGATCATCATTTTTTCCTTAACCTCTATAATTAGTATACAGAAGAAGAAGAAATTTACCACTAGTTTTTATTTTTTTATCATAGAGAATTCAATCAAATAAAGAACTATAAACGTCCTCAGTTCTTTTGACCATCGCTTGCACACTGAAACGAGGAAAACCGTTAATTTTTTCCGTGACCCAACTCCGGCCCATCATCCCCATACTTTCGGCTGTGGTTTTGTCTTTTAAAAGACAAAAAATTGCCCGCGCCAACGTTTGGACATCCTGAGCTGGGACAAGAATCCCGGTTAAATTATCTTTGACAACATCCGGTATCCCGCCAACCCTTGTGGCCACAATCGGTTTACCGCAAAGCTGCGCTTGAATTAACGTTTTTCCCATCCCCTCATTTAATGAAGGCTGCACATAAATATCCATTAAAGAAATCAATTCAACCGTATCCCTGCGCCATCCGGCAAAAAAAACTTGCCGATCCAAGCCATATTGAGCAGCTTGTCTTTCCAACTTCTCCCGCTCCGAACCATCACCGACAATCAAATAATAGACCGGAAAAGTTAACTTATAACCTTGCAGCAGTTTTATCGCCTGAATAAAATATTCGATTCCTTTCACCGGATCAAGACGAGCGACAGTTCCGACCACCGAAACATTTTCCGGTATTTTTAATTCTTCTTTTAACCTGGCCGGTTCCGTTTGGTTAACAAAAGAAACTTCCACGCCGCTGTGAATAATTACCCATTTTTTCGGCTTGCCAATCCCCAGTTGAAGGGTTTCATTTTTTTCCCCCTCGGTAAGAGCGATTAACCGGTCAGTAATCAAGGCGGTTATTCGCTCGATCAAAACAAACAGCCGGGAAAGCGCTTGATTATAATATCCATAAAACACATGACCATGCGGGGTATGAACAATTTTTTTTACCCTGACCAGAAAAGCCGCCCAGCGGCCTAAAATTCCCGCTTTTGACGAATGGGTATGCACAATGTCCGGTTTTAGCGAATACAAAATTTTCACTAAACTAAGGAAAGCAATAAAATCAGACCAGGGATTAATCGACCGGGCCAGGTCATTGATAAAAATAAATTTTACGCCATTTTTTTCCGCTTCATTTTCCAATTCCACATCGGAGTCCTGAGTTCTTCCATAAATCAGGGTACATTCGTGTCCCTTTTTAGCCAAGCTATTTACCGTCAACAGCACATTCTCGGTTGAACCGCCCCTGTCCAGGCGCGTAATAATATTGACAATTTTCATAACCGTCCCTTCTTCCAGGCAAAAATTATCAGCGAAGGTGAGAGAAAAATTTTCTTTAAAGACAGGCAGCAAATCAATTGAGAGAAACAAAAAACCGCCTTTTTTATCATCTTCATTCCAAATGAACCGAATATTTTACCGCCGGAGTATGGATCGCCGACGGTCAACTCTGAATTTTTTACTTCGACCGTATGCCAGCCGCTCTTGAGCAGCATTTTCTTCATTGTGCCGGCAGAAAAACTGTAAAGATGGAAAATCGTTGGTTTAACCTTTAACTTGTCGGCGACGGCACAGAACATTCGGTAAACCGTCAGATGAAAATCGGCATTTCTTGTTCTGAGCATCAGCAAACCGTCTTTCGCCAAAACCCTGTAGACCTCCAAAAGCTCGGAGGAAGGATCACAGAATTGATCACAAATATCCCAGAGGGTAATAACCTGAAAAAACTCATCAGGAAAGTTTGCTTCCCGAAGAGTCCCCGCATAAATCCTTTCCTTTTTATCCAGCAAGCGTTTTTCGGCCAGACTGGCGGCTAAACGCGACATTTCCACCCCCCAAATATCAAAACCGCTCTCACTGGCCAATTGCAGAAAATAACCGTCCGAACAACCGACATCCAACAGTTTGGTCGAGGAAGTTTTACCCGGCAATCGAACATTGAGAAACTTAAGTTGTCGAAGGAAAATTTTTTCTTTAGCCGGATTTACCCACTGGTAATGCGGTTCAATTCGATCAACATAATTATTCAGTTCTTCTTCAAAACTAAAGCGAGGATTGCTGTAAACCAGCCCGCAATTAACACATCTGACAATATTGCCATCCGGGCTTTTAATCAAAATCACTTCATGATTAGAACCACAAAGATTACAATTAACTTTTTCTAAGTTCATTTAAAAAATATCTTTTTTTGCCTGAAATTTCTGGCAATATCTCTTTAATTGATTCAAATTTTATTTCTATTTCATTATTAGTTATTTTGTTAAGTCTGCTATAAATAAAATCCCGAATGTCCCGCTCGCCAGTATAAACTTCAGGGAGATAAACTACAACCCTATCTATTTCTTTTTGCACCACTTTAAATTCCTTCACCAAATATCCCTTCGATACTAAGTCCCTATTTATATAACTGAAAATTTCACTGTGAATATTTTTTCCGGAAGGAGTAACAAGAAAATCGCTTTCTCGGCCGATGATATCTTTGATTAATAAAGATTTTCTGCCGCAAGCGCACTGTTCGTCGGAGATTGAGACCACATCGCCTATTTCATATCGAATAAAAGGCATTGATAAATTATTAAAATTTGTGATTAACAACTTTCCTTTGTCAGATACTTCCAGATAAACATTCTCCATAGTTGTATGCAGATTCCCATTAGGGCATTCAAAGGCAATAACACCTGATTCGCAAGCGCCGTATTCGTTTACAACAGGACAGCCAAACACGTTTTTTATCTTTTCTCTCTGAAAATCATATAATTTTTCCGAAGTAGAAACGATTAATTTCAATCCTAATTCTTTACCATCGATAGCGGTTTCTTCGATAAAACTGGCCAATAGAAAAATTGCTGACGCGTAGCCATAGAGGTATTCCGGTTTGTCTTGCAGACATTTATTCCAAAGTTTAGCAATTAGAGATGCCGATATTCCAAAGGCCGAAATTCGCGCTCTATTGGAAAAACAATCTTTTAAATTTTCTATTACTCTTGATTTAAGAGTCAACGCCCCCCCCCAGATCTTTACTCCCCTATCGCCCGGGGTTATCCCATACCAACCAAATCCCCTCCATTGCGCTGCATGAAAATATCCTATGGACAACCGATCTAAATACAAAGCAAGCGGCTCTCCTGTTGTCCCGCTGGAAGAATACCTCAGCGGATTTATCTTTCTAAAATTTGGATGCAAAATACCGTCCAATTTTTCTCTGATTAACGACTTTGTTAAGACCGGAATCTTGGTTATGTCTTTAAGCGAGTTTACCTCTTTTAAAAATTCCTGATAATATGGTGTCCAGCCTTTTATTTCAGCGATCAACAACTGGAATTTTTTTTCTTGATAGGAAAACAGTTCGTTTCTCGTATACCATTGAGTTGTCTCAAGTTCTTCCAGTTTTTGGGAAATATTTTCCCCTCTTAAAAACCCGGCAAAAGAATAAGCCTTATTTGCTAACCATTTATTCATTCAGCATCCAGCCATTTCTGTAAAGTTTCGGATTTTTTTCTCCACTGGAACTCTTCCATTGCCCTTTTTCTGCCGGCCGCCCCCAACTTGGCGGCTAGCGCTTTATCAGTTAATAAAAGTAGAATTTTTTCTACAATTTCTTTTTCATTTGACGGTTCAACCAGCAAGCCTGTTAGATTATCGATTACGGCATCCACCACACCGCCAGTTTTACCGGCAACAATCGGTTTACCGCAAGCGCTTGCTTCAAGAAAAACGATTCCAAAACCTTCGATATATCCTTTTTCTGGAACATCCCTGGTCAACAAAACAAAGACATCGCATAAATTATAATAAGTAGGTAATTGTTCGTCAGAAACCTCGCCAGCAAAAATTATTCTATCTTTATCTATAGAATTGGCAAGTTTTTTTAATTTGGTTTCGCAAGGACCTTTACCGACAATCAGATATTCGGTTTCGGGAAACTTCTTCCATATTTCCGGCATTAAATTAATCACTGTATCAATACCTTTATTTTCATCCAATCGGGAAACAGTTAAGATTATCTTTTTCTCATTTAAATTATCAGAAACAGTTCCGGGTTTAAAAGATGAGACATTTACACCAGGATTCAAGATGTGAATATTTTTGTTTTTTAGATTTTGTTTTAAATATTCATTTTTACTAAAATTGCTGATGGTAAAAACATTGGCCGCATTGTTCATGATAATCCTTAAAATATATCTGAGATATGGGTATCCACGAAATTCTGCTCCGTAGAAGAAAACAGAATAAGGAATGCCCAAAAATTTTTTAATAATGTAACCAACTAAACCAATAACTGATTGTCCACAGATTATCTGATCAAAGCGAGCCCCTCTAATCAGTTTTACACTCTTTAGCAGTAACAGTAAGGGAAAAACTAACTTATATTTTGCTAAGCGCGATTTTAAATAAACAATATTAAAATTATTTTCCGCAGGCAATTCTTTCATTTTTGCTAGAGGTTGTCTGGTAATAATTGAAACGGAATTCTCAGGAAATCGAACAAATAATTCATACAAAAAGGTGGATATACCTCCTTTAATTGGCGGGAAGTCGCCAGTCAAAAGAAGAATTTTTTTTCCCGTTGTAATAGGAATCTTTATTTCCGGACGAATAACTTTTACGGGCGATTCGATGAATGTTTTATGCCAATAGATAAAATTCAGTATCGCCCAAAAGGTTGAACCGTAATTCGCTTTCCCATTCGCATGCCAATTAACCATTGAAATTATCGTTTCCTTGGAGAAGTATCTATTCCCCTCAAATGAAGAATCTGTTATTACTTGAAGAAAAAAATCTTTAATCCGCTTTTGAAACCATAAATCCACAGGAACAGTAAATCCATGTTTTGCTTTATTTAATGTGTGAGCAGGTAAATATTTTTTCATTATTTTTCTCAAAATGTATTTTTTGGTTATTCCTTTGATCTTTAAAGATGTTGGCATGGAAAAACAGAAATCTACAACATTTTTATCAAGAAAAGGTTCGCGAATCTCTAATGAATTAGCCATGCTCATCCGATCAACACGCATTAAATGTTGATTCCCCAGCCAGTTCTTAAAATCAATATATTGCATTTGTTCGATGTTGTTTCTTGTTTGTTCTGCGCCATAAATATTTTCAAAAATATTCATGGAAGATTGATAATTGTTAAATCTCGAAATTATCTCCCGTGAAAATATTTTTTTCTTCGTTTCGTCGTCTAACCGGGTTAACCAAACAGCATAACGATTATTAAATGATTCAACACCAAAACCTTTCAATGCTTTTTTTACACGCGTTAATTTGGGAATAAAGTTTAAAAATTTACCAGTTATATCGAAAAGAGAAGAAGGAACTCTCTTAAAATGATCAAATAAATTTTCCACTAAATATCTCTCATAACCAGCAAATAATTCATCGCTCCCATCACCACCGAGACACACCGTTACATTTTTTCTGGCAAACTCTGAAATAATGTATGTGGGTAAAGCCACCGGATCAGCATATAAATTATCAAATGCCCAAGCTAATTTTGGCAAATATTTTTCTACTTCCACTGCTTTGATCATGAGTTCATGGTGATCTGTATGATACATATTCGATATTATTTTTGCATCAGGTAATTCATTAAAAAATTCTGGGCCTTCAAATCCAACGGAAAATGTTTTTACCGGCTGTTTCATTTCTTCAGACATTAAGGCCACGATAAAACTGGAATCTACTCCACCACTCAAAAATGCGCCGAGCGCAACATCGCTGATCAACATTTTTTTGATAGATTTCTTAAGTAATTCCTCTAGTGTATCGATGTAATAATTTTCATCTTTTTCCCCAATTTGCATATTAGACGGATTCCAATATTTTTTGACTGTCAGTTCTCTGCTTCTATATGTAAGCATCTGCGCCGGCGGCAGTTTGAAGATGTTGTTAAATATAGTTTCTTTATCGTGGGGAACATAATTAAATGTAAAATAATCACTTAATGACTTATAGTTGATCTCGCGATTAAACCTTTCATATTGGAGAATTGACTTTGTCTCTGAGGCAAAAAAAATATTGTCATTTATCAAACTATAATACAATTGCTTTTCGCCGGCGATATCCCTCGCCAGCATTAGTTCTTTAATTTTAGTATCCCAGATAGCAAAAGCAAACATCCCTTCAAGATATTTCACACAATTCTCTTTATATTCTTCATATAAATGAACAATTACTTCCGTATCGGTATTGGTATAAAATTTATGTCCTTGAGAAATTAACTGCCGGCGCAGAGCAATAAAATTATATATTTCCCCATTGAACACTATCC
>JBDRON010000067.1:0-26836 GCA_043810025.1 Elusimicrobiota bacterium
TTTCTACAGTTTTTGAGTGTGAACTTATTCGAGAAAACCCTTATTTATCAAGCATTTTCAAAGAACGATGATATTACGGAATCTCCGTATATCCAAAACGAATTGTTTTTTCAACAATATTCTGTGGGACAGTAGTGATAACATATTCAAAAATATTCGGAACGCTGATGGTTTTCCAATTTATCTATCGAATAACAAAAATTTTATAATAGCGCAGAATAAATTTTATAATTCAGAGTGGGTGATGGCGCTATATGCTCCTGGATTAGACCTAACGGTTTCTGATAATTATGTTAATAGTGATATTACATATAGATACACATTTGCCGGATTCAAAAATATTACCGTAATGAATTCCAGCGGTAAAAAGTCGTTCAGGTCAGCGTTTGGTTCAGACATTACTATTGGATATACGGATAATACTATATTTACATATTCATGGACGAACAACACCCCGGAAAATATTACAAATGTTTCATATTATCCAACAAATAGCTCGTTTTGTTTTAAGTCTACAGTATCTGGAATTACAGATATAGATTTAAAAACCTATCCCATGACCGCCCGTCCGGCCTCTGGTTCGGCTATGGTAACCGTGAACAAATTTGACACCAGTTTAGATAAAGACAATGTGCTGGTAGATTTTACCGCCGATCCGGACAACGACAGCAAGATGGATTTTGTCGTCGGAGAATTAAAGGCCGAGAAGAACTATCTGATCAAGAGGGCGGGAGAAAATTATCAGGTGGTCCAAGCCAACGCCAATAAATGCATAAAATTTTCCAACGCTGATTGGTCGGCAAAAACAGTTACCGTGGAAGAAACGGATTTGCCCGCGCAGATAGTTACCGATCCCGAGATCGACATCGGCAATCCCCCACCAGCCAGCACGGCGCCCACTGCTCCGCAGGATCTGGTGGCGGCCGCCGGTGAGCAGCAAATAGCGCCTAATTGGCAGGCGCCGGCCAGCGATGGCGGTGCGGTGGTCACCGGTTATAAAATCTATCGCGGGCTTTCCAGCGGGGCCGAGGTTTTGCTGGCCGAGGTCGGAGTCAATCCGGCTTATACTGATCTGTCGGTGAACGGCGGTGGGACCTACTATTATCAAGTGTCGGCAGTGAATAGTATGGGGGAGGGAAACAAAAGCAACGAAGTCATGATTGTCTTGCCTGCTTCCACCGAAGTACCAAAGACCAGCGGTGAAGCGATCAATGTTTACCCCAATCCGTATATTAAAGGAAAAACATCCAGTGAAAAGATAATTTTCCGAAATTTGGCGAAAGAATCCGCGATCAAAATCTATACGGCCGGTGGAAATTTGGCGGAAGAATTAATCGCTGACGCGGATGGCAAAGCGGAATGGAATGTTCGAGCGGTCCGGAGCGGGGTATATTTGTATGTAGTTAAATCAGCGGAGGGTGTGCGGAAGGGGAAGGTGAGCGTGTTAAAGTAATGCGGATTTTGGATTGCGGAAAGAATAAAACAGAGAAAGAAAAAGGTAATGTCAAAAGTTTTATGAAAAAAAATTGTAAATTAGATTGATAAATAAGCGATTCCCTCCCCCTTGAGGGGGGAGGGTTAGGGTGGGGGTGATTTATGAATGGAATATTACCAAAAGTTTCAGGAAAAATTCTATTCTAGGATAACGAGATTTTAATTGAAACTTAACCCCTCACCCCAACCCTCTCCCCCAAGGGGAGAGGGAAAGACTTTTGACATTACCAAACAGAGAAATGGGGGAAAAAGATGAAAAAGAAATTAGTCGTTTTGGCAGCAGTTTTGCTGCTGGCGGCCAGCGGCTGGGCAGTAACACCGGGAATCAACGGTTTTAGTTCTCAGGAAGGAGGGACCGACCATCAGCAGGATCTGATGTATCAGGTTAGTTCGGGTAACAACCTGATTTTTACTGTCAGTGTCAATCAGCCGGTTACTTTTGAATGGGCGGTAAATAAATCGACTATAGCATCGGTAAATCCCAATACCTTCTCCTGGACGGTGCCGGAGGAGAAAGGAATCTGGGAAATCCATTTGCGCTGTTGGAATGCCAGTAACGAGGAAACTCATCAGGAATGGGTTGTTTCTACTCTGACCGCCGATGAGGCCCCCACTGTTTTCGATTATTTTACGGACAAAAAATCCTCTGGACGCAGTGAGGCCGATCCCTGGGGACGAGCGCTACCGGAATGGAGCGGCGGCAGTGAAGCCCCGCATGTGACCAGCGGCTTCGTTAATTCCAGTGAGGGGATCACCTGGTCGAGAACTCCTTCCCGCGCCGCTTATGGGACCTGGAAATTTAAATATCGGTTTCCGGAAGCGATGAATGGTCAGCGGGCGGTGGCCGGTTTCGGTTTTAATTATATCCAGGCTTCCGGCAGCAGCGGCGGTACTTATAGTTTTAGTCAGCTTTCCGACTCTCATCACCATTGCGTGATTACCCATTCCGAGGCCGATTTTAGTATCGATTACGACGACGGAGTTTATCTGCGCGATCCCTGGTATACGGTAACGATTGTCCGTACGCCGGACGGCTGGCTGTATATGTACCGAAATGACCGGATCGAATTTCTCGCTCACGATGAAAAGGTTGCCTTTAGTGAAACGGTATTTTTGGATATGCGGAACACACAGCAAGAGAAAATATATTTCGATTGTTTGGAAATATATAAAGATAAATTTCTTTTCCCCGGAGAAAATATTTCCTACACCGAATATACCTCTAATTACGAATGGAAGAATGGTCACAGTTATCCTTTAAAAAAAGAGGGAATAGTTTTGCGGGGCCGGGGAATAACTTTGGCCGAAATTGCCCAGGCGGTTAATCCCGCGCTCTTTGCTTACAACCAGGTTACCAAAACGGCGATCAGTTATGTTAACCTGGTTGTAGATGAAGGCGCGGAGCTGCTGATCAATAATGAGACGCTGAAATTCAGCGGCTCTGCCGACGGAGGGCTGGAGTTTGCGCTCAAATATGCTTCCCGGCTGGAGGTGCAGAACAGTACAATTGCTTCCGATAATCAATTTTACTGGGTTTGGAATATCTCCGGTTCCACCACCCATTACGGATATGAAACAAAACTGGCAGAAGGGTTTTATCCGGATTACTACGATTTTGTGATGGTTCTGGCCGGGGCCTATCACGGTTGTTTTATTGCCAAAAATTCCGTCATCGACAACTCCGCCCATCTGTTTTTTGATTCGCCTTACGATCTGGATATCAGCGAGACAAAAATTACCAACCTGCATGAGACGGATATCGGCAATTATACTTTTACCGGAAGTTACAGCGATCCGGTGCGGGATTTGCGCACCCACTTGAAAGGGGAGAAGGGGTTCTGGGTCTGCACCGACGATATAAACCTGGATAATTTTAATCTGCGAAATATTAGTTTTGCTGGTTCCAGCTTGTTTAATTTAACTTTTTTGATTAATGCTTATCGGGACCGTCTCAATGTTTACGACCTGAATTTGACTAATGGGAATATTTTAATTAAGGAATCCCTGGCTGGAACCGCCTCGCAGTCCCATACGGTTAATTCCGATGGCCCGCCCTACGACTGGAAGAGTTATCTGGATAGCGGGTTGGGATTGGTGAACTGCAAATTTGGCGAGGTATCGCTCAGTCCCGGGTTGTTTGCCGACTGTGACGGTAAACCGGTAAGGAAATTTGCCGCCGTAAAAAATTATTTGGATATTCAGGTCGTTGATGTAAACAAAAACCCGGTCTCCGGGGCGTCGGTAACGGCGCGGAACGAGATTGATAACCGTAATTTCCCCGTAGAAAATATTTCCACGAGCAAACCTTATACCGGCGATGCCGACGCGGTGGATGGCGGCGAATACGAAGGTTTTTATCATCACCGGCGGGTTCTGCAGGGAGCGCCGGTCGTCAGCGCGCTGACCGGGACGGATGGACACACCGCTCTTCCTTCCGACAAAGAGAATAGTTTAGTGGTCACCGATTATGTCAAAAAAATCGAAGATTCCCCGGACGGCCTAAAAATCAGCTGGGTGTCGCTCTGGACGAACACCAGATATGTGGGTTTGGATTTATATAATTCCGCGCAGGGGAATATCGCCCATCAGGTAAATTTTGTCAACCTGCAATCCGGCGCCAAACATCATTATCGGATCAGTTATAATGCGGAAAATAAAACCATTGCCTTGCTGGTTACCGTCCCTGGTGGGCAAACGGTCTGGGACAGCGGCGCATTAAAAATTGAGGCCGAGATCGCTCCCTTGCGGTTTAACCAGATTGCTTTCCGGACTCGCAAACAAAACGCCACCAATAACATTGCCTGGGATAGCGGGAAAATTAAACTGGAAACCAGCGTCTATCGCGGTAAATTTATTTTCAATTTTGATAATTTGAAACTGACCGTCCATGATTCCCTGCTGGAAAACAATGATTTCTCCACCGCGCCTAATTTGCTTGGGACCGGGACGGAAGAAAAATACTATAATCTTGCCGCTTCGACGGATGGTAAATCCTTTATCTGGGAATTTGATCTGGATTTAACGGAGTTCGATACTGACGGACCACAGGCGGAGATCTGGTTACGGGACAGCAATGATCTTAAGGATGCTACGGTAAAAACGATTAATTATACTTATACGATCAAAGCGGAAAAGGACGGGCTTGCCGGGGAGATTAAAGGGGTTGATCCCGACTCCGGCTGGTATCGAACAAATCCTGATCTGCCGTCAAAAACCGTGGTGGTGGTGCTGGGCGGGCAGTCCTATATTACTGATGATGAAAGCAAGCCGACCGTTTTGATCAGCAGTCCGCTGGATGGAGCAAAGGTTTTCGGGGTTGTGCCGGTAAAAGCGGCGGCCAGCGATAATTACGGTGTCAATAAGGTGGAATTTTATCTGGATGATCTGTTGGTTTCCTCAATTTCCGCGCCGCCTTATCAGTGGTTGTGGGATACGCAGACCGCCGCTGAAGGGGATCATCGCCTAAAAGTGGTAGCTTACGACGGCAATAACAATCAAGCTGAAAATACCATTACAGTTAAAGTTGTAAGATTGGCGTCACTGGTTGTTTATCCCAATCCTTTTATCAAAGGGAAAAGCGGGGAAAGCAAAATAATTTTTGCCAATTTGCCGGCAATCGCGGAAATCAGAATCTACACTGTCTCGGGGAAATTATTGTGGACAGTGGAACATAAGGACAGCGTAGCCGGTGGTCTTGAGGAATGGGATGTTTCGGAAATTGACAGCGGGATATATTTATATACGATAATTTCCTCAGAAGGAAAGAAGAAAGGCAAGGTGAGTATTGTAAAATGAGAATAATATGGGGTCACCTAAGTATTTTTATTTTGAGGCGGGGCAGAAGAATTATTTCTTGAAAATCGAAAAAAACCGCCGGAAAAACCCGGAAATGCCGCCGGGATGGAGCCGGCAATACTCTTTAGGTTCCGTCCCCTTAAGGTAGATCTCTTTTCTCTTCTCCGGGCAGCCGGACCGCGCCCTTAAACAGTTTAACGGGTCAATCGCTGCTTCAATCACGTTTTTGTTTTTTTCAAATTCAGTTGACGGTTCTCTTTTCTGGGCCGCCATCATGAATTCCGTCCAGACGGGCAGAGCCAGGTAGGCGGCGGCTTTTTCCAATGATTTCGGTTGATCATTTCCCAGCCAGACCCCGCAGAGCAGGTCCGTGGTGTAGCCGATAAACCAGGCATCGATAAAACTGTCCGAAGTGCCTGTTTTACCGGCGCAGGGGGCGGTGAAACCCAATTGACGGACGTTTTTGCCTGTGCCCCGGTTTATCGCGTCTTCCAGCAGATTGGTCATCAGATAAGAAAGTTCGGGAGAAATAACCTGGGAAGTTTCCGGCAGATATTCTCTTACGACCGAGCCTTGCGCATCGGTGATATACTTCACAAATAATGGCTTTACGGAATATCCGCCGTTGGCAAAAGCCGCGTAACTGCCGGTGAGCTCAAGCGGGGTTACCTCAGAAGTGCCGAGGGCCAGCGAGGGGACAGCTTTAAGCTCGCTTCGAATACCCAAAAGCTTGGCCAGCTCGATTACGCGCTCCGGCCCGACTTTTTCCAGTACATGGATGGAAGGAATATTTACCGAAAAAACGAGTGCATCCCTGACCGTGGTCGTTCCGGCAAACCGGCCGTCATAATTCCGGGGTTTCCAGATTCCGGATGGCTGGGCAATTTCCACGGGCATATCCTCGAGAATTGTGGAAAGCGTTATTGATTCCGCTTGAAGGGCAGCGGTATATAAGATCGGTTTAAAGGCCGATCCCGGCTGGCGATGCGCCAAAATAGCCCGATTAAACTGGCTTTCTCTGTAATCCCGGCCGCCGGCCAGAGCCCGGACATCGCCGGTTTTCGGGTCGATGGCCACCAGCGCTCCTTCCAACGGCTGGCTTAAAAGCGCTTTTTCAGCGGCTTTCTGCAGTTCGATATCCATCGCCGTATATACTTTGTATCCCAGAAAATCGAGGGCCAGCTCACCCAATTCTTCTTCCAGCATTTCTTTTACCCGGTTGAGATAATAACTCCCCGTGCCTTCCGAGGAAGGGGGAGTCAAAACCACCGGTTCCTCTATTGTTGCCCGCCCTTCCTCAGCGGAAATACGGTTATTTTTTATCATCAGTTCCAGCACAAGGTTGCGCCTTTGCCTGGCGGTTTCCATAGAAACCCTGGGGCTGTTAATGTTTGGCGCCGGGATTATTCCGGCAATCAGGGCGCTTTGGCCAAGAGAAAGCTCGGAAACATGTTGGCCAAAATATGACAAGCTGGCATCTTCCACACCGTAGATGCCGCGAGTCCCGTTTTTGCCCAGGTAAATCTGGTTCAGGTAGATTTCCAAGATCGTGTTTTTGTCATAGCGGGCTTCCATTAAAAGCGCCAGCAGCGCTTCCGTAATTTTCCTTCGCAGGGTGCGTTTCTGCGTCAGAAAAGCGTTTTTTACCAGCTGCTGGGTAAGAGTAGAGCCGCCCTGGTAAACGCCCCGGCGTTTTAAATTAATAATCAACGCCCTGGCCAGTGACCGGTAATCCAACCCCGGGTGCTGAAAGAATCTTTTATCTTCGGAGGTTAGAATAGCCGATTTTAGCGCGGGAGGAATTTTATTCAGGGGTATCCAGGGACGGTTTTGGGCGCCTTCTTTAGATAGATCGCCCAAAGGCACCGGTTCCAGAGGAAGCTCGTCAAGAGACTCATATTCAGTATAGTTCTCTATTTTTGCTAAACGGTTGACAGCGAAGGACAGCTGAAATAATCCGGCGATAGTTTTGTTGTTTGGGAAAAAAAATGTGCGGAAGAAAACAAAAACGTTTTGATCAGCGGATTTAAAGTAACGATGTTCCTGGGAAGGGATCACCGTGTCGGGTAAATATCCCCGCTCATCCAATAAATGAATAAATTCGTCCGGGGAGAGAATAGCGCCAATTTTTAAGATGGCGATAGCGGAGAAGAACTGCGCCGGACGACGGAGTGCCCGCTGGTTAGTGACAAATTCGAGCTGTTTAAAAAGAAAAAAGCCCCAGACGGCAAAGAAAAGCGTAAAAATCAAAACTCCGCTAACGGTTAGACGAAGATAGATGGCTCTGTGCTTTTCTTTGGAAAAAAAGCTGTTTCTGATAAATTTCCGGCGCCACTCAAAATATTTTCGCATTATGAGTATTTTATCTAAGTTTAAGTAAACTTACAAACAATTTATTGTGTAGGAGTTTGAAAAATTCCTATACAACCGTAAGGGGTATAAGAGGGGTGTCAGATGTATCTTCCCATTCCCAGTAAAATATTGTGTGTAATTTGACAAGGGGATTTAAATAAAGTAATATTTATAAAATAATATGGACTATTTTCATTATCGGGAAAAAGATTTTTTTTGCGAAGAGGTATCGATCCAGGCGGTGGCCAAAAAGGTCGGCACGCCTTTTTATCTTTATAGTGCCAGCCAGATTGAGGAAAGTTTTTGCCGGTTTGATCGGGCTTTCTCGGCTTATCCGCATTTGATTTGCGCGGCCTTAAAGGCCAATTCCAATCTGTCGATAATTAATTTGCTGGCAAGATTAGGGGCGGGCGCGGATATCGTTTCCGGCGGAGAGTTAGCCATCGCTTTGCAGGCCGGAATACCGGCGGGAAAAATTGTTTATTCCGGGGTCGGTAAAACCGAAGAGGAAATTACCCGGTCGATCAAAGCGGGGATTCTGATTTTCAATGTTGAGTCGGCGGAGGAACTGGAGACGCTGGCTAAAATTAGTCGGCGGATGAAACAGCGAGTCAGGATAGCTTTGCGGATTAATCCGGATATCAACGCCCTGACCCATCGGTATATCACCACCGGGCGGGCGGAGAATAAGTTCGGGATTCACTACAATCAGGCGCTTAAGCTTTACCGGCAGGCAAAAAATATTGATTCCTTGCAAATTGTCGGTGTCCAGGCGCATATCGGTTCTCAGATCACGACGGTCAGCCCGTTTGTGGCGGCTTTAAAAAAACTGTTGAAGTTGACCCATGATTTGAGAAAGCTGGGAATTGAGATCAAATATCTGGATCTGGGAGGAGGGTTGGGTATCCGTTATCAGGAAGAGACTCCGCCCACACCGCGGGGTTTGGCCGGTCGCTTTCTGCCTCTCCTGTGCAGGACCAAGCTTACTTTGATTTTTGAGCCTGGCCGTTATCTGGTGGGGAATAGCGGTTGTCTGGTGACAAAAGTGATTTATAACAAAAAAAATACCCGGAAAAATTTTCTGATTGTTGATGCCGGAATGAACGATTTAATTCGCCCGGCTTTTTACGACGCTTATCACCAGGTTTATCCGGTAGAAAAAAAATCCAGGAAAACTGTTCTGGTTGATCTGGTTGGCCCGATTTGTGAAACCGGCGATTATCTGGCGCAGGCCCGCCATTTGCCGCCGGTCCCGGCCGGAGAACTTTTAGCGGTAATGTCGGCGGGCGCTTACGGGTTCAGTATGTCTTCCAATTATAACAGCCGTCCGCGGGCTGCCGAAGTTTTGGTGAAAGGCGATCAATGGCAGGTGATCCGCCAACGGGAAACAATTCAGGATTTGCTAAAAGGACAGAAGATTATTGGTCATGAGTTTTGAGTCTCGGGTTGTGGGCTTAAGGGAATTGAGTTTTTTAAACTCAAGACTCATGACACAAGACCCATGACTTTTTCTGACTTTCGTTTTTAGGAGTATTATGCTTCTTTCTTTTACAAAGATGAGCGGGGCGGGTAATGATTTTGTGGTGATTGATAACCGCAAAAAAATATTGCCCAAAAGTTTGAGCCGGCTCGTCCGCCAGGTTTGCCGGCGAAAATTTTCCGTTGGCGCCGACGGCGCGTTGATCCTGGAAAACGATCCGGCGGCCGATTTTCGTCTGCGCTATTTTAATGCCGATGGTTCGGAGGCGGAGATGTGCGGGAACGGCGCCCGCTGTATCGCCAAATTTGCTTACCTGCTCGGTGCGGCCGGCCGGAAAATGAAGTTTATCACCAAAGCCGGTTTAATTAAGGCCGAGATCAAACCCAAAACGGTAAAGATCGGGATGAACCAGCCACATTCGTTGCGGTTGGATTTTTCTCTTCCGTTTAAAGGCAAGGTCTGGAAAGCTTCTTTTTTGAACACTGGTGTGCCGCATACGGTAATTTTTGTTCCGGACATTGAAAAAATCCAGGTCAATGAGTTGGGCCGAATAATCCGGTTTCACAAGGAGTTTGCTCCGCAAGGGACCAATGTAAATTTTGTCCAGAAAAAAAATGTGTATAGCTTATATTTGCGTACCTACGAACGAGGGGTGGAAGAAGAAACTTTGGCTTGCGGTACCGGGGCCTGCGCTTCGGCGATTATCGCCGGTTTAAAAAAAATAGTTAAACCGCCGGTTGAAGTCATTACCAGCGGGAAAATAAAATTGCGGATTGACTATCAGCTTGTCGGTAACGTAATCAAAGATGTTTCCTTAGAAGGTCCCGCCGAAGCAACTTTCCGCGGGGAAATAGAGGTGAGTGGTGGATAATTCCTAATGCCTAAATATATGAAATTGAAAGCTATTGAAGTGTTCCCCCTTTTATAAAGGGGGACTGAGGGGGATTTAGAAAATGTTGTCAAAATCTCCCCTACCCCTCTTTGTAAAAGAGGGAGAAAAAATATCCAGCAGGTATACAAAGTTCCGAGCGGAGCTTAGATTAACATAAATATAAAATCAGCAGGAGGTAGAAAATGTTTACCGGTAGTTGTGCGGCCTTGGTTACGCCGTTTAAGCGGGATCGGGTTGATTATGGAAAATTAAAAGAATTGGTGGAGTTCCAAATTAAGGGGGGGATCTCGGCGATCGTTCCTTGCGGAACGACGGGGGAATCAGCGACCCTTTCCACAGAGGAGCATGAGGAAGTAATCGAGTTTGTGGTGGAAACGGTGAAGAAGCGGGTGCCGGTGATCGCTGGAACCGGATCGAACTCCACCGATGAAACGATTTCCCTTAGCCGGCATGCCCAGGAAGCTGGAGCGGATGGACTGCTTTTGGTAGCGCCTTATTACAACAAACCGACGCAGAAGGGGCTTTATTTACATTTTAAGAAAGTGGCCGAAGAGGTAAAAATTCCGATTATTCTTTATAATATCCCCGGACGCACCGGCATCAATGTCAATCCGGAAACAATTGTTGCGCTGGCTAAGGATTGTAAAAATATCGTTGGAGTAAAAGAGGCTTCGGGCAATTGCGATCAAGTCAGCGCGATTATTCAGGGAGCCGGGGAGAAGTTTTTTGTCTACTCCGGCGACGATGCCTTGACCTTGCCGATTTTAGCTTTAGGCGGTAAAGGAATAATTTCAGTGATCGCCAATATTTTGCCGGCCGCGATGGAAGAACTTTGCCAGTCGTACTTTAAAGGCGATGGGAAGAAAGCCCGGCAGCTGCACTATCAAATGTTTCCTTTGATTAAGAATTTGTTTATTGAGACCAACCCCGGACCGGTGAAGACGGCGATGGGTTTATTGGGTTTATGTTCTCCCGATATGCGCCTGCCCTTAGCGCCGATGCTTCCGGAAAACCTGGAGAAATTGAAAAAATCGTTAATGGAATGTAGTTTAGTTAAAAAGTTGAAAATTTGATATTTGATTTTTTGTGGTTTGACTTTTTAAGAGTTGACTTTAAAATTTTGATATTTGATATTTGATTTTTGATTTTAAAAAAGGGGGCAGTCTACGGTGAAGAACAGCACTTTAATCAATATAATTATTTGCGGAGCGGCCGGCCGGATGGGCCAGCGGATCATTGAGCGGATGTCTAGCAATGAACATCTGCGATTAGTCGGAGCGATTGAAGCAAAAGGACATTACCGGTTTGGCCATGCGGTGCATAAAGATATTATAATCAGCGATGATTTGCCCGGGGTAATCCGCAAGTCTAATGTGCTCATCGATTTTACCACCCCGCAAGCGACCTTGGAACATTTGGTTGTGGCCGCCGAAAACGAGAAAGCGGTTGTGATCGGAACAACCGGGTTTAAAAAAGAGGAGTTACAGCGGGTGGAAGAATTTGCCAAAAAAATTCCAGTGTTAATTGCCCCGAATATGAGTGTGGGGGTAAATTTGCTGTTTAAGCTGACGGCGCAGGCCGCCGCGGCGCTGAAGGATTACGATGCGGAGATTATTGAGCTGCATCATAATCAAAAAAAAGATGCTCCCTCCGGGACGGCGATGCGCTTGGCCGAAATTATTGCCGGCCAGCTGAAACGCGATTTGAACAAAGTGGCTGTCTATGGCCGCCAGGGAATAGTGGGGGCTAGAAAGAATGAGCAAATTGGGGTGCTGGCGGTGCGGGCCGGCGATATCGTTGGAGAACATACGGTGCTGTTTGCCGGTCCCGGTGAACGGATTGAGTTGATCCATCGGGCCCATAACCGGGATACTTTTGCCAACGGAGCGCTGATTGCTGCTCAGTGGTTGATCGGTAAGCCTGCCGGACTTTACGACATGCAGGATGTGCTGGGACTGAAATGATTTACTCCCGCTATATTTATCAGGGCAAGGTTCGTTACGGGATAGTTAAACAGGCGTGGATCGAGGAAATTTCTCCCGATTATTTTAGTCACTATAAGTTTACCGGAGAACGGGTGGAATTGAGCAAGGTTAAATTGCTTGCGCCTTGCCAGCCTTCGAAAATTGTGGCGGCCGGCTTAAACTATCGGGACCATGCCCGGGAATTGCAGATGGCTTTACCGAAGGTGCCGGTAATTTTTTTAAAACCGCCCAGCGCGATTATTGGGCCGGAAGATAAAATTATTCGGCCGGCGATCAGCCAGCGGGTAGATTATGAAGCCGAATTGGCTGTGGTGATCAAAAAAGAAACAAGAAATATTTCCCCGGACGAAGCCGTTCAACACATTCTTGGATTTACCTGTTTTAATGATATCACCGCCCGCGATTTGCAGGATTTGGACGGCCAATGGACCCGCTCAAAATCTTTTGACACCTTCGCTCCCTTCGGTCCCTGGATTGTCGACGGAATTGACCCAAACAACCTGAAAATAAAACTATTTGTCGACGGCCAAGAAAAACAGTCTTCCACCACCGCCAATTTTATTTTTTCCTTAGAGGAGATTGTTAGTTTCGTCTCTCAAGTGATGACTCTTTATCCCGGCGATCTTATCGCCACCGGCACACCGGCCGGCATCGGCCCGCTAGTGCCCGGTAACGAGGTGGTAGTCGAGATTGAGGATATCGGACGCTTAAGAAATTTTGTGGCCTAACGAAATAATCGCGGTTGAAAGTTGGAGAAAAAACTATGGCGGAATTAGAAAAAAAACGCAATGTGTTTTTACGAGCCTGGGATTTGGTCGCGGACATCTTCGAAGACGAACCGGCTGATGAACCCGGTTATGACCCGGCGCATATCGGGGCGATGATTGTCATCGTTTTGTTTGCGCTGGCCATCCTCTTCTGGCTGCTTTGGTCGCTAATGGTTTTTGAAGGCGGGCTTTTCCCGAAAATTATCCCTTTCCTGAAAGTCGTCTTCACCGCCAAAACCCTGCAGGATTACGGTTTTGAAGGCTACCCCTACGAACTAGGAATTTTCGAAGGCTGGATCGTCAACCTGGCCGCGCTAATTTTTCTCTCTTTGATAATTACGGGAATTGTGGTGATTTTCCGAAAAGGACCAAAAAGCGATGAAGCAGACAAAGAATAAAATTCGAAAAAGAATCCGGTTGACTTTCTTGCAATTATAAACTATACTTTATTTATGCAAGGTATAAATAAAGTGTTGTTTAGATATCTGAATAAGCAGATAGACAGTTTAATCGCCAGTAAATATTCCTGCCTGATTTTTGGCCCTCGGCAAGTTGGTAAAACGGTGTTGGTCAGAGAAGCCTTAAGTAGTTTAAAAAATACCGTAGAATACCCTTTGCAAAATCCTTCCGTAAGGATAGAGTTGGAAGCAAACCCGTCACGACTCATCAACCAAATACAAGCCTTGGAAAATAAGCCTTATGTTTTTATCGATGAAGTCCAAAAAATTCCTGAGATATTCGATGCTGTTCAATTTCTTGTGGATAATCGCCAGGCTCAGTTTATCTTAACCGGTTCTTCGGCCAGAAAATTGAAAAGACAGGGTGTTAATCTATTGCCGGGTAGAGTCAAGCGTTTCTTCCTCGATCCTTTAATGTGGGGGGAACTAGATTTAATCAAGCAAAACAGTATTAAAGAACTTACCCTGGAAAATATCAATAAAAATGTTTCCTATTCTTTTGAGAATACGCTTATTTATGGAACTTTACCGGGTATAGCGCTCTTACCCGAAAAAGACCGGGAAGACTTTTTGAAATCTTATGCTCAAATCTATCTGGAAGAAGAAATACGCGCCGAGGCCTTAAGTAGAAAAATCGGGGCGTTTTCAAGGTTTCTGGAACTGGCGGCTGTTGAATCAGGCACAAGCCCGAATTTAGCAAAGTTGTCCAATGAATCGGGGGTAAGTCAGCCCACCGTTAAAGAATTTTTTAATCTTCTTGAAGACACACTGGTGGTAGTCAAAGTGGAACCGTTTTTAACCAGGGCAAGAAAAAGGATATTATCCTCACCCAGGTACTACTTTTTTGATCTTGGAGTGAGAAATGTGCTGGCCCGATTCCCGTTAACGGCGAATCTGATTAATGCACAAAAGGGAATTCTTTTTGAACATGCCGTAATTCTGGAAATTACTCGGAGAATAAGGGCTTTAAATAAAAGCTATCGGGTCTGTTATTGGAGAACTTCCGCCGGCGCCGAGGTTGATTGTATAATTGATATGGGAGAGAAAGTAATTCCGATAGAAATAAAATCGTCGTCGTATATACCGCTTTCCGAAATAAAGGGATTAACTACCTTTCTGGAAGATTATAAGAGTATTGCCGATCACGGTTATGTGATCACAATGGGTATACGAAAGGAAAAACTAGCCGATAATATCACCGCCGTTCCCTGGTCATTTTTGTAAGAGTTATTATATCCAGGGACAGAGTCAACTTGACAACTTAAGGAGATAGAACCTTCTAACTAATCACTCCACCAGATTTTTACCTGCGGCAAAAACAGGTGATCACTAATGTTATGATAATTAAAAATATAAAAATTACAAAAAATTTTGTTTTTTCTGCAATAACACTCACAGGAATATTTGTCTTTATTGAGGTTGTTCTTTTATATTTCAAAGTTTTTCGCGAAACATATGCGTATATTATTTATCCGATTGTCATGGCATTTGTTTTTATAAAAGCGTTTATAAAAAATCCTGTCAGCAGGCTCGGACGGCTCGTGCGGCAGAAAAAGTATCAGGAAGCGATAGAGTTGGGTAAGACGGTAAAGGGACGACGGTCTTAAGATAATAAGATAACGAAAATATTTAGAATCTTTTATCAAATCAATCCGGCCGACTCCGCTCTGCATTGACTTCCGTCTGAGGCTATTGTAAAATAAACGCACGCTTTGAATATTTACATTAAATTGCGAATTAAAATGCGCTGTCTTTACAGGCTGTGAGTTCATGTAAAAGTGTTAAACTTTTTATACTACTATAAAAGACTAACGGAGTGTTAAAATGCGGAAAAGTAATTTGGCCTTAAGAGAGACAATAATCGAGTATAATAATAAAGTTATTGATATAAATTATCTAAAGACTTGCGATTGTAAGGGTAATAACATCAATTGTTTAAGCGCGAAAGAATGGATGAAGGCACAGCTCGGAGTATGGGAATTTTACTATGAAAAACGAGATATTAGGGATAAACAAATCCATCCGGCTACATTCCCCATATCTCTACCGAAAAAAGTAATTGAATTGTTTACTCACAAAGGAGAATTAGTTCTTGATCCCTTTGTCGGTTCCGGAACCACCTTAGTTGCTGCCCAAGATACAGACAGAAATGCTATGGGTTTTGATTTGCAAAAGAAATATATTGACTTAACAACAAGCCGATTGAATCAAACTCGGCTATTTAATAATAGCAAGCAGCTTGCAATACAGGACGATGCGCGCAACATAAAAAACCGTCTTAAACCGGAAACTGTATCCTTAATATTTACTTCTCCGCCTTATGCTAATCTTCTAAACCGTAAAAGAAAAAATAAGAGTCGCAGGGGTGATCAACGAAATAATCACCAGTTTATGAAGGTTGAGCAGTATAGCCAAGACGAACGCGATCTAGGTGTGCTTGCAGAAAAAGAATATGCAAAAAGCATGGCAGATATTTATAAAGATTTATTACCTCTGTTGAAACCTAAAGGGCATTGCGTGGTAAATGTTCCTGATATGTGGTGGGAGAACAAGCGGATAACTTTACACATATCTATCGTTGAAGCTCTCAGGTCAGTCGGTTATGAATTGAGAAATATCATTATCTGGGACAGAAGAAATGTTGTTAATGCAATCGGAATATTCGGATGGCCATCAAATTATATAACAATGGGAGTGACTTTTGAATACCTGCTTGATTTTTGGAGGCCACCTAAAGAAGGCGATAAATGAAGAATCTTAACATTGCCAAGGGGCAATTAATTAAAAACATTAAGGAGATAATTAAAAAGGGTTGGATTCATACAAATCGCTCTAAAAATGATGGTGCGGTAGGGAATACTCTTGAGGATTTATTAAACATACCGGAAAATAATCTAGCCATCGCCAATACAGTAGATTGGGAACTGAAAGCACAAAGAAAAAATACCACTTCATTAACAACCCTATTTCATTTGGATCCTGAACCAAGAAAACCAAACACGGTTATTTCGACACATTTACTGCCCAACTATGGTTGGTCGCACAAGGAAGCCGGTAAAAAATATACTGACAAGGAAATGAGTTTTAGAGCTACGCTAAGTAATAAATTTAGCGATAGAGGTTTTTGCATTAATGTAAATAGCATTGATAGAAGAGTTGAATTAGTTTTTAATTTTAGGAAGGTAAACCAACGGCACAACGATTGGTTATCGAAAGTTAAAAAAAGGTTGGCTTACGTCCAATTAACCCCCCCGTATATTGGAATTTTGATGATTTACACAAGAAATGTGTAGGTAAAATAAAAAATACAATTTATGTTGCGGCTGATTCACGGAAAAATGAAGGTCAAGAAGAATTCAAATACGAAAAAATATTGCTTCTAGAAGATTTCACTTTCAATAATTTCTTAAGGGGGATAATTAAGGGAGAAATATTTGTAGATTTTGATGCTCGCACTGGACATAATCATGGAACAAAATTCAGGATAAAACAAAACAATTGGAATGTTTTATACAGTAAAGTAACTGAGTTGAAACAATAATAGATCTACAAATCTGGAACGACGAAGCTGACCTGATCTGGGAAGAAAGAAAACCGATCTACGGTTTTCAACTCTGGTGTTAGTCGTAACTCGTGGCCAAAAGAGGTATCAATGAGAACAAAAGTGGGTTTGTGGATTGACCATCGGAAGGCTATTGTTGTGGCTGTTACGGAGAAAGGGGAAGAGATCGGACTGACAATATCTAAGGCAGAAAAACAGTTCCGGCGTTCCGGTGATTCACCGCTTAAGGGTTCCTATAAATCACAGCAGGTACCCGCGGATGATAGCCGCTAGAGAACTCTTACGGGACATCTCAAGATTTACTATGATGCGGTCATTGCCTCTATTCGCGATGCGGAGTCTATTCTGATCTTTGGTCCTGGCGAGGCAAAGGATGAACTGAAAGAACGTCTTGAAGAAAATGACCTCGGTGGACGCATCGTCGGTATTGAAACAGTTGATAAGATGACGGATCGTCAGATCGCGGCGAAGGCTCAACAGCGCTTTGCCGAGTAATGCAAAACTTTTAGGTGTTATCTGAAGTTGTTGATTTTTTTGTACCTTTATGTTACCATTTCATTTATAGGACTAAAAAGGCATAAAAATGAAACTATATGAATTGCAACAGAAACTTTCAAAATTAAAGTGTTTTACCCCAATTGACATAAAAAGATTTTCCGGGTTATCAGAAACGGCGGTTAACAAGATAATTTGGCGCTATACCCAAAAAGGTATTTTTGTTCGTCTTCGCAACGGCCTTTATATATTCGAAAATCTTTCCCTGCCGCCATTATGGCACATCGCCAACAAGGTTTATCAACCTTCTTATATTTCATTTGAAACGGCGCTTTCTTACTATGGGATAATTCCCGAATCAGTTTAAAAATTTTGAGCAAAGAATTAAAAATATACCTTCCCAAGAGTCATTGGAACTTACTGGCCAATTTTTCAGAAAAACTAGGAAGTGAGTTAGATCACCTGTAAAACTTTTAGTTGACGGCTGGCTGGGAAATAATTATAATTCATGCCTATGGCAAAATATTTAGTGATCGTAGAATCACCGACAAAGGCTAAGACGATAATGCGGATTTTGGGTAAAGACTATAATGTGCTTTCTTCGGGGGGGCATGTCCGGGATTTGCCGAAGAGCAAGCTGGGGGTGGATGTCGAGAAAGATTTTCAGCCCCAATATAAAATGCTGCCCAAAGCCAAACCTTATCTCACTAAGTTAAAGGAAGAAAGCGCTAAAGCTGGTGCTCTTTATCTGGCTACGGACTTTGACCGGGAGGGGGAGGCGATCGCCTGGCATTTGGCCGAATATTTGAAAATTTTACCGAAAAATATTAAACGGATCACCTTTCATGAGATTACTACACAAGCTATTCAGGAAGCAATTAAAAATCCCCGTAAAATAAATTTGGATTTAGTCAACGCCCAGCAAACCCGCCGGATTCTTGACCGGCTGGTCGGCTATAAAATCAGCCCGATTCTCTGGAATAAGGTGCGGCGCGGTCTTTCCGCCGGCCGGGTCCAATCAGTTGCTTTAAGGTTGATTTGTGAACGGGAAGACGAAATTAACCGTTTTAAACCGCAAGAGTATTGGAGTTTGCAGGCCGAGTTGAAAAAGAAAACAAAGGAAACGGCTTTTTTGGCGATGTTTATCGAAAAAGACGGGAAAAAATATGCCAAGATGGATCTGGCCAATAAAGAAGAAACTGACAAAATTATTGAGGGGATAAAAGGAGCCAGTTGGCAGGTGGCCGGTGTCGTGCGTAAAGAGAAAAAACGCTCACCTTACCCGCCGTTTATGACCAGTACTTTACAACAGGCCGGTTCCCATCAATTAGGGTTTACGGCTAAAAAAACGATGATGGTCGCTCAGTCTCTTTATGAAGGTATCGATTTGGGAGAAGATGAACGGCCGGGTTTAATCACTTATATGCGTACCGATTCGTTACAGGTTGCCGGCACCGCCCAAAAAGAGGCTCTCGCTTTTATCGAGAAAGAGTACGGTAAAAAATTTCTTCCGCCGAACCCCCGGGTTTATAAAACAAAGATGAAAACAGCTCAGGAAGCCCACGAGGCGATTCGTCCGACTTTAATGGCCCGGACCCCGGCCTCGATTGAAAAATATTTAACCCCCGATCAATTCAAACTTTACCGGTTGATTTGGAGAAGGTTTTTAGCCAGCCAGATGGCTGACGCTATTTTCGATACCATAGCAGCGGAAATCAAAGCCGGCAATACTGTTTTTCGGGCGAGCGGGCAAACGGTAAAGTTTCCCGGTTTTCTGTCTTTATATAAAGAGGAAGAAGACAATAGTGAAAAAGAAGAAAAAACTTTACCGGTTTTAGAGGCGGGTGAACTCTTGGATTTAGTCCAACTGCTTCCGGAACAGCATTCTACCGAGCCGCCTCCCCGCTACAACGAAGCCAGTTTAATCAAAATTTTGGAGGAAAAGGGTATCGGCCGCCCTTCAACTTATGCCCCGATTATCACTACGCTTTCTCTGCGCGGGTATGTGATTATCAAGGAAAGACGCTTTTTTCCGACGGGTATCGGCGGGCAAATCAATAAAATAATGATCGATCATTTTCCTTCGATTGTGGATATAAATTTTACGGCCAATATGGAAGAACAGCTGGACGATATTGCGGTGGGAAAACTTTCCTGGACCGAGGTGCTGAAAAACTTTTATGGTCCTTTTTCCCGGACTTTAACCCTGGCGGCCGAGCAGATCGAAAAAGTGAAGCCGGCTGATGATACCACTGACGATGTCTGTTCGCTGTGTCAGGCGCCGATGGTGATAAAAAACGGCCGGTTTGGCCGATTCCTTTCTTGTTCCCGTTACCCGGAGTGCAAAAATAAAGTCTCGTTGGACCGGGAAGGCAACAAAAAACCTCCTCCCGAACCGACTGATCAGAAATGCGAAAAATGCGGCAAAATGATGCTCCGCCGGATCGGCAAGCGCGGACCGTTTTTAGCCTGCTCCGGTTTCCCGCAATGCCGGAATATCAAGAAAATCGTTGTGGTGAAAGAAAGTTAATCCTAGAATCGCGATTGCTGGCGAGTTAGAAAAAGAGTCATGGGTCATGGGCATTGAGTCGTGGGTTTAAAATAATCGATTCCTTTAAACTCACTACCCACGACCCACAACTCACGACCAATGTCCTTTAGGTGACTATCTTTATGCACAAGGAAGTCGAAAATTTTCTGATCTTTTTAAAGGCCGAACGGAATGCTTCACCGCAAACCTTGCTGGCTTATAATGGTGACTTAAAAGATTTTCTATCTTTTTTAAAAAAACAAAATAAGGATTCATTTCAAAATATTGATCGCAGTTTCCTTCGCCAGTATCTATCCCAGCTGGAAAATAAAGATTATGCCCGCTCGACGACGGTACGCCGGCTGGCCGCAATAAAATCATTTTTTCGGTTTTTGCGTTTGGAGAAAAAAATTGACGGCGACCCTTTCTTGCATCTTTCCCTGCCGCGCCGTCCAAAATTGCTTCCCAGTTTTTTATCGGAAAAGGAGATGGTTCAGCTTCTGCAGTTTCCCTTAAATGAATTTGCCGATTATCGCGATCAGACAATTTTGGAAACGCTCTACAGCGCGGGTTTAAGGATTAGCGAATTGGTTTCGCTGAATGTCCGGGATATCGATTATATCGGTGGTTTGCTGCTGGTCAATGGAAAAAGAAGCAAAGAGCGCGTTGTTCCGGTAGGGGAAACGGCTTTTTCGTCAATTCAGCGCTATTTGGAACAGCGGGCAAAATTTTTTTCTAACGATCCGGAAAAAGCCTTGTTTGTCAATCAGCGGGGTAAAAGATTATCCGACCGCTGGATCAGAAAAATGCTGCTTCACCGGCTTGCCCAGATTGGATTAAACAAGTCGATAAGTCCGCACGCTTTACGGCATTCTTTTGCCACGCACCTGCTTAATGCCGGCTGTGACTTGCGGGCGGTTCAAGAAATGCTGGGGCATGCCAGTTTAAACACGACGCAAATTTATACCCATGTCAGTTTGGAAAAAATGAAAAAAGTCTATCAAAGCGCTCACCCCAGAGCCAAAGCATAAAGGCAGCCTAAAAGCCTAAGAGCCTAAGAGTTAAACGGCAGCCTAAAAGCCTAGAAGTCTAAGAACCCAAAAGCTCAAGGAACTGACATTTTTAGTCTTTTAGGCCGTTTTTGACTTTTAGGCTTGTAGGCTCTTAGGCTTTTAGGCTGGTGTTAAAATTATGAAAGACAAAATTAATTTGTTAATGGAAGAAACAGGATGTGACCAGAACATCGCGGAGCTGACTTTGAAAAACTGTGGTTTTGATTTAGAAAAGGCTCTGCAAGTCATTTCTTCCGTTAACCGGAATATCGCAGTGATTAAAGGTAAGTTTCTTTTTCCGCGCAGTTTCCTGTTTGGTTTATTCATTGTTATTTTTCAACTGCGGCAAAAACAGATTTACCGGGTGCGAACGATTGTTTCTTACGATCCCCATGTCTACGAGGTGGATTTATCCTTAGATTGGTATCTTTTCGAGCAGCAAATCTGTTCTTTTCGTCTGAACGAGGGGAGTTTGGCCGGATTTACCCAAAACCTGGACAATCATTTTTATGGTCAGTTGAACAACAGCAAGGAGTTTAAGGAAATTTTGGCCGATGACAGCGAGGGAGATTTGGAAACAGTTTTCCGCAGCGTCTTAAATGAGCAGCTGCCCTCAGAGGACCTTTTGTTGAGCCTCAGTAAAAATTTGCTCAATCTTGCTCAGTTTCGCAGTTTGGCTTTAGTTCCTTCGGCCGGAAAAGATTTCAATCAAAGCTTACCTTTGAGTAATACCATAAGTTTAAATTTGGAAATCGAATTGGTTCATGATTATGTCGGAGGTCAGCCGGCGAAAACCTTAGAGGTTGGGGATCTGGTCTTAGTCCGGGTAAGTGATGAGCGGGATATCGCTCAGTATTTGTCTCATTTAATGGGGAGCCGGCAGGGTGAAAAGGTCAGCCCTTTAACTGTTCCGGTGGTGGGCGTTAACCGGCTTTCCAACGAAGTGGAAATTAAAACCAGATTTGGTCCCGGTGTAACCGGGTTTACCGTTTTGCCTAATCGAACAAGAGTCAAGGTTTGGAAGAAAAAGAAGGACTCTTCATTTTTTTCTTTTTTCTGGTCCCGCCGTTAGTAATAAAAGGGTTATGAGCCATGGGTCTTGAGTCATGAGTTTAAAAGACTCTATTCTTTTAAGCCCACAGTTTACGACCCACGACTCACGACTTGTGTTTTTTCTCTTTTTGTTTGATTTTTTCCCAATGGTCAATAATCTTGGCAACAGAATTTAGTTTTTTGCGGCCAAAAACATGCGGATGCCGGCGTTTTAGTTTGCCAACCAGGGTGCGGACGACCTCTTGAATGGTAAACTTTTTCTTTTCTGCGGCCAGCTGGGCATGAAAAACAACCTGCAGCAAAATGTCCCCTAACTCTTCCTCCAGGTTTTTGTAATCATTTTTTTTGATTGCCTCGGCCACCTCATTGGCTTCCTCGAAAAGATAGGGGAGAAGTGTTTGATGGGTTTGAGCGCGGTCCCAAGCGCAGCCCCGGGTCGAGCGTAAACGAGCCATTACTTTTACTAATTCCAGGAAATCGTTTTTGGCGGCGGTCATCGGTTTTCCTCTAAGATGTATTTAAAGACGATCTCTTTTGCTTCGGCAGAATGAACGGTGTGCAGTCCTTTGCTTAAAAATAGCTGTTCGTTCGCTTTGATTGGTTTACCATCAACTAGGATTGCCTTGCCGGAAAATTCGGCGGAGTAGTTGCCGCTGGCAATTAATTCAAACTCCGCTGTTTGCTCAGCTGAAATGTGGAATTGTTTGCCCGCCAAATAAAGTATATCGTAGCCGGAGTGGATGTAATTATCTCCTAAAAAACTCACTATACCCGGTTTTAAGTCTTTGAGGTGTCCATTGCCCAGAAGAATTTTACATTCTTTTTCTCTTAAATATTTGGGGATATCGTCATAAATATTGGTTTTTAACAAGCCCCGGCCAATTTGGAACACCGGATAAGCATGCGGCCTGAAAATATATTCCGACCAGCTGTCGAAAATAATTTCCTTTTCCGCCGTATGCGACAAAAGATAAGAAATTAATTTGATTTGATCCTTGTTTTTCGCTTGCGGGTTTTGGAGTTCCTTGGAAAAAATATAGAGTGGTTGGAGCAGTCCCAAACAGAGCAGGATAATTAAATGTTTATTTTTGATGTCTTTCAAAAACAAGCCGCCGAAGATCGCCAGCAGAGGAAGAAAAGGCAAATAATATTGATAGTAGGCGGTGGCCATAAAAAAGACATAGATAAAAAAACTGAGCACCGTGGTTAAAAGTAAAACATTTTTTCGGCAGCGGATCATTCCCAATAAGGCGGCTATCCAGAAAAAGGTATCGTAATGAAACAGGGTTGGCTGCAATGTTTCCCAGGCCGGGAAACATTTAGACAGTTGTAAGGGAAAAAGAAAAACGGAATTAAAAAATACCGGGAACGATTTTTTGTAAAAATAGAACAAGGTCAATAAACTGATCGGCAAGCAAACGGCGGTAAGTAAATAAATTATATTTATTTTTTTTAGGTTTTTGATCAACAAAAGACCCAAGGTTAAACCGAATACATAAAATATCCCCTTCTGCACAAACAGCAAACCCAAACCCAGAGAAAGACCGGCTTTTATGATTTCGGAATGCGGACTTTTTTCCTCTCCCCTTGTGGGAGAGGGTAGGGTGAGGGGCAATGTTTTAATTAAATAATAAATGGCGATTAAACCCAACAAGGTAAGGGGAACATCTGGGCGAACTTCAATGCTTTTGCGTAAGTAGATAACACTAAAACTGAGCAAAATCAAGGCCAGCCAGGCGGCCTTTTTATTACCATAAAATTTAGCGATTTGGTAAGTATAATAAAAGATACCGAGGTTTAACAAAAAGATTAGAAAACGGGCGGAATAAAGCAAAGCCGAAGCGGATTTAAAGATGATAAACAAAGGATAAAGCAAATACCAAAACAACGGCGTATAGAATTGATGAAAATCACGGTAAGGCAGCAGGTTTTGGGCCACCAGCCAACTACTATGCAGATTAACAAACTCATCAGCGTCGAAATAATGGAAAAAAGTAAAATTCAAGCGGATAGCTAATCCGAGGAGAAGCAAAATTGCAAAGAAAATAGAAATTTTTTTGGTCACAGGAATTTGATGTTTGGTTTGCGTGTTCCCCCTTTTGAAAGGGGGATCAAGGGGGATTTTAAAATATTGATCAAATCTTCCCTGCCCCTCTTTTTAAAAGAGGGAAAAAAACGCCGCAGTTTATTCGCTTTTTCCCGGTATAATTTTCAAAAATTTTCTTTTGCCGACTTGCAAGATAAATTCTTTGTTGGAATCCAGTATTTTGTTTTCGGCAATTTTTTCACCGTCAATTTTAATCCCGCCCTGATCGAGTAAGCGCTGGCTTTCTTTTTTGCTGGGGCTGAGTTGGGCGGCGCAAAGCAGTTCAATTAAAGTTGCCGGGTATTTTTCCGGGATGTATTCTGCAATCTTTTCCGGCAGGCCTTTATTGGCAAATATTTTTTCAAACTCCTCCTCAGCTTTTGTTGCTGCGGCGACATTGTGGTATTGAGCAACAATTTCCCGGGCCAGCCTCGCTTTGGCCTGGCGGGGGTGCAATTTTTTTATTTCCGCCAAATTGTGGTCGGTAAGCAGTTCATAGTAGCGGTACATAAGGTTGTCGGGAATCGACATGATTTTGCCAAACATTTCCTGCGGCGGTTCGGTTATCCCGATGGAATTACCGTAACTTTTGGACATTTTCCTTATCCCGTCTAAACCTTCCAAGAGCGGCATGGTAATCACGATCTGAGGAGGCTGATGGTAATCTCGTTGTAAATCCCGGCCGACTAAAAGGTTGAAAGTTTGGTCTGTGCCGCCAATTTCCACATCGGATTTAGTGGCCACGGAATCGTAACCTTGGAGAAGCGGATAAAGAAACTCCACTAAACTGATATCGATCCCTTTACTATGTCTGTTTTTAAAATCATCGCGGGTTAACATCTGGGCGACAGTAGAATGGGAAGAGAGCTCCAGCAATCCGTCCAAGCCCAGGTTGTAAAGCCATTGGCTGTTAAAAAGAATTTCGGTTTTGGTTTTATCAAGTAGTTTAAACACCTGGTCCTGGTAAGTCCGGGAATTTTTCAAGATCTCAGTTTCATTTAACGGCGGCCGGGTTTCTGAACGGCCGGAAGGATCGCCAATTTTAGCGGTGAAATCGCCAATAATAAAAATTACTTTATGTCCCAGATCCTGAAATTGGCGAAGTTTACGGAGCGCCACCGTATGGCCTAAATGCAGGTCCGGGGCGGTTGGATCCACCCCCAATTTGATTTTTAAGGGATGTCCTAAACGGAATTTAGCGCTAAGTTCTTCCTCAGAAATGATCGTTACACAACCGCGTTTAATTTTTGCTAAAGCTTCATTTTCCGTCATCGGCAACTCCTTAATTTATTTGACTGAATCGAGACTGATTTTACCATTTTGAGAATATGATCGTCAATACTATTGCAGGGAACGGTCGCGACCGTTCCTTTGTGATATACCGGCCGCACAATCCCGGACATACAGAAAAAAATAAAAAACCGTTATACTTAATACAGCTATCTAAAATATAAGATTTTGTTTAACTACTCAGGTATATGACCGCTCATAATTAACTGGAAACATAGAAATTTCAATGTTTGTTTTGTGTGTGTTCCCCCTTAAAAGCGGGAGAAAGTGCGATGAAAAAAAATAGAAGTTTTGGGATTCATTAAGGATGGTATTTTATCTATAAATATCTTTTCTGTTCCCTACTCTGACGATCAAAATTATTTTCTGAACCGGATATATTTCATAAACAACTCCAAAGTTATAGTGACAAGAAACATATCTATTCAGAATTTTGAGAAATTACTTCCAAAAATTTACGAGGGGTTACGATAGGTATTTTTCTAAATAACTTGAGCACAAGCAAATCCTTAATCTTAGCTGTTATTTGTCCGCCTAAAACTATGCTTACAAAGACATTGGCGTCAATTACGACTTTTAGCATAAAATTCTTTTCTTGCTTTCTCTACAATATTATTAATTCTCCCGGCAGTAAGACTCTTTTTTTTAATCGTTTGTCGAAACTTATTTACCGTATCTCTAAATTGTTCGGCAACAATTTCTTTGGCGATTTTCCACCTTTCTCTCTTATTCATATGCTGAATAGCGAATTCAATTTGGCGAATATCAACTTCAATAGCAATTTTGAACATATTTATCACCTCCAAAACAATAGTAACAAAAATATCCTGGGTTGTCAAACGTAAAAGTTAGTTTTTGCAAAAAAGGAGATTTTTACTTAAAGAAAAAAATAATTTCCTTAAGTAGGAGGGAAAAGATGAAGGAAAGGTTTTTTGCAAGCGCAGTGGTATTGTTGGCGGTGATAAATTTTCCGGCCAGGAGTTATGCCGGCAGTTTGAACCCTTCGGGGCCGCCGTCGGCGACGGGGTACACGTTGAGTGACATCGCCGCGCGCATCTCCAGCGGCACGGCGGCATCGGGCCATTCGCTTTACCCGACCGCTGGCCCGGCGCCGACGGGGGTAACGCTCACTCAAATTTACAATGCGCTTCCCGGCGGCGCCATGACCAGCGCTTCTGCGGGCGATGTAATCGCCGGGAAAACGTTTATCACGCGGGCCAACGGGTCGCTGACCTTTTCCACCGGAACATTTACCGCGCGCGAACTGCCGGACACCGGACAGACGACGGTCTATGTTCCGTTTGACGATGCCAGACCTGGATTTTCGCAGAGGGGAGTTTAGTTAAGGATTTAACCCCTTGCGAATATACCTGCTCGACGGATGCATAGCTTGCACACCTTAATTGTATTATATGAATTGGTCAACATAAAATGACGTCTAATCAATTACAATAGCCGAATACACCAACCAACCTTAATTACCACCCAATAATATTTTCTCATATCAAATCATATATACCGTCGATAACTATCTAATATTGCATA
>JBDRON010000068.1:0-18247 GCA_043810025.1 Elusimicrobiota bacterium
CCTTCATAATCTGAGGGAAACTCAACGCCTTCCTCATATAAAGCACATACTCTTGCTCTGCCTAATTTCCCAATGAAATAACCTAACTCAAAGATTACATTTTGCCGTGCTCTTTTGTTTAAATCAGATTCTTTACTTCCCTTACCTAAGTCATCACCTGTCAATATAACAATCGCAAAACCCACATTAGAATAATCTGTAAATTTCTCTATTAGCGTCCTTCCCAAATTTGGTTGTTCATGTAAGATAATAGGATTAAGATTCAGTTTATTTATGAAACGCGCTACCGCCTCTTTAACACCGTCATTGCTACCGTGCACGACAAAAACATTATTATTAATTATAACTTCTTCTTCATTCTTAACCTTACCTTTATCATCCTTACTTAACTCAATTTCTGTCTCCAATTGTTCAATGCAACTTCCAAGCATTTTAATTTGATTTTCAATCAAAGACATCGTGTAAGTTTTTATCTCATACTCATCCATATTCGTATGACTAGGTGTGCTACTGCTTGCATGGATAACTGCATTTACATTTTGAGACTTAGAACCGAATACTTTTATCAGATAACCTTTTGTTGTGTTCTTCCATGCTGTATAATCCGCCCAATCGATTGAATCTTGAGACAATAAATTTTTCGCCTTCTCTATCTGCTTCTTTAAAAGTATTGTGCCTCCAATTGGGTCAACAGAAGGCTTAACTTCTGGTTCTTCTGGAATTTTTCTTGCTTTTACCATTTTTTGCCTCTTTTTGGCACGGTACGAATTGGCAATAACATCAAAATCATTAATCTACAAAAATCAGGAACATAGGTTGTAAACACTCTTCAATGATTCATTAGCCTGTTCGGCAAGATGTTCGGGAAGAGCTTTGGGGAAATTATGCTGTTTCGGTATTGACTTTTGATATTGGTAAGCGCCAGCTTTGATCTGATTCAACAACACATTGCGGCTCCAGCCCATTTTCGCCGTCGAGCGGATATAGTATTCTCTTTCTTTGTCGTCTTTAATCATCTGTAAAATAACAATGTTCTGTCCCCAAGGTATTTCTCGCACAAGCTGTGCGAGTTTTGGGTCGTCCTTGTAGGCAAGATATAAAAGTCTCATCCGCCATAAATTTTGCACGGAAAAACCAGCTGTCCCGTCAAATTCCGCGGTTAAATCACCGGCAAGGTTTTCGACCACACTCTGCCCCCAGCCATATTGGTCTTGACGGGCAACAATTATTCTGCCGATATCCCAATATAATTTCAACAGCTCGTCATTAACCGAGCGAAATGCCTGAATCCGCGCCGTAAGAATACGCGATTTTATTTCAGTCAAAAATTGAATGTATTCTTTGCCCATTACATGCTTCATAGTAATCCTCAAGGTTTAGCAATTTCGACGATTCTTTCCAGGCGCTGGATGGAGTCGGCTTTACCCGTTTTTTCGTTAATATCCAAAAGCACCGAAGAGAAAACGACGGTTTTGTTCTCGATGTTAAATTTATGCGGCAGACCGGTTAAAAATTTTTTCAGCGCAATTTCTTTGCCCACACCAATAATCGAATCCCGCGGGCCGATCATTCCGCAGTCGGTAATAAATCCGGTGCCTGCGGTTAAGATTCTGGCGTCCGCCGTCGGCACATGGGTGTGCGTGCCGATCACCGCCGAGACCCGGCCGTCCAAATACCAGCCTAAGGCTTGTTTCTCCGAAGTAATTTCGGCATGGACATCGACAACAATGAGCGAAGTGGAAGCAGACATCTGCTGGATGGCCGCATCCGCGCAGCGAAAAGGACAATCTAAAATCGGCATATAGACCCGCCCCATCAGAACCAGCACGCCGATCTTATAGCCATTAGCGGTCGTGTAGATGTTATACCCCCGTCCGGGCACACCCGGCGGATAATTTGCCGCCCGCAACAAATGATTGTCCTCAATAATCTGACTTACCTCCTTACGATCCCAGGCATGATTACCCAGAGTAATCACATCCACCCCGTAAGAAAAAATTTCTTCAGCAATCTTTGGGGTAATGCCGAAACCGCCGGCCGAATTTTCCCCGTTAGCAATAACCATCTCCACATGGTAAGAGGCCGCCAGCTCCGGCAAAATTTTTGCCACCGCTTTCCGTCCGGGTTCGCCGATTATATCGCCTAAAAAAAGAATATTCATAAAGTTATCCTCGTTTCGTTTATTCCCCTCCCCGATTTTGCTGCATCGGGGAGGGGTTAGGGGAGATTTAGACAATATTTCTAATTTTCAAAATCCCCCTTAATCCCCCTTTTTAAAGGGGGAAAACGCACAAAATAGGCATTGAAATTCCCCTACGCTTTTATCTCACTTCGCAATTTCCATGGCCCTGGTTTCCCGGATTACGGTAACTTTTATTTGTCCTGGGTACTCCAACTCCTCTTCCAATTTTTTAGCGATATCCCGGGCAACGGTGAAAATATCCTCGTCGCTGATATCCTCCGGTTCAACCAACACCCGCACCTCGCGGCCGGCTTGGATAGCGTAAGCCTGGGAGACCCCCCGGAAGGAAGTAGCGATTTTTTCCAATTTTTCAATCCTCTTTAAATAGTGCTCTAATGTTTCCCGGCGGGCGCCGGGACGGGCCGCCGAAATAGCGTCGGCGGCGGCCAGCACAAAGGCCTCAACCGATTTTGGTTCGGCCAATCCTTCGTGATGGGATAGAATCGCGTTAATCATCTTCTCCGACTCATGATATTTACGGGCCAGATCGGCCGAGATTTGATGATGCGTGCCCTCGACATCGTGATCAATCGCTTTGCCTAAATCGTGAAGCAAACCGGCCCGTTTGCAAAAAGTTACATCCGCCCCTAATTCTCCGGCCAGCGACCCGGCAATCAAAGCCACCTCAATCGTATGCTGTAACTGACTTTGTCCATAAGATGTCCGGTATTTAAGTTTGCCCAGCAGCCTTAAAATCTCGGCCGGCAAGCCGGAAATTCCCAATTCCAAAGCTGTTCTTTCGCCGGTGGCTTTCAAATTTTCTTCCATCTCATTTTTCACTTTGGTAACAATTTCTTCAATCCGCGAAGGATGAATTCTGCCGTCAGCAATTAATCTTTCTAAAGCAATCCGGGCAACCTCCCGCCGGGAACCGTCGAAAGCCGAAATGGTTATCGCTTCCGGTGTATCGTCAACAATCAGATCCACGCCGGTAGCCTGTTCAAAAGCCCGAATATTGCGTCCTTCCCGCCCGATGATCCGCCCTTTAATCTCGTCGCTGGGCAGAGGAACAGTGGAAACGGTAATTTCCGTGGTATGCTCGGCCGCCACCCGCTGAATAGCCACGGAAAGTATTTCTTTCGCTTTGCCGTCAGCGGTCTCTTTGGCTTCTTCCAAAATCTTTTTCACTTTTAATGCCGCCTCGTGCCGGGCCTCCTGCTCAATGTTTTGAATCAGCATTTTTTTAGCTTCGTCAGCGGTCATTCCCGCTACCCGCTCTAAAATCTTTTTCAGTTCTTCCCGCTCTTTGCCTATCCGCTCCGAATCATCCCGCAAGGTTTTTTCCTGAAGAATAGAATTTCGCTCCCGGATCGCTGTTTCTCTTTCCCGTTTCTCCAATAAATCAAGCTTGCGGTCAATATTTTCTTCCCTTTGATGCAAACGTTTTTCGGCATTCTGCATTTCTTCCCGCCGCTCGCGGGTCCGTTTCTCAAACTCCGTTCTCTCCCGGTCCATTATTTCTTTAACTTCCAAAATACCGTCTTTTCTCTTGGCCTCGGCCAACGCTTTTGCTTCGGAAATAATCCGTTGAGCCGTACTTTCTGCCGAAACCAACTGCTGTTTTGCCTGGAAAAAACGAATCAAATATCCTAAAACCACTCCACCCAACAAGCCGCCAATCAAGTAAATCAACCCTAACATCATCGTCTTTCCTCCTCAAAATGGATCAAAGTTACACAACACGACAACGATAAACTTCTGTTTCGCTAACCACACAATCCACAGAAAAATCATCCGCAGCTGCGGGTATGTTTTCCAGCACCTGAAAATCAAAAGCCAATCCGACAGTAAAGACAGCTCCGGTTAACTGCCTGAGAAACCGATCATAGTAACCTTTCCCAAAACCCAACCGGTGTCCCTGCCGGTCAAAAGCTAAGCCGGGCACAACAATTAAATCAATTTCCGGCCGGTTGACCAGCAGCCTGGCCCCTTTTTTTTCTTCCGGTTCAGGGATGCCCCACTGATTCGGCAAACATTGATCCCGCCCGGAGATGGACCAAACTGATAAACCCAGCCCCTGAATTTTTGGCGCTAACACCTGCTTTTTTAATTCAATGGACCGATCCACCATTTGATCAGTAGATACTTCCTGATTAAAAGAAAGATAAAACATAATTTTCCAGCTTTTTGTAAATTCCGCTAAAGCAAAAAAATTTTCGCTGACGCTTTTACTTTTAAGCCAAACCTCGCCAGAGGAAAGTTTTTTTCGTCTTTCCGCAGCCGTTTTTCTCAATAATTCTTTTTCCCAGACTATTTTTTCCACCATCTTTCCAGTCTCTCTTTGATCTGTTGTTCATAACCCTGCTCGGAAGGTTGATAAAAGATCTCTTTTTCCGAAAGATAGTTTTGCTGAACAAAATGTCCGGGATAATTATGCGGGTAGAGATACCCCGCGCCGTGTTCGGACCGTCCCTTCCCATCCAGGTTAGCATCCCGCAGATGGTTTGGCACCGGCTGAACTTTTTTCTCTTTGATGCTGGCTAACGCTTTTTCCACGGCTAAATAAGCGGCATTTGACTTTGGCGCCGCAGCCACATAAATTGCCGCCTGGGCGAGAGGAATTCTTCCTTCCGGCATCCCAACCAGCTCTACGGCTTTAAACGCGCTTAGCGCCACAACCAAAGCCTGCGGATCGGCGTTGCCCACATCCTCGCTGGCACAAATTATAATCCGCCTGGCAATGAAGCGCGGATCTTCACCGGCCGCAATCATTTTCGCCATCCAGTACAAAACAGCGTCGGGGTCGCCGCCGCGCATACTTTTGATAAAAGCCGAGATCGTATCGTAATGTTCGTCCCCGCCTTTATCGTAGAGAACAGCTTTTTTTTGGATACATTCTTCGGCTACTTCCAGGGTAAAATTGATCACACCTTTTTTATCGGGCCGGGTAGTCAAGGCGCCAATCTCCAAAGCGTTTAAAACCCGCCGGGCATCACCTTCCGCGTAATTAATTAAGTGCTTGCCCGCTTCACCGGTCATGTTTATTTTTAGCTGTCCGAAACCGCGCTCACTGTCCTTTAAAGCATTCTTTAAAACTGTTTCAATTTCCCCGGCAGAAAGCGGCTGGAACAGAAATACGTGAGACCGGGAAAGAAGACTGGGATTAATATAAAAATAGGGGTTTTCTGTCGTAATCCCGATCAGGGAAATTGTGCCTTTTTCCACGTCGGGCAAGAGAGCATCCTGCTGAGTTTTATTAAAATGATGGATCTCATCCACCAGGAGAATGGTATGTTTTTGATAAATTTGCTGCCGCTGCTGCGCCTGTTCTATTTCCCGGCGAATATCCTGCACACCGCAGGTAACGGCATTTAGATTGGCAAAATGGGATTTAGTTCGGTTAGCGATAATCCGGGCCAGCGCCGATTTTCCGCAGCCGGGAGGACCGGCAAAAATCAACGACTCGATGGAATCGGATTCAATAGCCCGATAAAGGAGCTTGCCCGGAGCAAGGATAGGCGATTGCCCGACAAATTCGGACAAATCCCGCGGGCTAAGACGGAGAGCTAAAGGTATTTTTTTATTCTTTTGGGTTTTATTTTCAAAAAGTTCCATATGAAAAATAAACCCAAATTTAACAATTTACAGCCGTACTCCTCCCGGAGACAAATTACCTCCCCCTGGAGACAGACTACTTAAAAACTTAAATATTGGCTGGTGTAAAAAGTACGGCATAAATATTAAATTTGAGTAATAAAATTCGATAAAAATTATAACCATTTTTTTCACTAAGTCCGCCAAAAAAAATCCCCGCAGTGCCGTGGATATTGTCTAGTTGAAGCACCAATCGTTAAGTTGGGCATCCTGTTACTTGCTCCACAGAGCAAGTAAACCCCGGATTCCCTGATTTATGCTTGTAGGCTCAACCGGTCAATACAACACCAACACCGCAGGGCATTTGTTTAACTACTTTAAGGCTGTTTCTAATACTTGAATAAATTCCTCGGTTTTTTTATTGACAGTATTAGTGTTAATTTCTTTGCTTTCCTTATACCGAAAATACTCATCGGCGATAGTCAAAGCAGTTAAAACAGCAACCTTGCCGGTGTCAATAATTTTATTACTTTCACCTACCTCACGCATTTTTCCATCAACATAATTTGCCAACGAGTAGATGTAAAGCGGGTCCCCCTCCCACTCTAATTCAAACTCCCGGCCAAAAACCTTAATCGCTACTTTTTCAGTTAACATCTTTTAGCATACCGCGAGCTTCAATCCCCAGATCAGTTATAACTTAAATTTCCCTGGAATACAAGGTATTTTTTTGCCTCGATACGGTCAAACTCCGGCCTTGCTTATTTTTTCCAACATCTTCTCCAACTTTAACTGCACACCGCGTTTCTTTTCTTCCCAAACAGCGCTCTCTTTAATAATCTGCTTGGCCCGCCTGTTTTCTTCACCTAAAAAAGACAACTCTTCCTTTAATTTTTTATTTTCCTCTTTCAAACGAGCAACCAACTCGGCAACTTGTTTTATCTTCTCTTCTAAATTCTGTATCCTCTCCAATTTGCACCTACCATTATTATAACATTTATCTGCCAAGTGTCAAGTTTGCAACTGCCTATCCTGCCCCTGATTGTATCAAAAAAAAAACGGCCGTTGCCAAGAAAATTTCCCGGGTGCGATTAAAAAACAATGGATTTTTTTGATAATTAATGTTAGACTTCCGCTAATGGAAAATCAAAATGTTGTTTTAAATAAATTACCGGGAATCGGCAGTCTGTTTAGCCGCGCCTGGGAAATTTACAAAAAACGAATCTGGGTATATGTTTTGATTGGACTGGTCAGTTTTCTAATTTATTTAATTTCAGCTATTTTATTTTCTGGTATAACCGTTGCCCCCTATATTTTCCCTAGTCTAATAAGTCCTTCTGGTCATCAAATTTCTCCAATTATTTTTATTTTTCTCCTCTTGCTATTCGGATTATTGTTAATTTTCGTTCTTCCCTGGACAATTTTGACCTATTATATGGCCATCAGCGATCATCAGATTGGCGTTAAAGAAGCCTTCCAACGCGCTCGTCCTGGAACTTTAAGTTTTTTTGCTCTATTAATATTATGCTGTTTAATTATTATTGGTGGATTTTTACTTCTAATTATCCCCGGAATAATTTTAATTGTTGGTCTTAGCCTGGTAGTTTTTGTCTTTATTAATGAAAATTTAACCGGGATCAATGCTGTTTTAAAAAGCTGGGAATATGTTCGAGGAAACTGGCTGGCCGTCGCTTGCAGATTAATGATCGTCTGGGGACTTTATATTTTTCTTTCCATCATTCCCATTTTAGGCTGGATTCTCAGCGGCCTTTTTGCTCCACTCTTGCTCTTATATACATTTTTAATTTACCAAGACCTGAAAGCATTAAAAGGTGACCAACCTCTTCAGCCGGCAGCCACAACGAGAACAGTTTTTATGGGAATGGGAATTTTAGGTTTAACCCCGCTCATCGCCGTTCTGTTAATCCCGATCCTCTTCAAACAAAATCTTAAAAGCATTTTCATCCGGCAAATAGCAACTAAATTCTCGGCTTATAAAAATCTTCCCCAAAATATGCCCGCTGCGCCGATAAAAGAAGAGCCGGTCAATCCCCAACCGTTACCCATGGATACACCGCAAGTAAATAATGAACCACAACCCGCTCCGCCCAGCATCAGCGAACCAATCGCTCCCCCGGCGCCTCCCGTAACAACCGTTGCCGAACAACCAGCCCCAAAACAACCAACTTTGACCGAAGAAAACCCCGTTACCCCGGCTGATGCTAATGATCCCTTACTGCAATTTTTGACCGATCGAGATTGGTATGTCCGATCGGAAGGAGCCAAAGTGATCGGTGAAACCGGCGACCCCAAATACCGCAGCCATTTAGAAAAACTGCTCACCGACCCCGACAAACGCGTCCGCACCTCCGCAGCCAAAGCCCTAAAAGAAATTCAATCCCGCTATAAAAAATAAAATTTTGAAACATCCCTCACCCTATCCACAAGGGGAGAGGGAACATCAAAACAAACATTGAAATTCATGGATGTTTGAACTAGGTTAAGGGGCTTTGCCCCTCTAGGCAGGATTTATTTGACAAGTTTAGCAATGTATGTTAAAATAACATTGGTTCCCTAATTAATTGGTTTCCTTTTCAGGAACCAATTAAAAAAGGAATCAAAAAAATGTTTTTTAAAGACAGTTACTTTTGTATTTCATATGAATTATTAAAGAATCCGGAAAAGAAATTAACCACGAGGGATTTTAACAATTATAAACGCGCTGATGTGGTAGACTTCATTAGATTTCTTATTTTAGAAAATATAGTCAGAAGAGATATTCACTTTGGCCGGGAGAGTTTCAGTATTCTTAAGAATCCGGAAAAACTTTTAAATTTATGTATAGACGGGTTTAAAAACTCGGAAAGGAAATCCTTTCTTTTTACCTCAAACCGAAATTATCATGAAATCTTAAGCGACCTGAAAAGAAAAAATGTTGAATTTTATCTGGGTAGATTTTCCGGTATTAGGCCAAATTTGCAATATGCCTATGATAATATGCTAACCCTGTTGATCCCTAACAAAAAATATTTTGAAGGTTATGATCTTCGGGAACTTGAATACGATTTAGGCGTTAGCAAAGTGCGAATTGGAGGGAATATATTGCTTGTTTTACCCAGATATAAGAAATTTTTAAGACAGTATTTCCTGAATTCCGGCGAGTACAAAATTCCTTCCGATTTTTATACTTTTTTAAGTATGACAACAATGAATAATCCTCTTGGCAAACCTCAAGCGGAAAATATAATAAAAAAAATTAAAGGAAAAGATGCAAACTTCTTATCCTGGAAAAAATAAAGAAGATCTTCTGCTTCGCGTCTTAAAAGATATACAGCAATACAGAAACAATGTTATTTTAATTGGCGGGTGGCTTCCCTATATTTACAAAAATTTCCTTTGGAAGACATCAAAAGCGGTGGACATCATCGGAACCCAGGATATAGATTTCGCTTTAAAAGAAATATACTCTTTTTCCGGTGAACCCATTGCGAAGAAATTCAACAGAGCAGGCAATTACAAAACAGAGCGGGTTTACAATCCGGAGGAGTTACCTGTTTATTTTTATGCCAGTAATGGCGAGAGCGAAATGAGAATAGATTTTATTAGCCATGAATTTGCGGATCCCAAGATTGTCAGAAAACTTACGGGAGAAGAAATCGAAGTTATACCTCTCGAATATATCGAGCTATTGTTAAGGGATAAAAACATCAAAGAAATCAGTATTGATTGGCATGGCGAAAAGGTTTATGTAAGAGTCCCCGCTCCGGCAGCATATCTATTTGTAAAAACCATCGCGCTGTCGGATAGGGCAGTTAAGGAAGATACCTATAAATTCAGAAAGGATTTATGGACGATATTTTTTATTTTCGACAATATCCCTCAAGAAGATGAGCAGGAATTGCTAAACCGGTTGCAAGATTTTAAATCTGACCGGCAATATTATGATTTTTTCATTAAAAACATACAGCAATATTTCGCCAGCATAAACTCGCCAGGCCCAAAAGCCGTTAGTGAGTTGTTAAATATTCCTGAAGAATTCATCAAACGCAAAGTCCTTAAAACAGTGACCAGATTTATTCAACTTTTTAAAACTACAGTTAGTTAAGTTACTACGCTATATCCCATATCAATATTATTAAAATTTCAAGGTAATGGAAAAGCGGTTGGTGAAGGAGAGGTCGCCGTAAGGAACGAAGGCGTAATCGAAAGAGTAAGATTTCCAATTGAGGCCCAGGCCGTAGGTCAGGCCGGCGCCGGAGATGGAGTCGGGGTCGGCGTTGTAACCGGCGCGCAGGCTAAACAGGCTTTTTACCCGGTATTCTGCTCCGATTGTCGGAAAGATCTCCGTGTCTTTTATTTTATTCGCATCCAGGGTCAACAGGAGGGCATCGTCAAGCAAGGTGTAGGCAAACCCGATTTTGGCCACCAGCGGCAGGGTCTCTTTTTTTTCAATGTATTTCATTGCTGGTCCAAGGTTTTGCACCACCAGGCCGGCGGTCAGAGATGGGGATAAATCGTAAATCGCTCCTAAATCCACGGCCAGACCGGCGGCAGTCACCGTCTCAATATTTTCCCGGATAATTTTCAGATTTCCGCCCAGGGATAAATAATTAGTCAATTTTGTGGCATAAGAAAGGTTAACGGCTAAATCGTAAGCTTTAAAATCATCAATTTGATTGCCGGCTTCATCCCTTCCTTTAATGTTACCGACATAAAGATAACTGATGCTTGCTCCCAAAATGTTAGTTTGATTGTCCACATTAACCAAGCCCAAATATTCGAACCGGCTGTCGTCCAACCATTGGTTGTGCATAAAAGTTACCTGCGAATCCAGACAAGCGGTTAAGCCGGCCGGGTTCCAATTAATACTGTTCACATCGCCGGTAACCGCGGTATAGCTGTTCCCCAGCGCCGCGGGACGGGCGCCGACGCCAATCAACAAAAACTCTCCGGAGTTTTTACCGGCCGCGGCCCCCAGTCTTACAGCCGCAAGTGCGGTCAAAACCTGCAAACATAAGAAGATCTTAATCGTTTTTTTTAACATTTTTAACCTCAGCGAATGATCGCAATTTTGCCGGTTGTTTTATTGTTGTGTTCATCGGTCACTAGATAGAAGTATACACCACTAGCCGCATCTTCGCCAGCATCATTTTTTACATCCCAGACAATCCGCTGACCGTTGGTCCCTTCGCTGATTTCCCGGACCAACCGGCCGGCGATGGTAAAAATTCGAATGGTTACTTTGTCGGTCAAATTATCAAAATAAATGTTACGATGTCCCAAAGACGGTTTGTAGGGATTCGGATAAATATTGACCTTATCCAAACTGCCCGCCGTCAGGTAACCCATTAAACTAAACGAAGAAAAATGATTTATTTCGGCATAGACGCATTTCTTCTGCGCATCAATTATTGAATAAGGGGCCGAAACGTTGGTCTTAGCTGAAGAATTATATTTACTCACCTCTTCCCATTGCATACCATTCCGATAGTATAATTTCAAGTCTTTTTCCGGAATATTTGTCCCATCGATTATTCCGTCATTTTCCTTGTCTTGATAAGGAATCGTTAAAAGAATTGATTTCGGGAAAACGCTCGTGCCGTCAAAAAATTTGAAATCGTAGTAAGCGCCGCTGGACTTTAAATTAGAATCCTGCGGCGGGCAAACCAATTTCATTTCCGTCAACCCAAGTTTTTTTATTTGGATAATAGTATCGTGAAGAACGGTGCCGCTTTTAATCGAAATTTTTGTCCCATCGGCCATTAGAATATCGTTGTCGCTATTGGCATAGACTTTTTCTAATCGGGTGTGGTTTACGGTGGGATCGGTTTTCTGGTTGCCATCTTCAATAATATCCACAACCTTGTTGTCATTAACAGTAACCTTAATGTAAGCCGGGGAAAGATCCTGATTGCCGGCCTGATCAATCCCCGCCGCAGCCAAGGCATATTCTCCGGCTTCCACCTCCGCGGTATTCCAATAGGCCGAAAATAATTTTCCGAAGGAAGAGTTCACCGGCTGACGATCAATTTCGTCAATATTTTTCCAATTTTTATCGCTTAAGGAACGATAGATAAATTGCGCCCCAACAGCCTCCTCGTTACCGCTGGCCGCTAAACTTACCGCGTTGCCCCGCAAACTTCTCCCAGGCTTCGGATTGAGCAGAATCGCCTCCGCCAGGGAAAGTTTTTCTGCTTTCACGCTAACGGTGAGCGTGGTATTTTTTTCTTCGTAACCGTAAGAACTTACCGTCCGTAAACCGAATTTGTAAGTCGTCTTGTTTTTTAACACCCCGGAATTCCAAGAGCATTCACTGGCTGGAGCGCTGCCCAAACTCTGGGTATAGTCAATATTACCTTCTGCGTTGTCGGAATAAACATTGTAACTGTTAATGCCGGTAGAAACAGAAGCTTGCCACTCTAAGCGGATACTGCCATCCGGTTGAGTTAAAGCAGCTAAATTGTTGGCTGGTTCGGGCAAGGTAATTACTCTTAACCCCCAGTTTTCCACCCAGCGATGACCGGCGTTGTCCTGCACCTCCAGTTTGAAGGGGATAAACCGGTAATCCGGACAGTTGGCCTCGACTTGGAAATCAAAATGATTGGAGGAGCCGGCAGTTTTGCCGCCGGCTATATCGTTGAAGTTTAGCAGATGATTACTCACTATTTTTAAATAGGGATCATTAACAGTCAAACTCGCGGTGATCCCGGAAACTGTCTGCTTTCCCAAATTTTTCAGCTTAATCGTTAAAGCTGCTTCCTCCCCTGGACTAACCACCCCATCACCGGCCGATAGACCGCTGATTTCGTCAGCGGTATAACCGGCAAAACCAACATAGAGAGAAAGCGGAACATCTAAATAATTAAGCGCTCTGGCCAAAACGGCTTTTCGGTCGTTTCTATCGTTGATTCCTTCAAACCCGAAAGAAAAAAAGACTAATTTATATTTTTCTGTTTCCACGGTTAATCCCGCTCCGCCGCTGCTAACGATACCGGCTGTGCCGATTTCCGGCATTTTAACCGGCCCAACCTGAGCGGCTTCCAAACCGGCATTTTTTGTCTCGACGGAACTATTCGAAGTCAGATCCTGATATTTTAAAATTAATTTAGCCGGAGTAAGCGCATCAATTTCCGAAGGATAGCGCTGATTATTGGCTCCGTTGCCGCCCTTAATATTCAGCGACCTGTTTTCAAGAATTGATCCGTTTTGACCGAACAGTTGATAAATGTTCGTATCGTCCTGTTTGAAAACGGTATGCAGATAAGTCTGGGTAAAATTGGAATTGCGTAAATCCCAACCGATATCTTCACCGGTTAAGAACAGGTGACCGCCGTTGTTCAGATAATTTTTAAGCTCGCTTTGATCCTGCTCGGTTAAGGTCGACTGCCAGGTGTTGCCGGTAAACCAGATTACAGCAGTATACTGAATTAATTTTTCATAAGCCGGACTGCCTTTGCTGACGATTTCATGGTAATCATATTGTACCCCTAAATCCTCCAGCGCCGATTTATAATACGCTTCATAATCACCCCATCTCGCTCCGCCGTCATCGTCAACCAACAACACCGACGGTAACGATGGCAAGGCAAACAGTTCGACATTTTTCTTGCCAACTTCTACGGACAACCCTTTAACTTGAGTAAGATAGCCGATTTTGCTTACTTTAATCTGGTAACTCCCCTCGGGTAAACTCAGGCTAAAAATCCCCGTTTGCGGATTGGAAACCAGCGGAACAGCTTCCGTGTTTAACACCGCAATATTGGCCTCTAGCAGCTCGCCGGTCTGACTATTCTTAACCGTTCCTTCCACCGTCCCGGAGGGGAGAGACGGTAAGATAAAATTTTTTGCGGCGGTTTGTTTATCTTTAATTTCGATCTGCCCGCTGGTCACTGTCTGATAGCCGAAAGCGGAGACTTCCAGGGTATAAAGGCCCGGCAGAAGGGAAAAACTATATTCACCGTTTACGGCCGTTATCGCAAGATTTTTTTCTACTAATCTTACTTTAGCCGGCAGATTAACCAGACCGTTGCCGACTGTGCCAACCAACTTGCCGGAAGAGAGGATCTGCGTAATACAAGCCAAGGCATTGACCCGGCCCCAGCCATAGCGGTTGTCCTGGCCGGCAGCGCCAAAATCCTGGGCGGTGGTGATTAAAACATTCTTTACTTCCTCAACAGAGAGAAGCGGATTAGCTTGCAGGATCAGGGCGGCCACACCGCTAATATGCGGAGCGGCCATGGAAGTTCCGCTGTACCAACTGTATTTACCGCCCGGAACCGATGATTTAACGCTTACTCCCGGAGCGGAAATATCGGGTTTCAAGTATGTGCCAAAATAAGGGGCGGTATTCCAGGTAACTTCGCCGCCAGAGCTAAAACCAGCCGCGCTGTCATTGGAATCGGTGGCCCCCACCCCAAAAGCCGAAGGAATATTGCCCGGTGAACTGGTGGTTGCCAAACCGGAATTGCCGATGGAAAACGCCGGGAAAACACCGGCGGCAATCATATTCTCGGTTGGTTCAACCAACAAGCCTTCCGTACCGGTAGAACCTAAAGACATATTTACTACCTGAGCGCCGTCATCAGTGTCGGGATTGTTGTCCGGATCGATTACCCATTCCATCCCGGCGATTACCTGGCTCATCGTACCGCTGTTCTCGTTTAAAACCATCGCCGAAAGCAGTTGAGCGCCCGGGGCCACCCCAATCGCCGACCCGCCGTTACTGCCGCCGACGATCGTCCCAGCCGTATGCGTCCCGTGACTGCCGCTGTCATGCGGGGCAGAATCAAAAACTCTTCCGCCGCTGCTATCAAACTCCGCCCAAGCGGCCAATTTACCAACCAAATCCGGATGGGTGATGTCCACACCGGTATCTAAATGTCCTACCCGCACTTTGTTGCCGTTCACCTCATAAACCTGCCAAACTTTCTCCGCCCCAATTTTTTCAATCCCCCAGCTTACCGCGCCGGTGTCTTCTGCTTCTGCTGAAATCTCCACCGGCGGGATGGACAATTTAACATTCTCGCAGACCATTTCCACATCATCTCTCAGGGCAATCTCTTGAATAACTTTGGGTGAAGCGGTCACCGTCATTCCGTTAATCAACCAAAAATTCCGGGATTTTAAATTATTGCTGTTTAAAAACATCTTTAAGGAAGAACCGCGCGCCGAAGATTCCTGACGCATTTCTTTAAAGATTTGTTTTTTGGTTATTTTTGCCTTCGCCATTTTCCTCTGCAGGTAAGATTTAACATTTTTCGACTTAAACCGCACGATCACAGTAACCGGCTGTTCAGCGGCGGCCTGCTGAAGTTTTAAAGAAAGCTGCGGCTCAATTTTCTCGGCCTGCAGATTGAGGATGGAAAAAAAGAAGAACAGCGCCCCCCAAACCGCTGCTCTCTTTTTTCCCAGATTCGTTAGTTTAAAGTTTTTCATCTTTTCCTTTTCGGTAACCCGGCCGTCCGTTTTCCCGGACCCGTTGGCTTTGCGAACCCCGATTGCTCGACCGGCCCTTTTTTACCGGCGCCCACTTTCGTGAGCGGGAGTGCCTTTGTCGTTTCTGCTGGTATAGGTATACAAGTTACCTGTGACACCCAGGTGACAGACCGTTGACAAAGAGATGATTTATTTTAAACACACATTTGGGATATATTTTAGAGGTTTTTATCCCAATAAAACGGTCAGCAGGAATTTGATGGAAAAAAATAAAAAAGCAGTAAAATGAATGCATTTTGAGGAGAATATTTTTGTCAAATCAAGAAAACAGCTTAATAATTAGTGTTGTTAATCAGGAATATACCAGATTAGTTTTAATGAGTTTTTGTTAGATTAGAAAAATAAAAGCGGGCTGAAGAAACAAAAAGGAGTGATAAGTCGAATAGATTTTTAGGTAATTGGGTATAAGGCTTTATAAATTCCCCTCTTTGTGAAAGAGGGGTGAGGTGTTGTAATTTTTGAACCGGAAAGAAAACTTACAATGAATTGCTAATCGTTTTTGTACTTTTACTTATATTAATCACGGATGAAAAAAACTTGGGTAATCCTACATTTATCTTGCCAAGATTTAAAATGGCTGAGAACAGACTATTGAAAGCAAAATGAAATACGAAAACTATTATTAGGGGAGAAGCGCTAACCATTAAAGAACCTGGATATACCCGTTTAACCGGATTAAAAACTACTTCAGCTTTGGTTAATTTTACCCCTCCGATCTCAATATCTTTGCGTTCGTATCTAGGACCTGCTGATCTGTACCACTTTTCGGGATTTGCAGGATTCATTTTCCATTCAAATGCTCCATGCCCAAACAACTCAGCCTTTCGAGCTGCCATCCATTCCACCTCACTAATTTCTTTACTGCTTATTAAATTAACAACCGCTATTTTACGATTTTTTGTATCTATGTATAAATATATTTTTGCGTTATAACCTAATTTATTTCCATGACGAAACGCACTTTTTAACATTTCTTTGATGAATTCTCTCAGAATTTCGCTGTTATAAGTAATCTCTTTAAATTCTCTAGCCAACTGTCGGGATAAATATAAAAAGTCCCGATTAATCGTTTCAAGCTTTTTAATCGTTTCCAACTCTTCTGTAAAATTTGTCTTTTCTTCTAATTGAGCGCTAAGATCGAGAACAATAAGCCTATTTTCTTTTATCGCGTTTGTTACTTTTGGATTTATTTCATTGAATCCTTTACCTGTTGGTGATTGTGTTTCGCTAAGATCTATATTGATTAAACCGGCAGCGCCTAACTCTTTTGCTAATTTTGTTTCGTCAAACGACAATTTATTAGAAGAAGTTTTTTTTATTTTATCAACAACTTCATTGTCACTTGCAGCATTCGGCAGACGAAGGGCAGAGCGCTGGGCTGAAAGATATTCCTGACCCATCACAGTAAAAGTAAAATCGAACAACAAAATAAAAGAAATTATTGCTCTGTGCATAATAATGGTTACCGCATAATAAATTGATTTTGAGGAATGACACTCCTAGTGACTTTTCGAAAGGAAGTAATCAAAACCGACCGCTTCAAACGGCCCAATACTTGAGGGGCTAACCGCGCACCGGCAATCCATTGCCCCTTTAATTCGTCTATTTGCGCTATTTTTGACCAAATCCCGGCCGGAATAGACGCAAGCCTCTTGTCAAAACGATTACTTTCTAGCATAAATTATCTTATACTCTAACTATATAAGATTATATAAGATTAAAAAAATAAATTCAAGTCTCAATTTCAGATTGCTTAAAAAAATTGAAGTCCTGAAAGGGCGCAGGAAAAATACATCGGTAACCGGAAAACACCTTCGCCCCTTCGGGGCTTACATCCCCGCCTATATTCCAAAATCCCTTCGGGATAAAAATACTAAATAAAGCAATCACCGCCCGTTACTAAGGCGAGCGAAATATAATTACAGCGGGAAACAACATTATTGTTGATAGAGGGATAAAGATTTATGAAACAATCTAAACTTAAATTGAGATCTTGGCTCCGTTTTCCAATATAATTTATGAAAGAAAATTCGGCATTGCAAAACTACAGATTAGTTGTGGATGGTTTCCAAATATGAAGGAATTTTATTCTGTCGAAATCGAGGTCATTTGTTGCTAGAATCTCAATATTTTGTTTTTGCATCAGGGCTACAATTAAAGAATCATTGGTGAGAAGACCGTGTTCCTCTTTTATCTTGATACTATTAAGCAAATCATCCATAGTGGCAGAGATAATTTTTATGTTCAACAGCGGTATTATTTCCAGGATTTTCGAATAGTTATGTAAATGTTTTACTAATGCCGGGCTATTTTTAAGATGAGAGACGAGGGCATGAGAACTAATTTTAGTGGAAGCTTCAATAACCATTAAACGATGGAGGGTTTCTAATATTACCGAAACAGAAGTATACCCAAACAATTGTTCATCTTGGAATTTGAGAAATAAATTTGTACAGGATTGCTCAAATCTATTAGGAGTGGCAAAATAATAAATGAAAATATTAGCGTCGACAAAAATCTTGCTTTTGGGATGTAATTCTAATGGCATTTTGTTAATCTGCTTCCATGATAGTTTCATCCAGAGCAAATTTTTCAATAATTTTCTTATTTGCTTTCACTAAACCTTTGTTTGCTTTAACAATATCTTTTGGACTTTTTACGATTAGTTCTATCCTTTGATGCTCTTTAAATTTAACTTTTTTAGTAGGTTTAAACACCCCATCTTCGTAAATAGCCGGAATTATCTGTGACATAGACATATCAATCACCTCTAGTATGAGTCTATCATAATGGTTTTTGGTTGTCAAGAAACCCGAAATAAAATTTAAAGATATACACCTAAGAACCGCGATTGATTTTTGATTTTATAACGATAAATGCCAGTAAAAATTTCCACCTGTTGGGTGGAAATACTTTAGCTGGTTTCTGTCGTCTAACTGAATTTACGACGATAAAATGCTATTATTTTATCAATTA
>JBDRON010000069.1:0-33747 GCA_043810025.1 Elusimicrobiota bacterium
ATATTGTATTTATGTCTGAGACAATGTATAATAATAATGGTCGGCAAACACGCTAAGAATTAAATTCACAAAATCACATCCCATCTTAAATCAAAACCCTATCCACATTTTAAAAGATGTGGGTAAGGTTAAGTTTTACAAAGAGGGGTAGGGGAGATTTTAACAATATTTTCTAAATCCCCCTCAATCCCCCTTTCTAAAAGGGGGAACACACATATGTATTAAATTTATAATCCTCTCAGTTCAACCTATAAAATTTTTTAATTTCTTTTAATAGTGTCGGGACCCAAAGTTTTTCCGGAATTTTGCCGGCCGTTTTGCCCTTTTTTAAAAACAATCCTTCTCCCCGGCCGCCGGCGATGCCGATATCGGCTTCGCGGGCCTCTCCCGGGCCGTTAACTACGCAGCCCATCACGGCAATCTTCAAGGGTGGGAATAGCGCCGGGTTGGGAAGCAGTTTAGCGATCTCTTCTTCCAGTTTTTGGACGATTTTAATCAAGTTAATTTGGCAGCGTCCGCAGGTCGGGCAGGAAATTATCTCCGGGCCAAAACTTCTTAACTTCAGCGCCTTTAAAATCTCGTAACCGACTTTTATTTCTTCCGCCGGCTCAGCGGTCAGCGAAACCCGGATGGTATCGCCGATTCCTTCACTCAGCAGAATGGCCATCCCAACCGCCGATTTAATCGTGCCGGAAAAAAGCGTCCCAGCTTCCGTTACACCTAAATGCAGAGGATAAACGCACTGCGCGGCCATCAGCCGGTAAGCGCTCAGCGTGGTCGGGATATCTGAGGCTTTAAGCGAAACAATGATCTCAAAAAAATTTAACGATTCTAAAAGCCGGATCTGTTCCAGAGCTGAGGCGGCCATTTTCTCCGCCCGCTGTTCGGGAGTAAAAGAAACGGCCGCACTGTGCAAAACCTTCAAAGAGCCGGCGTTTACCCCGATGCGGATAGGGATTTTTTTCTTCTGACAAGCGGCAACGATCAGCTTAACTTTTTCTTTTGAACCGATATTGCCGGGATTAATCCGCAGTTTATCAACACCCTGCTCGATAGCCGCCAAAGCCAGGCGATAATCAAAATGGATGTCGGCCGCCAGCGGAAGATTAATTTTCTTCTTTATTGCCCCCAAACAACCAGCCGCCTGGAAATCAGGCACCGCTACCCGGACTAATTCACAGCCCACCTTCTCCAACTGTTTAATCTGGCGAACCGTGGCGGTAATATCGCGGGTATCCGTCGAGCACATCGACTGGACAATAATCGGCGCTGAGCCGCCGATAGTCAGCAAGCCTACTTTTGTTTCTCGACTGTTTCGGCGGGAGCTTTCCAAAACCCTTTCCTCCAGCGCAGAATATCCGAATAGGTGGCAAAAACCAGCAGCATTAAGAGTAAACTTAAACCCACCATATTGGCCAATCTCATCATTTTTTTGTTCACCGGTTTACGGCTTATTCCTTCAAAAGCAAAAAACATGATGTGTCCGCCATCCAGCACCGGTACCGGCAGAAGATTGAGCAGACCGATATTGGCGTTAATCAGGGCCACCAAATAAAGTAAATCCGGCAGACCGCTTTCCGCGGCCCGGGCAATAATGGTGCTGATCCCAATCGGACCGGCCAGTTCGGGTTTAATCACTTTGAAAATCATTAAACCAATCGTTTTTATAAACAACAAAATCCAAAAAATAAACTGCTGCACCCCGCCAATCAAGGACTTAATTAAACCAATTCTTTCCCTGCTCACACTCGGAGCGATCCCAATCACGCCCACCTTGAGCTGGTCATTAATTTTGGGGATAACCAGTAAAGTCAGTTCTTTTTCCTGCCGGATAACTTTAACGGTTAACTGTTTGCCGGCGCTTTGATGAATCACATCGGCTAATTCCGACCAGAGAGAAATTTTTTGGTTATTGATAAAACTGATCCGGTCGCCAGCCTGGAAACCGGCTTTTTCCGCCAAATCACCTTTGATTACCTGACCGATAATCGGTTCCGGATTAGGTTTGCTCGACCCCCAAAAGTAGAGCACGGCGGAAAAAAGGAATATCGCCAACAAACAGTTCATTACCGGGCCGGCTAAAACGATCAAGATCCTTTTATGCCAGGCTTGGGAAAAAAACTCTCCCGGCTCACCCTTAAGATCGTCCATATCTTCTCCGGCCATTTTTACAAACCCGCCCAAAGGAAAAGCGGCTAAGGAATAGCGGGTATGCCCTCTGGTCCAGCCAAAAATCTCCGGTCCAAACCCCAGGGAAAATTTTTCCACCTTCACCCCAAGTTTGCGGGCGACAAGAAAATGTCCCAACTCGTGAATAAATATAACCAGTCCAAATGTGACCACAACGATTAACCAAGTAATCATTTTTTTACTATCCTTTACTCTCTTTCTCGCCCATCCATCCAGGGATAATAAATCATCCAATTTCGGTTCGGCTTGCCAGGGATGCTGCTCGACGGCCTGTTTAACAATTTTCGCTATTTCCAGGAAATCTATCTGTTCGGCCAAAAACAACTCAACGGCCATTTCATTAGCCGCGTTTAAGACCACCGGAGCGGTCCCGCCTTTCTGTCCGGCCTGCAAAGCCAGTTTAAGGCTGGGGAATTTAGCCAGATTCGGAGCTTCAAAATCCAGATGAGCAATCTTCTCCAAAAAAAGCCGGGGCAGACAGCTTTTTTCCCGCGAGGGATAAGTCAGGGCATACTGCACCGGCAAATACATATCCGGCAAAGACAGCTGAGCCTTTAAACTGCCGTCCACAAACTCCACCAGGGAATGCACGATCGATTGCGGATGAATTAAAACATGAATTTTTTCATAAGGCACGCCAAAAAGATAATGGGCTTCAATTACCTCCAGCCCTTTGTTCATCATCGTCGCTGAATCGACGCTGATTTTTTTGCCCATCGACCAAACGGGATGATTCAAGGTTTGTTGAACAGTAACGGTTTTCAATTTTTGGAGCGGTAACCGATAAAAAGGCCCGCCGGAAGCGGTGATAATTAAGCGCTGAATTTTATTGTTATCTTCCCCTTGCAGGCACTGAAAAATTGCCGAATGCTCACTGTCTAACGGCAAAATTTTAACCTTGTGCCGTTGGGTTTCCTTTAAAATAAGCTCCCCGGCCATCACCAAAGCCTCTTTATTGGCCAGGGCAATTTGTTTGCCGCAGCGGATTGCCGACAGCAACGGCAAAAGACCGGCCGCCCCCACCACACAGGAAACCACCATCGTTGCCGAACTTAAAGAAGCGACCTTGAGCATCCCTTCTGCTCCGGTATAAACCTTCAAAGAAAGATGGGCCAAATTGACTCTTTTCTTCAGTAAATCAGCGCTGGCGCCATTTTCCACACTTACCGCCTGCGGCTGAAATTCTTTGATTTGCAGCTGCAGCTGCTCAACATTCCTCTGCGCCGACAGCCCAACCACCCGGTAATTCTTCCCCAACGAACGAATCACCTTTAAGGTATTTAAACCTACGGAGCCGGTTGAACCAAGTATAGAAATTTTTTTCAGCATAAGTTAAATTCGCTTGCCTGCGGCAAATTTTTTCCCTCTTTTATAAAGAGTAGGAACACACAAAGTAACGGTCGCGACCGTTCCCTACAACTAACATTACCATCACATTGATATGTAAATAGTTTTCACATAACATCAAAGTTGTAGGGGCGGTTCGCGAACCGCCCTACCTTAAAGCACAAAAAACTTTATATAGTAGTAAACCAGCGGAGCAGTGAAGATCAGGCTGTCGAAGCGGTCGAGAATACCGCCGTGGCCGGGCAGTAGATCGCTGGAATCTTTGATCTCGGCGTTGCGTTTGATTAACGATTCGGCATAATCCCCCATTTGGCCGAATATACCGATAATTAATCCCAAACCTAAACTATGCGCCCAGGAAAGATTTTTGATCAGCAAAAAACTGACCAGAAAGGAAATGCCTACCCCTAAAATTAAGCCGCCGACCGCCCCTTCTAAAGTTTTTTTCGGACTAATCGTTGCAAAAAGCGAATGCCGTCCATAACGTTTTCCCACAAAATAAGCCCCGATATCGACACCCCAAATCACAAAAAACAATAAAAATGTATACTCCCTTCCTAAAGGAGCGATATCCCGCAAAAGGATGAGGTGTGCCAGCATCCAGGCCGCATAAATGACCCCTAAAAACCCGCCGGCGATATCTAAAACAGCTTGGGCAATATTTTTTCGGAAAAAATTGCTAAAAAATAAGACAATCAGAATTAAACAAAGGATCGCCCCGGTGGCATCGTTACTGGCCGCCACCGCCAGTTTCCCGCCGGTAAAAACGATCGACAAAACCACTAAAATACTTAAAATAATATTCAGCGTCAGGAAAGGTTTTAAGCCGATCAATGTAAGCAGACGATTAAACTCCCAACTACTCAGGATTACCAACGCCAGAACAAAAACCAGGAACGGCAGGTAGCCAAACCAGATTGAGCAGACAATTAACGGTATACCGACAAGCGCGGTAAATATTCTTTGAGTAAGCATAGTATTAAATAACATCCAAAAGTGTACGAGTCATGAGTCGTGGGTCATGGGTCATGGGTTATGAGTTTAAAGGATTCTATTTTTTTTAAACTCAAGACTCACGACTCAGTACCCAAGACTTTTATCTGACTCATATCCCTCCGAACCGGCGTTCTCTTTTTTAGTAGGCGGAAATAATTTCGATAAAATCTTTTTTTCCAAAATCCGGCCACAGAGCGGGGGTAACAAATATTTCGGTATAAGCAATCTGCCAAAGCAGAAAATTTGAGATCCGATATTCTCCGGAGGTCCTAATTAATAAATCGGGGTCAGGAAGACCGGCGGTATAAAGATAATCTTCAATTTTTTTCTCATCAATTTTATGAGAGTGGGAGGATTGCAAAATTTTATTGACAGCATCAACGATTTCCTGCCGGCCGCCATAGTTAAGCGCTAAATTTAAAATCAATTTTTTATTTTCTTTTGTTTCTTTTTCGGCTAGATCCAATTCTTTCTGCACTAAGGACGGTAAACCTTCCCGGCGGCCGATGGCTTGCAGCCGTACCCCTTTTTCTTTAAGTTCTCTTATTTCTTTGCGCAGATAATCCCGCAGCAGACGCATCAAAGCGCTGACCTCGGTTGAAGGACGAGACCAATTCTCGGTGGAAAACGCATAGAGGGTTAAAACTTCGATGCCTAAATCGACGCAACCCTCGACTATCTCCCGCACCGGCTTCATTCCCGCATGATGCCCCATCACCCGTGGTAAATGCCGCTGTTTCGCCCACCGGCCATTACCATCCATAATGACCGCTATATGCCGGGGAAGTTTATTCACCTGATTATTTTTTTTCACCGCTAATACATTCCACAGGACAGGCGCTTGCGCATTCGTGACAGTCCGTACAACTGTCCGAATTTATTTTATATTTATCCCCTTCCTGAACAATCGAGGAACTACTACAGCTATCCACACAGGCTCCGCATCCTAAACACTGCTCCAAATCGATCAAATGTGACATATCCTGCCTCCAGAAATAATATTAAACCCTAAAAGCCCTGGGCTTTGAGCCTTGAGTCATGTGGCTTGAGTTTAAAAGATTCGATTCCTTTCAAACTCACAACCCAGAACCCAGAACCCATAACTCACGACTTATGTTATAGATTTATACTTCCAAAACTTCTTTTTCTTTTAACGCAAAAAGCTCATCAAGCTTCTTCATGTAAAGCTCGGTAAGCTTCTGCAATTTAGCTTCGCCTTCAAATTTAATATCTTCCGAGATCTCTTTGGATTTTTCAGCCCTCTTTAAAAGTTCTAAAGCATCCCGTCGTTCATTACGGATCGAAACCCGAAAATCCTCCGCCATTTTCTTCAGCACCTTCACCAACTCTTTGCGCCGATCTTCACTTAAAGGCGGCAAATTTAACCGGATCATTTTACCGTCGCTAATCGGGGTAAGCCCCAAATCGGATTTTAAGATTTCTTTTTCGATATCCGGGAGTATCGATTTGTCCCACGGCTTAATTTCAATGGTCCGCGCCTCCGGCACCGACAAACCGGCCAGCTGATTAAGCGGCAGTAAAGATCCATAACAGCTTACCCGCAGATGATCCAGGATATTCACCGAAGCCCGGCCGGTTCTAATCACCGAAAAATCACTGCGCATCCTTTCCACGGTTTTTTTCATTTTTTCTTCAGTAACAGCATAAAGCTTTTCGATCATTGGATTATTGTCCCCACTTTCTCGCCGATCACCGCCCGGCGAAGATTACCCTTTTTCTGCATATTGAAAACCAAAACGGGAAGATCATTGTCCATGCATAAAGACAGGGCTGTTACATCCATAATTTTTAGACGGCGGCGAATTGCTTCCATAAAAGAAAGCCGGTCAAACTTCTTCGCCTGCGGATTTTTTCCCGGATCATCATTGTAAACACCGTCAACTTTGGTGCCTTTGAAAATTATTTCGGCTTCAACTTCGTTTGCCCTTAAGGCCGCAGTCGTATCGGTGGTAAAATAAGGGTTGCCGGTGCCTCCGGCAAAAATCACCACCCGCCCTTTTTCCAGATGCCGTACGGCTTTACGCCGGATATACGGTTCGGACAATTTGGTTATCTCAATTGCCGACTGAACCCTCGTGGCCACCTTCTCTTTTTCCAGAGCATCCTGTAAAGCCATCGCGTTAATAATGGTGGCCAGCATCCCGATATAATCGGAAGTCACCCGATGAATTCCTTTATCCCCGACTTCTTTTAAACCCCGCCAGATATTTCCGCCGCCGATGACTATGCATAACTCCACACCCATCCGATGAACTTCGGCAATTTCTTCCGCCAAATTTTTTAAGGTTTTCGCGTCGATGCCGCCCTCTTTGTCCCCCTTAAGGACTTCGCCGGAAAGTTTTAAAATTATTCGTTTATATTTTGGTTTTATCGCCATCATTCGCCCAGGATGTATCGGGTAAACCGACGCACAGCAATATTTTCTCCCAGTTGGCCGACAACTTTATCGATCAAATCTTTCACCTTGGTTTTTCCTGAGCTATCCCGGATATGCGGCTGGTCTAACAAACAAACTTCGGAGAAATATTTTTCCAGTTTGCCAATAATTATTTTATCAATAACATTCTCCGGTTTTTTCTCCGCAAGCAGCTGCGCCCGATAAATTTCTTTTTCCTTACTGATAAACTCCGGCGGAACATCTTCCCGCTTGATCCACAAAGGATTAGCCGCCGCCGCCTGCATGGCGATCTCTTTGGCTAGTTGAGCAAACTGTTCGGTCCGGGCTACAAAATCAGTCTCGCAGCTTAACTCCAACATCACCCCTAACTTTCCCACACCATGAATATAGGAATGAATTAACCCCTGAGTAGTGGCCCGGCCGGATTTTTGCGCGGCCTTATTCATTCCTTTTTTCCTTAAAATTTCTTTTGCTTTCTCCAGATCGCCGGAAGCTTCCGTCAGCGCTTTTTTGCAGTCCATAATTCCCACACCAGTCGATTCCCGCAATTCCGACACCATCTGCGGAGTTATATCAGCCATAACATTTTCCTCCCTCTCTTCTTTTATTCCCCTCTTTTACTATTCTATTTTTATTGTTGATTTCGTAGGGCAAGCCTTTAGGCTTGCGTCTTTAAAACCGCAGGGCTAAAGCCCTGCCCTACATCATCGTAATTGCCCCATTTATGGGGCGCCTTAAAACGCCGATAAACCGACAAACTACAAAGTCAAAAACAAATTAGCTTTACCGTCAACAAACTTTCAATTTCCTAATACGGGAACTTATACCTATCTGACTTCTACGCTGTCTGACCGTTTCCTTTTTCCACAGCTAATTCCCCGGTTGGCAGAGGAATTGTTTTTTTCTCTTTGGTTTCCTCGTTTAAATTGACTTCGGCAGCAGCGGTTTCGGAAACAGCGGTTTTCTTGGCCAACTCTCTTCCTTCTATTACAGCCTCCGCCATCAAACCAACAAAGAGTTTAATTGAACGAATAGCGTCGTCATTGCCGGGTATCGGATAATCGATAATCTCAGGATCGGAGTTGGTATCGCAAATCGCCACCACCGGTATTTCCAACTTTCTCGCTTCGGCTACCGCCGTTGCTTCCTGCACCGGATCCACGACAAAAAGAATTCCCGGTAATTTTTCCATCGTCCTAATGCCGGAAAGTGATCTTTCTAAACGGGCTTTTTCTTTCAGCTTCTGAGTGGATTCTTTTTTGGAAAGCGCGGCCATAATTCCTTCTTTTTCAAAACGATCCAGCTCCTGCAATCGAGCTATGGATTTCTTAATCGTCTCAAAATTGGTCAAAGTACCGCCGAGCCAGCGCTGATTAATCCAATAAACTCCGCACCGCTGCGCTTCCTGGGCCACGATCTCCGAGGCCTGTTTTTTTGTTCCGACAAAAAGCACGCCCTTGCCTTCCACAACACTATCCCGAAGAAACTTATAGGCTTTCTTTAATTCCTTGGCGGTTTTTTGCAGATCAATAATATGAATATTATTGCGGCTGCCAAAAATATACTTCGCCATTTTCGGATTCCATCTCCGAGGTTGGTGGCCAAAATGCGCCCCTGCTTCTAACAATGCCTTCATTGAAATTGTCGCCATCTTACTACTTCCTCCTTAAAATTTGGTTTTTTCTCCGCCACCTTCCTCATCTCCGAACAGAACCCGGTCCGATTGCGGATTTCGGAATTCGGATTGCGGAATGTAAAATATTCGAATCACTTATTCATTTCGCAATCCGCAATCGTCTGGGCACCGCTGTTCGAATCCAAAGGTGTGTGAAATTTAGATTAAACTAATTATGTTATTATATAACTTTTTTCACTTTTAGGCAAGATATTTCAATTTTTTTTCTACTCGCTCCGCTGTTTCCTCTGTGGAAAAGTTCTCATTTACATCCATCCACTGAATTCGCCGGTCTTTTTTAAACCAGGTTAACTGCCGTTTGGCGTAATGACGGCTGTCCCGCTTAATCAAACGCACGGCTTCTTCTAAAGGACATTTGCCGGTTAAATAAGCGGTAATTTGCGGATAACCCAAACCCAATAATCCGGGAGAATTTTGATTATATCCGCGCGACAATAACCCGCGCACTTCATCAACCCATCCGGCGGTCAACATTCTCTCCACCCGCAGGTCAATCCGCTGGTAAAGTTTTTTTCTATTCCAATCCAAACCAAAAGAAAAAACAGGGAAAGCCAAAGGCTGGGTAAACTCTTTCTGAAATGTGGACAAAGGAGTTCCGCTCAACAGATAGACCTCTAAAGCCCGGATAATTCTGGGAAGGTTATGCGGATGAATTTTTTCGCAGATCGGCAGATCAACAGCTTTTAGCCGGTCGTACAAATGCTGCCGCCCAAATTGCCTGGCTTCCGCTTCCAATTGTTGTCGCAAGGCATTGTCGCGGGGCGGCGCCGGACACAAACCATCCACCACCGCCCGGACATATAAACCCGTACCACCCACCAACAAGGGAATTTTTCCCCGGGCAAAAATATCGTTAAAATTTTTTAAAGCTGCCTGGCGGAATTGACCGGCGCTGTAAGTTTGGTCTGGTTCCAGAAAATCAATTAAATGGCAGGGAACACCAGCTAATTCCTGAGGAGTTGGTTTAGCGCTGCCGATATTTAAATAGCGGTAGATTTGACGGGAATCGGCAGAAATAATTTCGGCTTCCATTCTTTTAGCCAAAGCCACCGCTACCGCCGTTTTCCCGCTAGCCGTCGGACCGACTAAAGTTATTAGTATTTTTTGCTTAGAAATAGGCATTTTAGGTATTTTGTGATTATACCACAAAATGCCGAATCAGGAAAGACCGGGGCTCGCGAATAACCAAAACCGAAAACCAATCATTGAGAATTTAGAAGAAAAGTTTGGAATGAACGATCTTGGGGACGGAGTTAGGTAATTAGGTTAGCACTAATCGATGTAACAGATGCGGAACGGTCACGACCGTTCCCTACAAAGTCAAAAAAATTGTGCTGCTGCAAAATATTCGTTCAATATTGTTCCCATAGCATTTTTAATATTTCGTCTTGGGCGGTTTTTAATGGTTGTGCGGAACCGGTAAATCCGTTCATCATCAGGGAAATGGCCAGCAGATTACCTTTGCGTGAGAATTAATTACAATTATCTTTTTTACTAAATTAAAATCGACTTCGGTAAATCTACTAAATTCCACCGTGGTTGTTTCACCGCTGTTTAGATTCGCAACGTCCCCTATGTTTGCGAAGCACGGTTTATCTTTTTTTTAATCATCGTGCCTCCTTCAAATATCGGGTCTCGGAAGTGAAATGGAAACTGATTTCCGGATACTGCTCGATGTAGCGGTTGATCAGCCAGGCGGATTCGGCGAAGAAGACAGGGTTGTTGTCTTTGTCATAACCAATATGATTGGATTTAGCGTCGCGGAACTCGTCCAGTTGTTTACGGTTTTCCGAAGTTATCCAGCAGGCCTTATAATAGTTAAGCGGTTCAAAGATACATTCGGCACCATACTCGTTGGTCAGCCGATACTGAATCACATCAAACTGCAGCTGCCCGACTGTACCGACGATCTTCCGGCGTCCTTGATTCATAATAAAAAGCTGGGCTACCCCTTCATCGGTCAGTTGTTTAATACCTTTCTCCAGCTGTTTGGCCTTCATTGATCTGTTGATCAGTTCTTTGAATATTTCCGGGGCAAAACTGGGGATTCCCTGAAAATTCAGTTTTTCACCTTCGGTTAAAGTATCGCCAATCTTGAAGTTTCCCCGATCATAAAGTCCGATCACATCGCCCGGATAAGCCTCCTCAATCAGATCCTTCTTCTGCCCGAGAAAACTGGCCGGGCTGGTGAAACGCAAATCGATACCGAGCCGCACATGCCGGTAGAATTTACTGCGTTCAAACCTTCCCGAACAGACCCGGAAAAAAGCGATCCGGTCGCGATGACGGGGATCAAGGTTGGCATGTATTTTAAAAACAAAACCGCTGAAGGTTTCTTCCTCCGGATTGACCAGCCTGTGGTCGGACAAACGGGCTATTGGAGATGGAGCAATCTCGACAAAAGTATCGAGCAGTTCCTTGACCCCAAAATTGTTTAGAGCGCTGCCGAAGAAAACCGGAGCCAGTTCGCCGGAAAGATAACGATCTTTGTCAAATGTTCCGTGCACCCCGTCGATCAAGTCAATATCTTCGCGCAGTTGCCCGGCCAGGCCAACGCCGATGCGTTCATCAAGCAGCTTGTCCTGCAAATTGGTGATATTTACCACATCACTATCAGTCTGGGTCCGGTTTGAGCGAAACAGATGCAGATCATGGTTGTGGATGCTGTAGACACCCTTGAAACTTGCTCCCCGGCTGATCGGCCAGCTGAGGGGACAGACTTTGATCGCCAGTTTCTTCTCCAGTTCGTCCAGCAAATCGAAGGGAGTATTGCCTTCCCGGTCCAGCTTGTTCACAAAAATAATCACCGGTGTCTTGCGCATCCGGCAGACATTCATCAGTTTCTCGGTCTGCTCCTCCACGCCTTTCACGCTATCGACAACAACAATGACGCTGTCCACGGCAGTAAGCGTTCGGTAAGTATCCTCAGCAAAATCTTTATGACCGGGGGTATCGAGCAGATTGATTTTCATATCCTGGTATTCGAAACTCATCACCGCCGAGGCGACAGAAATACCGCGCTGCCGCTCGATTTCCATAAAATCCGAGGTGGTAGTTTTTTTAATTTTATTCGATTTCACCGCCCCAGCCGACTGAATGGCTCCGGCAAACAGCAGGAACTTCTCCGTCAGGGTAGTCTTCCCCGCATCCGGATGGCTGATGATGGCAAAAGTCCTCCTTTTATTAATTTCGTCAGTGTATTTCATATCCTAGGGGACGTTCTTAAAATCTTAAAATGTTATTGATTCATTATTTTAGCAGAGAAGAATTTTTTTGAACATTTTAAGATTTTAAGAACGTCCCCTATTTTTACCCCCGCGATATTTTTAGAACTTTGTATTTCAGCAGGCCGGCCGGGACCTGGATTTCTACGATATCGTTTTCTTTGTGGTTTAACAGGCCTTTACCAACCAGGGAAGCGGTGGAAATCTTGCCTTGGGAAAAATCGGATTCTTCTGTGGAAACCAAGGTATAGGTAATTTCTGCGTCTGAAGCCAGATCTTTGAGTTTTACCGTCGCTCCGATTAGAATCTCGTCTTTGGGGATTTTTCCCTCATCCAGAATTTGGGTACCGCCCAGTTTATGCTCCAACTCCCGGATCGCTTTTTCATTCAAAGCCATCTCTTCTTTGGCTGACGAGTATTCCGCGTTCTCTTTTAAATCACCATGCTCCCGCGCCAGGCCGATCGCTTTAGTCAAAGCGCTCCGTTTTTCTTTCTTCATGTAATTTAACTTCTTTAACAACTTATCATACCCTTCCTGAGTCAGATAAACCTTTTCCATATTATCTCCTTACATTGAAATTAATCGATATTCCATCTTCAACTCCTAACATTTTTCTCTGTAAGATATTGAACCAGCTCCAGTTCGTTTTTGTCGAACCAAAGCGAACCGCAGGAAGAGCAAGTATCAATTTCCAGCCAATGAGGGTAGAGGGCGGCGTAGCCTTTTCTGATCATGGCGCGGCCGCATTGCGGACAGGTAAAGACGGAATTATTTTTTTGAGTAAAGGGACGGCTCAATTGCTGAGAACTTTTTATTAAATTGGCCATTTTCTTCAACTCCTCGCTGAAAACCATCTCCTGTCGGACACAGATGCGGGGAACTTGATCTTCTCGCACCAAATGGCCAGAGCAAAAGCGGCAGCGGCTGGCCATCACACCCTCATAATAGATTTGCTCTAAACCTTGATGGCAGACTGGACAGTTAAAACTACCGGACGATACTGAATTGCCCTGGCGAAATATTGCCGATAACTCTTTGAATTCGTAAGCCGGTTTTACCTCTTGATTATTTTCCAGTTTTGCCCAGCTGGTCGGCAGCAGCCACCCCAAGCCGGACAACTGTTGCTGACCAAAAGGGCCTTGCCATTTTCCGTCATTGTCGCAAACAAACCAGGATTGCTTGCTCCCGGATGAGGAGATGGCCACCACTTCTTTTTGTGGAGAACGTCCCTGAGCCGATTTTTCCAACAACAACAAATTACTGTGTGCCATCTCTAATAAAACATTGATTCGCTTTTCTATCGGCGGGTGCGTGGCAAACAAATCGGCCGTTAACCCTTCTTTTTCATCCCATTTCTGCAGACGGGGACTGGTAATGAAAATTGGTGATAATTCTTCCGCAGCCAGATATTGTCCACGCCAACCGCGGGAAATAAGATGTAACGCTTCGGCCAGTCCTAAGGGTTCCCGAGTCAAGCGAACCGCCGTAGCATCCGCCCGGTATTCTTTTTCCCGGGAAATCCAGCTGTTTAACAAAAGAGACAACAAATGCAAAATACTGATCACCAATACCGTGAGCGGATTCCTGAATCGGCGGGAAATCGTCCGAAAAAGCGCCGAATAAACGCTGACGATAGATGTAGTTACGGTACTCAACAAACTATCGCCCCAGAGCAGATGACTGGCTTCGTGAGCAACCACCGCTTCCAGTTGGCGGCGGGTTAATTTAATCAATAATCCTTCGGTAACCCCGATTACACCATTACCTTTAAAATCGGCAATGGCAAAAGCATTTAAATAATGGGAATTAATCACATAGGGGGTAATTGGGAAACGCCCCCCCGTAGCCACTTTAATTTCCTCAATAATATTGTTAAAAGTCTGATGATAAAGATCCTGGTGATCCAAAAGTCTGGCATTAAGAATTTTAAGGATCCGATTTAGCAAATTATAAGTGGAAAAAAACCAATGAAGCAAAGCAGTCAAAAAAGCCAGCAGCAAAAGGGAGATTAGATTTTTCCGGTTTGGCAAGATATTGCCGATATTTGGAGAAGGAATATCCCGATAATTTTTCGCATAAATTAAGTTCCAAAAATGATCACGATCCCTGCTGGAGAATCCGGTCGGCACCGGCGGTATGCGCAATTTGCTATACCGGAAGTAATCGTACGCGCTGTAACTTAAGTAGAGCGCCAAAAATCCAAAAAAATAAAAAATAACCAACGTGGCAAACAAAAAATAAATCCGCCGGCTTTTTTGACTTTCCACATCAATAAAAGAAAAGGGCATCTTAGAATTTCACCTGAGGCGCCTCTTTTTCTTTCGGGTCTTCAATTTTAAGAAACTCTGCCTCCTGGTTAAGACCAAAACTATTGGCGATAAAATTGCGAGGCGCAGTTTTAATCGCCGAATTAAAATTCATCACCTCATCGTTATAAAACTGGCGGGCGAAGGCGATCCGGTTTTCCGTAGTAGTCAATTCTTCTTGAAGTTGTAAAAAATTTTTATTCGCTTTTAAATCCGGATAACTTTCCGTTACCGCAAAAAGAGAACGCAAACTCTGGGTCAAAAAATTTTCCGCCTGCGTTTTCTCTCCAATGCTGGAAGCGCTCACCGCCTGATTGCGCGCTTTAATTACATTTTCCAGCGCCAGCCGCTCATGCGCAGCATACCCTTTGACTGTTTCCACCAGATTGGGGATTAAATCATGTCTCCTCTTCAACTGCACATCAATCTGTGACCAGGCATTTTTTACTCTCTGTTGTAAATTGATCAGAGAGTTGTAAAGATACATAAAAACAACCGCACCCAACCCCAAAACCACAATCAACGCTACAAAAATCATTTTTTCTCCTCCTTTTTTTCTTGAAGATAATTTGACATCTATTACACACAATACAGGTGACAGATAAACGTGTGCTGTTATTTTTTAATCAGTCAATAGTTAATTAGTTAACAACGTCCCCTATTATAAATAAATCTCGACCAAATTGTTTTCTTTGTTCAGCAGATTCAAAAATGTTTCTCGATTAATCAGGGCGCCGCCCCGGCGGTAGGGGTTTTCCTCGTAACGGAGATTCTCTACTTTTGTGCCGTTGACCGATACAGAGTATGGGGAATAAACATTTTGCTTGATAAAATATTGGAAGCGCGTTTGGCGGCCAAAATACTCAAAATCAAAAATGAGGCCGTGCAGTTTTCGGGGGAGAACCGGATCGAGCAGGATATCATCAAACAATTCCCTTAAACCGAGGAAACTGGCGAGCAGTTGATAGATGTAGATGCCCGGGCCGCTGGAATAGATCCGCCAGCCGCCTTTAATCCCCACTTGCAGTTTTTTGATTTGGGAAAATTTGGCCATCGCCTCATAGCGGTCTTTAAAATCGGCGTCGGAACTGCTGAAGTAAGCGTTGCTCTGGCGGGTTAAAGCGTTGGGAACTACTTTATCGATGGTGATCGGGTTAATTTCCAGCAGTCCCTGATACAACACCTCGGCTTTCCCCATCTTGGCCAGCGCTTCCAGATAACGAATATGAGCGTGCACATATTGCATACCGATTTCCCGGCCAAAATTGGCCGCGGTTTCCGCCCGCTTGAAATATTTTTCCACCCCGCCCCGGTAAGGGATGGGTTTGTTCATCAAATGCGCGCCATCCGGAAATTTCAAGTTTTTTTCGATCAGCTTTAAATGCTGCTCCGCCTGTTCTTTGGTGAAAAGCCCGCTGATCATCCCCCGGGTCATCGGCAAGAGGCGATATTTCACGCCGGTTTTCTTATCCAGCGGATGGAGCAGATACTCAATTTTCTTCTTCCGAAAATAAGCCAGGCCGGCAACAACTTTATTTTTAATCAAATAACGGTTGAAGTCCCGCCGGATCGCCTCAGTGAAATTCTTCATCTCTTCCGCCATCGCTTTTTTCCCCGCCCGGGCACAGACCTGCTGAAACCTTTTTAAGGTCTGATAAACCAGTTCCACCGTCCAGGTACTGACCATCCGCTGACGCATGGAAGATTCCGCCGGCTGAAGGGTATCTTCCCAATCGCCATGGCCATAGCTGATCAAACTGGTTCCGGGCAAACAATTTTTTCTGATCCCGGCAATTTCTTTTTTCAGATGACTGAAGATTGAGTAAGACTCCTTGGTGAACAACTTAGTTCGAGCGTCCGTATAAACCACCCGTTCCTCGAGAATCGAAAAATCGTTGGTCAACTCAAGATACTCGCAGACCGCTTTCAGCGGCCAGATGATAATATCGCCATGACTATCGGAAGCCTGCACGGTCTGATAACGGTCAAACATAAACCATTGCGGCCAGTCACCGGTCTGCCGATACTGGTGAGAAAAAACCAATTTCAGCAATTCGCGCAAAACCGGCAAATTACGGGTAGCATAAAACAATTCGGCTGGCCCCTGGCAGACATCGCGCAGGCCATAGGCCGCCCCGCTGCACTGTTCCAAGCCGTGAGGCGTGGTGAAATGAACCAGGGCATTATGCAGATACCACCAATAAATATCGTTCAGCTTGCTGATCCCTTCCTCCGGCTTGGGGGAACTCAACACCGCGCGCTGCCCCAGCACCGCCCAGAAATCAGCCGAGGCTTTCTCCGCCTGGCTAAATTCTTCGGTCTGTCGGCTGTATTTCTCCGCCAACACTTCAGCCTGTTTAGCGTTTAAAATATTTCCGGTGAAAGCCAGGCTAAACTTTTTCACCGCTTTGGTTTTAATCACCACAAACGGTGTTTTTCTTTCCTGCCCGTCGTGGAAAAGCAAGCGGTCGCCAGCAATTGATTCGATCTTCGCCCGGTCATTAGAAACGATGAAAAACTTCGTCTCCGGATAATGGTTGGTGAGAAATTCTTTCGGCGCCGGAATCAGTTCCACCCGTCCGCGTGCCCGGTCAATCACCACCCGGCCGGTGGTCTCCAACTCATTGTTTCCTAGGACCACATTGTGGCTGATTAAAAATTCCTTTTTTTTCCCGCTCAGCACTTCCAGTTCCAAAAAACAGGCCGGATCCTGCATTGAAGCCCAAACTTTCACCGCAACTACGCCATTGCTCCCCTTGTAGATCCAGCGGCAATAGTTCAAGCCCATCTCAAAAGCGGAAGGCAGGCCGAACAGCTGATAGCCGTTTTTTTCTTTAATAAAGATCCGCTGACCGCTGGACTTAAGCACGTTCAAATGGCTGCGGGAAGCAGAGAGCAATTTATTGAAGGAGGTATTACCGATGGTCACCTGGGAACTGAAAATACCGTAAACCCAGCTGGTTAAAGACATTAAATTTTCGTTATTCTGTAGATCTTTACCGGAACGGATAATATGGCCGTGCGGCCTTTCTACCACCAGCTCTTTGGCTTGCAGGGAAACATAACTATTTTTTCCATAAAAAAAAGAAAGGTTCTTTTCCGCATGCCGGCGCGTTTTACCGAAATAGTGATCTAAATCCGCAGCATTAAGATCTTTGCCGGCAAAAAGCGGCGCGGTATCAAAAAGACTGCGATTTTTTTTTACCGGATGGTATTGAGCAAGATCAATCATCTTATCCAGCTTCCGGTAAATTTCGGCAGCTTTTTTTATTTTCCGGGCGTCTCCGGGCTGCGAGGCCGGGGGATGATTCGGTTCATAGAGAGCAAAAAAAGTAATCGTTGTTTCCTTCCGCGGCGCCAAAACGATCGCCTTTGATTGGAGGGTAGGGAAGGCAAACTCATACTGATAGACTTTATTCGGCAGTGTTTTATTTTTTAAAGCTTCCGGCTGATTGCTGGCTTTATAGTCCAGGCCAAAGAATTGGAAACCGTCGGTCAAATAACCGACCGCTTGATCCAGACAGCCGTGCATTATCCAGGGGTATTCCCGGCCTTGCGCCTGATTTTGCCGGGAACAAATCTGATAACCGAATTTTTTATCTTTAAACACCGTATGGTCGATATACTGGCTGGTATAGGCTTCGTTAATCCGTACCCCGAACATAAGGGCAATCCCCAGATCCTGGGTAAAAATTGTATCGATTTTTTTACTTTTGGGAGAGAGATTTTTCACGCTAACCGTCCAGAACCAGAGCGTCGTTTTCTGATCCAACCGCAGCCGGCAGGAATACTCTAAATCCTCCCGCACCCCTTTCCAGAGGACCGCGTTTTCCGTATGGAAAAAATCACTGGTCGATTTTGGCCCAAGCAGAGAAAAAGCGGTAATTTTGTCTCCGGAAAAAACGCGCAGATAAAGATTATTCAGCGCCCCTTCCAGCGGACTGCCTAAAACCTGGTTAATGATCGTTTCTCCCCGCATCAGGGAAAAAACCGCCCCATTCTCCAAAAAATCGAATTTCAACCCGACATCATTTTTAAGTTCAAACTTCTTCAAACTATTTTTATCCACAAAATCAAACATCTAAATCTCCCTAATTATTTAAAATCTTTTCCCTCGCCCCTTTTATATCTTTTTTATTGGCTTATTGTCTATTATATTGGACAACCAATTATTTGTCGAGAATAAAATTTGCTTACGAATAATAAAAAACAATGTCCTGACCGTTTAACCAATCAGGACACACAAAGCAACCTGTATTCATTTCACTATCTTCTATTCATCCAAACCTATTCTATCTCTTTTTGCTTACTATTTCAATTAAAAAAAAGCAGCGGCCAAATTCAAGGCCGCCGCTGTAGAAAATTACAGACTGGTATACTGCAGTTCCTATGCCTTCTGAGCTAACTTCTCGAATACTCGTCTATCTTCACCAACCTGTTTGCTGATGGCAATCGCCGGGACCGTATTACCGATAATAAGTTGTTTGGCTATTGCAGCTAAATCAACTGTCTTATCGATGCAACCGGAAAGTTGTAATTCCTTCAGCATACCCAAGGCAATATTTTCCAATTCGGCATTTGTTGCACCGCCAACAAGTCGTTTAAGGGCTTTAACCAGGGCAAAAGGCGCCAAAATAATTTTGTTTTCATCCTTTCCAATCTCAGCCAGCCGGATTATTTTCCCGCTGTCAATACCCTTTATTTCATCATCGCCAACGGCGATAACCGAGAATCTTTCACCAACGCGTTTGGAAATTTCATCCTTGGTAATTTTATCGATAACCGTTACATTTAACCCTAAATTTTTGAGAGCGTCGGCATCGCCTTCAACATAAACTTTGACTTTTCCCAAACCTTCTTTTTCCAGACCGCCGGCAAATTCTCTTGTTGCCTGCCAAAGACCGATAGTCTTTTTCATTGCTGCTTCAGTAATGAAAATTCCGGAATCCTTGTTGTCTATGATCTCAGTCATTTCCCCGCCATTAGCAACAACTGTTCTGATCGAATCCTGCAAATCCTCCGAAGGGTTAACATCTTTACCCATTTTTCTATCCATTTCATTGGCTATTGCTGATTTAACCAGCCAAATTTTCTTGGAATCAAGATTCAATTCTTCCTTCAAGACAGACTCGAGACCGTCCTGGCCGTCAAAATTCCTATCCTTAATCAAACCGGCAATTTTAACCTGGACCGCATATTCGATATTTACTCCTTCGGAAGCCAACCCTTTAAGCGCGCGGTTGACAAAACCCAAATAGTAATTATCGGCTGGAGTTAAGTTTGGAGTATCACCGGTAGCATTCGCCAGGATAGTTTCCATTTCTACGGCATCCAGCACATTGCCCAGTTCTTTAGCCGCGTTAATAAAATAAGCTTTACTGTCACCAAATTTAAGGTTGTCCAGCAAAACCAGATGCACCAATACCTTCCTCAGCGATTCATTATCAATGGTAAAATATTTCCCGCCTAGCGGATACCCCTTCTCGCTTAAACGGTTAATCGCTTTCAAGATTCTATACAAAGAAAGCGCCGGGTTTACGATCAGTTTTTTGCTGTCTTTTTCTCCGGTGTAGGAAATATCTTTGACAATATTGCTGAGAATTTTATCCGCAGATTTTTGCTGATAAATTTCTCTCCACAACTCATCAAAGACCTTCCAATCTTCCTCCTTTAAGGTTGGGAGCATCGCCTTAGCCAGCGCTATATTCAATTTTTTATCAACATTGTCAGCTGGAGTTGCCCGATTGATTTTCATCTGCTCACCAATCTTTTTTAAATCAGCGGCAAGCTGCTTTTTGTATTTTTCTAATTTGTAATCCAATAGCGGTAGAGTTTTGGGATCTGTTTTGGGATCATAAAAACCCAGCAAATATTTACTCACTTGCGTATTGTTAAAAATACCCGAGATAAGCAAGGCCATTGCCAAAGAAGCATTCTTCTCTTCCTGGTATTCCTTCTCCAAGCCCAAACTCCGGATAGCCCTAGCCGCTTCTCCCCGCAACTTTTGAATATATTTCACATCTTTGATATTGATCAAATCAACGGGTCGGATCGCCGCGACCAGCTCTGTGATTGAATCTTTTAGCTTTACATTATCGGACGAAGCATCCCGATCAGTCTCGCCTTTTTTAAAGGATAGATCTACCAGTTGCGCTGTATCGTTTGAACCAACAGAGACAAATAGCGGTTGTTCCTCCTTTTCAAACTCGATAACCATTTTGGGATTGGTTTTATCGGCATCGTTTTCTGCTTTTACATAATGATGAATTATCTGTATCGCCTTATCACCAAGGTCTACCAACTCTTCATCTTTGGCTAATCGCCACCTTTCTTCCCAGTCAATATCCGTACCAGACCAGACTGCGCCCAACTGAAATTGGTTGTAAGTAACAAAACTTAAACCCTTGCCAAATTTCTCTGTGCCAAAATCCTTAAATTCGTTAAACAATATGTCTACCGTCACGGTATCATTGGGTGTATTGATGTTTATTCCGATCTTTAGACCATCTTCACCCGGGACTATATCCATTCTCTTTAAAAGATATTTCCAGAAAATAAGAATCGCCCCGCTTTGCGTGCCGCGCAGATCAGTGATCTGTAAACCAAAATTCTTTCTTTCCTGCTGAGGCAAACCCGACCATAATTCTTTCCAAACCTCCAGTTCCCAACGGTTAAGCGGAGTAAAATCGCCAATTCCCCGGGCCGCGCCTTTTAAACCGTAACCCGGATTCGGATTAACATGCTCAACTAAAAATCCGCCTCCCCGTTTACCGAATTCCGCGCAGTCCAAACTGGCGGTTTTATGAATTACCAACTTGCCCTGATTTTTACTTAAGGTATCTTTCATTTGTACCCGGAAAGCGTTCTTAATATATTCTTCCGCGCTCCGGCCATGAAGTAATTCCTTTATCCCCTTTTCCAAATAGCTAAAATAATCGATTCTTAACTTTGTATCCCAACCGGCAGGGAACTCAATTTTGGTTTTTCCGTTATCCAATTGTTTATAGACAACTTCTAAAAATTCCCTGGTCACCGGTTCATGAATGGCATCAATCCGCGATCGGAAATTGCTCAGTAGAACCTGCCTGGTCTTTTCGTTTTTCTCCCTGGCCACAATTTCCGCTTCACGGTAAAGCTTTTTGATATACTCATCAAATACCTCTATTAATTTATCCTGTTCATAACCAAGCAGAAGTAAGGGATGAAATTTAAATTTCGAGTAAACAGTATTAGCATCGTCCGGCACCGCTTTTTCTGTGGGTACTTTCACCCTTTTTCCATCAGCCGACAAAGGAAGATCCCTTAGTTCTAATTCATTCATTTTAATGGGCAGCTTGCCTTGATAGATTGCCTTGTTTCGGTAATCAATCGTAATCATCTGTCCTTCCAACTCAGCCCGCCTTCCGGCAAGACCCTCAGCTTTAATTTTAAGCCGCTGAGCGATATATTTATTTTTTAAAACATCCCAGCCCTCTAAATCCACATCGGCATCGGTTAGAATAGCGACAGTATAACCCAGATCGTCCCAGTCAATGCCCCTTCTTTCCAACCCGGCCGCGGTGTTATTCCAGGCTTTATCCCAATCCTCCAAAGCATAATTCCTCTCCGCGTCGCCATAACCATGTTCTTTTAGTTCATTGGCAAATGTACTTTTCCGGGAACTAAGATTGGTCCATATATATTGATCCTTGCCCACAGATTTAATCCATCCCATTTGGATAAATTTGTTAAACTGCGTATTGGGCATGGCAAATTCAATTCTACTCATCGCTACCAGGTTTTTGGTGAAAACGATAATTTTTTCATCATCCACAATTTCCACGGATTTCTGCCAGGAAGTCAAAACATTTTTTTGTTTTTCCCCAATATAACCCAGATTCACCAGTTGGGTCGAAATTTTTTCCACAGTAGTATCCAGATTGGTCCAAACATATTGCCCGTTGCCGATCGCTCGAATTAATCTCTCTTCTTCGAACTTCTTCAAATCCTGCTCTTCGATCGCCAATTCTTCTTTGGTCATCGCCAGACCCTTACCGAAATTAATCATTGTAGAGCGGGCGGACCGCGGCCCCTGCAACTTAATAAATTCTTTCAACTCATCTAACTTCTTAACATCCACGCCCTTCAAAGTATCGGGAATTAAATCCTCGACACTATTGATATAAACAACCCTTCCCGCCCGTACCCCGGCATTTTGCTCCAGCTTGTTTTTCTCACCGGACAAATCCACCAATTTCTTCCTGTCTTTTTCCGGGGTGGTAATTACTTTTTCTTCCGATACCGCGTCCTTGCTCAACATCATCGCCAACTGAATAAAACTGACCTTGCTTAAACCGCAAGAGCGCAGTAACCGCATCATCCGGGCCGCTTCCTTGAAGCGTTTCAGTCCCATCAAAATATTCGGCGCTTCACCGCATAAATCGACCATCACTCCAAACTCTCTGGCCCTTTTAACTACCGCTTCCATTACCCGGAACATCCCCGGGGCGCCTTCGAACACCAAAGGCAACTCGCCGGTCGCCTCATTATAATAATAACCCTTACTTTTTATCTCGAGCAAAGCTTCAAGAGCGTAAGGATCAATAACCCTGAACTTTATTGTCTTCGGATCCTCCCGGTCACAGACCCCGACAAGATTGGAAAGATCGTTGGTGCCAAAAGAGTAAAAGGTAACTTTTACTCCATACTTGGCATATTTCTCCCGCATCTGCTGCATTTTTATGGCAAATTCTTTGGCTAAGAGAGCGTCGGAAGGAACTTCCACCATAATTCCGATCTCTTTGGGTAAAGAGCGGTTCCCCCCCCCATTCCGCTGAGCCATCAACTCAAACATCCGATCAATAAGCTCAACTTCCCGTAAAAAGCGGACAAAAACATAAAAAACAGCCAGGTTGCCCGTGTTTTTGTTTGCCTCATTGACAGTGTCGGCAATAAATTTTAATACTTTCTGATTACCTTCAAATTGCTCAGTCTCTTCATCGACTAATCCCTCTAACTCCAGTGAAGCGCCTCTTAAACCGGTAAAAGGATTGTAATTCACATAGGAAAAAATTTCCGATCCGATTAAACCGCTGATTTTATCGGGAGCAAAATCATAAACCCGAATTTTCGCGCTCTTGTCGGGAGCGGTAGTAAAACCCATCGTATTAAAGAAATAAAGGAATTCTTTAGAAGCATAATCTTCAAATGTTGTGTACCCTTTTGACTTTAATTTATCCGCTATTTTTGGTACGATATCAGATTTACGTTTCTCTAAAGCTTCGACAATGTTCAAATCGTAATTGAAACGCCTTTGGAATACACCAAAGGCGTAGTTCAGATAATTTTTCGGTTCCTCGGTTTCCGTCATCACCAATTCCACAAATTTGAGTATTTTTTCCCTTTCCGCCATATGGGTAAGATCGTTTTCCTTCAAATAACATTCGCGCACATCGAGAGCGGCTAACAGCATCAACCCGTCTTCTTTCTGATAATCTCTGCCAAATATGGTTTGGAATCTCATTCTAAACGCTAAATTTTTCTTTTGACTAAAATATTCATACATTGTTTCGTTAAGTTTCGCTAAAAATTTGGGCGCCCCGGTAGGTTCACCTTTACTAAACTTGAAAAAAATATCCTGAACATATACCCTTCCCGGTCTGGTCTTGGGATCTGCTTCAAATTTATTCATCAAATCATACCCGTAACCGGCAAACACATTGATGGCCATTTCCTCAGCCTTAAACTCCACTCGAACCAGGTTGTCCCCGGTAATCCGCTCTTTACACAACATCAGAGCGCTCATCATTTTAGCCGCCTCCGGCGAAGCGGTAATGTGGCCAAACCCGGGTAAAACAACACCGTGCTCGTCGCCAACGAAACCGTACGGTTTAATCCGTTCTTTCACATAAATTAGCGGGATTCTCTTTTTTTCTTCCTGCTCAAACCTGAAAATCCGGCCATTGGTCGCGTCCACCACCAGCATAAAATGCCCTTTGATCGCTTCCGCACCTTTGACCCCAATTCCCGTCACCGCCGGAATCTTCTGTTCCCGGCAATAGATTGCCGCGTGACAAGCATCTCCGCCTTCATCGGTAATCACCGCCGCCGCTCTCTTCATCAGAGGATCATGTTCCGGACTGGCTTCTTTTAAATAAAGAATCACCGGCAATGTTTCATATTTTCTCCCGATGCCGTATTCGTCCGGATTAAGTCCGGCCGCAATTAATAATTTACGGTCTTCCGCAGTGAAGGTACAACTGTTTAAGCGCTCCATTTGTCGGGCCGCGTGATCAATACTCTTGTTCGGATCGGGTTTAAAGACATATCCAATCGAGGCATTTTCACCCTTTGTACCGGTCGTCAACGGTTGAATATTGTTTTTGTCAATGAAATCCTCGTCCACCTCAGGTCCTTTCCGCATATAATCTACTCCCTGCCGTTTAGCGGTGTAAGGACGCGCTTGGAGATTATACAACTTCAAGAAGGTTTTCCCGCCTTGACCTAATTGTTCCGGAGTCTTGTTGCTTGGAACCAATTTTCCACCTTTCATTTCCAATACTTTCCCATTCTCATCAATTACATGTAACTTTATTCTCTTACCTTCCTCGGCTGTTGGATCGAATTCAATACCAAACTCAATATCGATCGGAAATTTGTACAAATCCACAACTTTCCAAACCATTTCAGCCAGATAAACGATCTCGGAATCGGTAATACAGAAAGCATCCTGGTGAGCATCGCTGGTTTCAATATAACAGGTAGGTTTATCCGTGTTGATGGCATCGATCAAATAAGTTAAGTCAGTAATATCTTTGACGCCAAAATTATTTAATTTTTTCGAGACTTTTTCTCTCTCCGGCAACTCCAGTTCAGTTTTTTTCCGGACTTCCTGCAGCATCTGAATAAATGTTTCCCCTTGCTCCGCGCTATCAAATATTTCCGCGAGGTCTTTTCTTCCTTTTTCCACTCCAATTTGCGCTTTCTTCGCGTCAACGATAAGTTTCTCCAATCTTTTTCTGAGTGTTGGCGCCTTCAGCCCGTCTCCTGATTCACCCTCGAGAACATTAAATTCTTCCCTTATACCAGCAAGGATTTTAGCGATCGCCCGCTCCACACTCGTTCCATTTTCCAAATCTACTGTTGAACTCTCAGTAACGATCTTTTTGGCGAGCTCATCAGCAATTTCCTTCGATCGTTCCAGCATCTGCTTCGGGGTCTCCGTGACCTCGAGATTATCCGGATCAACAGGTGTTCTTAATTGTTTCAAATATCTGGTCCCATGCAGATGGACCCCCAAATCACGGCTGATCGTCTTGTCAATTTCTTCATAACTGGTGGCGAACTTGAAAGCCTCGGCCAATTTATTTACCGTTCGGCTCTTCTCCAGAATAGAAGGATGAATTTGCTGTAATAATTGTTTATTTAGTTTCCTGATTTTCACGAAATCTGTTTCTTCTAACGGTTTTTTGGCACTGACTTGCTCTATCACCTCTTTTAATAAAACTTTTATCCCTGGAGTCAAATCGAGCCTTCCATCGCTCACGACGATCTTATAAAAACTAAGCAACATCTTTTTGTCCTGCAAATTCATAATCTGATTATACCGGGCGGTTAATTTCTTCAACAGTTCTGCTTCTCCAATCGAACTCAATTCTTCAATTTTAATATCCGTGCCGAGTAAATATAAATTGGTTTTAGATTTTTTTCTTAATTCATCAATTTTTTTGAGATTAATTTCCGATTCTTTAAGCGAAGAAGTCCCAAATTTTTCCAGATACAATTTATCCAGCATCCTTTTCATCGCTAGTTCCCGCTGAATCATTTGTCTTCTTTTGTCGCCTTTTGTTTTGTTCAAGACCATCCAATTTTCGCCATCTAATGTTCCCACGGTAATATTATCGGCATTAACGCCGCCGGAAACCACCGCTTCCCCTAAACCAAAACTTAAATTGCCATTAACGACTGCTGCCCTAACGCCGGTAATCTCCTTTGTGTCTTCATTTCTAAAAATAAGTTTATCATTACCTTGATACCAGGCTCGATACAACGCCTGAGCCATACCAGTCATCCCGGTGGCCGGATCAACGGAAAAAAGCACCCCGGCGATATAACTTTCCACCATCTGCATAACTAAGACATCAATACTGATTTCCCCAGCGTCAACATACTCCTGGGCGCTTTCTTCCAACATCAACAAGGCGGATTTCAAATCTTCATTATCCGGCTCATAAACTAATATTTCCTGAATGGCATTTTTCAGCACCACCGAACTGGGGTTATGCAACCCGGTCAAGATGTCCGCCAAAGCGTCGAACTCCGGACGATTTAACTTCCGGGAATAATCCCGGAACTTTCCTAACAAATTGTAGTATTTTTCTTTGGATTGTTCTTCATTGACGCCCAGCTTACCGGTAAAAATTAAAAATATCTGGTCATCGCGATAACTAATCGCCCGGTCGGTAAAGAGACTGGCCCAATCATCAACTAACCTCTTCAGGACCTCCCTCGTTCCCTTAATATTCAGAAAAGTATCCGACATCCCGGCCTGCGAACCGGAAGTAAACGGCACCCAGGACTTAACATCAATATCTTCCTTAACCCCGGAACTCCTTACCGCTACCCGGGTTGGACTTTCTTTGCCGGCCATCGCCCGTCGAACATTCATGAGCATATACATCACGGAAACTTCTTTTTCCACATCTGCCGGGAGAGGATTTTCTTTAATCGCCGCCCGAATTTCATCGGCAACATATTCCCTTTTTCCATCATTACTTGTATCCAATTTCCCTAATTTATCGTTGATTATCTCCCAAACATCATTATGAGACCTCTCCATCGCGTAGGAAAAAAATATCCGCAAAACTTTCTTGTTCTCCATGCGGTTTTCTATCTTGTCCAGACGCTCCGCGGTATCGAACAAATGCTTATCCAGAAACCTATTAAAACCAGCAGCGATTTTTTCACCCTTAACTGAATCTATTTGCTCAATTTTTTTAATATTCAGTTCCTTTAACATCAGGCTTTTAACCAATTTTTCTTGTTCCAGATATAGTTCTAAAACCTGATTGAATTCAGCGAGTTGTTTTTCCGTGAGCGAACCCAAACCCTCAACATAAAAACCGAGTTCTTTACCAAAATCTTCCAGCACTTCCTTGCCAAATTCCTTTCCGTCGAGAATCCGATTAAAAACATCCAGTTGTTCTTCGGTAGTTGTTTCAATCTCTTTAAAGTCAGTATGACCATCTGTTTTAACAATATTTTTTACGCCAAATTTTACAATTACATCCCACAGTATTTTTTGTCCAAATTTTCGATTAAAATCCCTTTTTAAGGCCTCCAAATTCAGCTCACCTTCTTTAATCACCGATGTTTGCTTTATAGACTTAAAGTAAGCCGTAGTGATCACATTAAACCCATCCGGAACATCCACCTCACCGGCGACGATGGAAGAACTTTTTCCTTTACCGCCAGCCAGCGCCAACCCCCCGGTCTTCACAAACTTTGTATACTGTTTTTTTACTTCCTGCAGTTTGGTTTTTGATTTGGCCAACTCTTTTTTATTTCCTTTACTGCCCTTCGCTTCTATTCTTTCAACCTCCGATGCCAGTTCGGCCAATCTATCCTTATATTTTTTATCCTGCAGATCAAATTCCTTCATATATTCTCTTAATTCCCGGTAATCAGCAGTATTCCTCGCCGGAACATCCAATTTTGCTCTTTCCTTAAGATACCGGTAGGCATTTAAGACAACATCTATTGCCTTCCCCCCGTTTTTCTTAAATTCTTCTATTCTATCTTCGTCCATCAGGGCGGCCAGGGGAATATTATCTAATTCTTCAACAATGGTCTTTATTTCCTCAATCTGACCGTGTTCATCTTCCTTGACCAGGGCGATGGGAACACCGGTAAAATAAAGCAACTGACATTTATCTGTCTTCTTAAATGGCACACCAAAAAATACTTTCGATTCCAACTTTGCCTTAACCGCGGCATCACTTAAATCAATCGTTTTTTCTTCATGCAGATCGTAGAAAAATTTATTTTTAGATACAGTAGTTTTAAAATTACCTAATTCCCTGATCAATCCCTTTTCTAGTTTTTCCAACGCTTTACCGTCGTTTTCCTCAAGAGCTGCATCAATGCCCGCAACTGATTTTTCGTTCGGAGTACGCAAATATCGGCTGATCGGGGTTCCCCACGAAAAATTGGAAAAAAACATCGATAAGGCTAAAATAATACTGACTAATTTCTGACTGACTTTTTTCTGCGGCATCGCTGTGTCCCTCCAGGAATAAATTATTTTTTTGCTGCGTTTTGCAATGCTGAGAATAATTGTACAAAACTGATGTTAAGGATATGTTAAGTTTATGTAAATTTTTTGTTAAGATTTTTTGGGGGGTAATTTCCGACAAGAAAAAAAGTTAGGAGAGCTAAAAAGAGCAATTTTTGCGGTTAAAAATTAGTTTACGCCAGACCGGTTAATTGGGAAGCAAATCTTCTATACAGAAAAAACCAAACCTTCATTTTTGGCGGTATTCATTATTATTGAATTTCCTTTTTCCCATTCCTGATCAGAATAAAACATTAAATCTATCGGCCGATTAATCCTTTCGACAATGTCACTGTGAATTCCGTTAACCAGGGATACGCGCGCAAAAATATCCTTGTTTCTAAAATCTCTTGAGACCAAAATTATATCAATATCACTGTCTGATCGAAAGGTCTTTTTTACAGAAGAACCGAAGATAACTATTTTGTCTAGATGAATTTTTCTAGTTCGAAATAGTTTGAGCAATAAATCTTTCGTTTTTATAATTTCTCTTTTAGCCATAATAAAATTTTCTGAGTTTGAGCCAAAATTTTTTCCGTTCTTAGTTTATTATACTCTTTTAATATATGTTTCAATTCATCAGGATATCTAGTTGGCACACTCAAATCATTCAAATTATTCAAAAACATCCGTAAATCTTCCGGCAACTCCAAATTAATATTTTTAGCAAGAAAATTTAAATCATGGGTTCTTGGTGGATTTTTCTTTTGAATTTTAGAATAAAAACCTTTTAGAGCTTTTTCTAAAGCTAAATGACACATAAAAACTGCATATATGTATCTTCTTGTTGTAAACATGGCTTTGGCTGTCCCAAAATCATATACAGATTGCTTTAGCCACTCTTGAAAAGGTTTAAAAACCCGGTTATCCATGTTCTCATTATACATGGTTAACTAATTTAAGTCAAAAGAATATGTTTTTACCGTCTCATCTAATTTCTTATTCTAACACCTCGAAATGGGTCAGTTTTTTGAATTGTTGGAAGCGGTTATTGATCATCTTCCAGTTCAGCTTGGAAAGACGGTTCAAGCTGAAATCCTCAACATCGAAGGAAGCCATGACGCTGCCGAAAACTATTGCTCTCCTCAAGTTAACTTTATGCAAGCTGTTACAGTGAGCCAGGTAACCCATAAAACCGCCGGCAAAAGAATCTCCGGCGCCGGTGGGGTCGTAGACTGTCTCCAGAGGATAGGCTGGCGCAGAGAAAATATGGTTCTTGCTGAAAAACAGAGCGCCGTACTCGCCGCGTTTTACCACCAGGGATTTTGGACCCCAGGAGAGTATCGCCCGGGCGGCCTTGATCAGATTGGTTTCTTCGGCCAGCTGCCGGACCTCGGCTTCATTGACCACCAGGATATCGACAAATTTTAAGGTTTTTTTCAGTTCTTTCTTTTTTCGTTCGATCCAGAAATTCATCGTGTCGCAGGCCACCACCCGCGGTTTTTTTACCTGTTTAAGCACTTCCAACTGCAGTTCGGGATCGATGTTACCGAGAAAAACATATTCGCTCTTCCGGTATCCCTCGGGGATCTCCGGCTGGAAATGGGCAAAAACGTTCAGCTGAGTATCCAGCGTCTCCGCTTTATTCATATCATAAGCATATTTCCCCTTCCAGTGAAATGTTTTACCGGCCGCCCTTTTTAGCCCCGCCAAATCAATCCGATGTTTTTTGAGCATTTGGATGTGCCTTTCGGGAAAATCATTGCCGACCACCGCCACCAGTTTGATCGGCGCAAAATAGGAGGCGGCGATGGAAAAATAAGTACCCGAACCACCGAGCGCATTTTCCACCCGGCCAAACGGCGTTTCCACAGAATCCAGAGCCACGGAACCAACCACTAAAATACTCATAATTACAACCTCCGGTTATTTAGTGTAAAACTCAAAGCGCAAAACTCAAAACGTAAAGTCAAAAGCTAAAAGCATTGAGTCTTTAAAATTCTTTGTAACAGGTTAGCTCTCAGAAGTAATTTAAAATATTTTCTCCTCTCCCCTCGTGGGAGAGGGTAGGGTGAGGGGCAATTAAAACACAATCACCCCCATCCCAACCCTCCCCCATCGAGGGGGAGGGAGTTGCTGCACTACTGGAAGCTAACCTGTTACAATTCTTTAAACTTTGCGTTTTACGCTTTACGCTTTGCGTTTTGCGCTATTTTTAGTCTGGCTAAATAATTAAAGCCTAAAAAATAGTTTTGCCAGGATTTATCGGTTGAACCGTATAGATTATCAAAAGCGAAGTAGTCGGCCAAAACTTCATAGAGACGGGTCAATTCTCTGAGGCGTTTTTTATTTTTTTGATCGGCAATCGTTAACCAAAGCAGTTCCAAAGACCGCTCAAAAGCCTTTTGGCTATAGACAAAATTATTTTTATTTTTCCAACTAATCGCCCGCAGGACTTCGCTTCCCAGATTAGCCATTTGCTCCGGAAAGGTAAACTCAAACCAGCGGCCATCGGCTAAACTTTTATGTTGATAACTCATTTTTTCACCAACTGATCAATGATGACCTTAATTTTTTGCCTGATTAGCGGGTCCTCAACTCCTCGGCTCCGGTTCCCTTGAGCCGGCCGCAGATTGATCATCGAATCAAATTCAATAAAATCCTCTCCCTCCAACTCCGGATATAAATTAATCCCCCACAGATTTTCCTGTTCTGCCCCATTTTCCAAAAGCAAAGCCTCTTCATCGGAATGAAGCTCGGCGTCAACAGCGATAATTTTATTTTCCAGATCAATCACCGCTTTGACAAAATTGCCAAAACCGTTCGCGGCCATTTCTCTTAATTCTTTAAGTTCGATCTGATCCTTGATAATTTTCATTTTGCTGCCTTTATTTCCAATTTCTATAAATGCAATTTAAAATTTAAAATTCATAATTCCAAATTTCTATTATTTCCACTTTAAACTGCGTTTTACGGCTTCCTGCCATTTGGCGTAATACAAGTCGGAATTTTTACTCGGCATTTTTGGTCTAAAAACCTTATCGATTTTTCTCATTTTCTTAAAGGCTTCTTTGCTCCAGAATCCTGTAGCGATCGCGCTAATCCCGGCCGCCCCCAGGGCGGTGCTGTCGGCATTGACCAGCCGTTCAACCGGCAGGGATAAAATATCGGTTTGGAATTGCATCAGAAAATTGTTGAGCGTCGCCCCGCCGTCAACGCGCAGGACTTTAAATTTATATTGGAGATTTTTTTCCATTTCCTCGATCACATCCCTCGTCTGGTAAGCCAGCGATTCTAAAGCGGCCCGGGCAATATTTTTTGTAGTTGTTTTCCTGGTCAACCCGATCAGCAGACCACGGGCCTCCGGGTCCCAGTAAGGCGCGCCTAACCCCTGAAACGCCGGCACAAAATAGACGCCTTCATTATCTTTCAACGCAGCCGCCATCTGCTCGCTATCCGCGGCCGATTTTAAAATTTTCAGATTATCCCTCAACCACTGGATGGTTGCCCCGCCCATAAACAAGCTTCCTTCCAAAGCATAATTCACCTCTTTACCAACCTTCCAGGCGATCGTGGTCAGCAGTTTGTCCGAGATCACCGGTTTTTTCCCAATATTGGTCATGACAAAGATGCCGGTTCCGTAAGTAGCCTTAATCGTTCCTTTTTCCTCTCCGCATTGCGTAAACAGGGAAGCCTGCTGATCGCCCAAAATACCCACCAGCGGAATTTCTTTGCCCAGAATATTTTTCGCTAACACTCCGAAAGTCGAATCAGAATCTTTAATTTCCGGCAAGATTGAACCGGGGAGGGCAAAGATTTTCAACAATTCCCGGTCAAACTCCAGAGTCCGGAGATTAAAAAGCATCGTCCGGGAGGCGTTGCTCGGCTCGGTACAATGAACCTTGCCGCCGGTTAAATTCCATAAGATCCAGGTTTCCGGAGTCCCAAAAAGAATTCTTCCCCGAAAAATTTTTTCCCGGAGGCCGGAAACATTTTTCAGCAGCCATTTTATTTTGCTGGCGGAAAAATAGGGATCCAGAACCAAACCGGTTTTTCCTTTAATCACCTTGCTATACTGTTTTAAATTCCGGCAGATATCCTCTGTTCTCCGGCATTGCCAGACGATGGCGTTGTAGACCGGCTGGCCGGTAAATTTATCCCATAAAATCGTGGTCTCTCTCTGATTGGTAATCCCAATAGAAACAATCTTATTCACCCCGACCGCTTTTGCCGCATCCCGCAAAGCCTTAAGGGTGGTCTTCAAAATATCGAGCGGATTATGTTCCACCCATCCGGGTTTAGGAAATATCTGGGGAAATTCATAATAAGCTTTGGCCAGAATCTTCCCTTCCCGGGAGAAAGCCATCACCCGATTCCCGGTAGTCCCCAAATCAATCGCTAAAACAACTTTGGTGTTCATCTATAACCTTTCCTTATTTAGTTTCTGTCGTATAACTGACATTTTTGAAATTCCCCTCTTTTTAAAAGAGGGAAAAAAATATCACAGAACGAAATTCATAGTCCTTTATTTATGCGCAGTTAATTATATAACCATGATCACTTAACAACCTGAGTAGTTACATTTACTTTTTAATTGCGAACAAATTTTTAAAATAATACTAACGCTTAATGATATGAAATATGCAAATAATAAACATGGCTATACCAATCTCGACATGCCAAAACAAGATATTAAATGGCAAGGGAATTGCTAGGCCAAAATTAATTCTTATCACTAATAGAATACCCAAAATTCCTGAAATAAGAAATGTAACCAGCAATAATACATTCCAAATTTTTCTATGATTCACAATGCTTATTATTTTTTTCTTTGATAAAACACGGCTAATAATGTATAGAACAATAAGGAATAATGAGATTGGCAAAAGATGATAAACTCTTTTATTTTTATTGTTATCTGATTCAGATACAGTTTTTGTTTTTAGATCCTTTCCACTTATTAAGCCGTGAATTTTTTCTTCCGTTTCTGTATTTAATACATTAACATCCCTATTCTCCGGAGCAGGTTGAGAATGATCGCATATTTCATCGTTATCAGTATCTACGAATAGTTCACATTTACCTTCGCATAAAACTTCCCCTTTAGCGCAATCATCCCATGCTAAAACTGTTACAGGGATTAAAATGAATACCAATAAAGCAAAGATTATTTTTTTCATCATAAGCATTCGCCTGCAACCAATTCGAACCGCCGCGGAAATCACCGTCCGCATTATTATTCCGGTCGAAACAACAGTTGCATTATATCGAAGATATTCTTCTAAGGCAAGGGAATTGTCGTAGGGGACGTAGCTGA